>JASFJM010000050.1:0-13643 GCA_050122055.1 Gammaproteobacteria bacterium | reverse complement strand
TGACCCCGATGCGGGTAGCCAGGGTCATTGCTTCCTGCTGGTCGTGGGTGACGACGATGAAGGTCACGCCCACCTGCTCCTGGATGTTCATGAGCTCGAATTGGGTGTGTTCGCGCAGCTTCTTGTCCAGGGCCGCCAGCGGCTCGTCCAGCAGCAGCAGCTTCGGCTTTTTGACCAGGCTTCGTGCCAGTGCCACCCGCTGGCGCTGGCCGCCGGACAACTGATGGGGTTTGCGTTTGGCGAACTGCCCCAGCTTGACCAACTCCAGCATCTCGGTGGTCCGCTCGCGCACGACCGCTGCGGGCAGTTTCCCCTGTTTCAAGCCGAAGGCCACGTTCTGCTCCACGTTCATGTGGGGGAACAGGGCGTAGGACTGGAACATCATGTTGACCGGCCGTTCATAGGGCGGGATGTCCGCCATGTCGATGCCGTCGATCAGGATGCGGCCGCTGCTCGGCTGTTCGAAACCGGCCAGCATCCGCAGCAGGGTGCTCTTGCCGCAGCCGGAAGCGCCCAGCAGGCAGAAGAGTTCCTTGCGGTAGATATCCAGGTCGAGTTCGTAGACGGCGACGAAGTCGCCGAATTTCTTGGTCACCCTGTCGATCCTGACGTAGGGCGTCTCGTCGGCGTCACGCCACGGCTGGAATTCGGCGGGGGCCTGGGAGGGTTCTGCCATGGTCATCTCGATCGGGCGCGACGGCCGGCGGGGATGCCGGTCGTCGCGCCCGGATTTGGTCAGTTACTGGCCGGTCTTGAAGCGGGTCCAGGTCCGGGTCAGTTTGCGGGTGAACTCGGCGCTGTGGGCCAGATCCGGATACAGCTTGGCCTTCACTTCCGGGGGCGGATAGATACCCGGGTCTTCCAGGATCTCCGCCTCCACGAACTCCGTCGAGGCCGCATTCGGATTGGCATAGAACACATAGTTCGACACCGCCGCGATCACCTCGGGCTCGAGCAGATAATTGATGAACAGGTGGGCATTGTTCGGATGGGGCGCGTCCGACGGGACCGCCAGCATGTCGAACCAGATCACCGTGCCTTCCTTGGGGATGCTGTAGGCGACCTCAACGCCGCCCTCCGCTTCGCTGGCCCGATCGGCGGCGATCATCATGTCGCCGCTCCAGCCCATGGCGACGCAGATCTCGCCGTTGGCGAGGTCATTGATCTGCTGGGATGAATGGATATAGCGGATGTGAGGCCGGATGCTCATCAGCACTTCCTCGGCCGCCGCCAGGTCTTCGTCCGTTTCGCTGTTGGGGTCGCGACCCAGGTAGGCGAGCACGGCGCTGACGACCTCGGTCGGCGCATCCAGCAGGGTCACACCGCATTCCGAGAGCTTCGAGATCACCTCGGGATCGAACAGCGTGGCCCAGCTGTCCATGGGTGCCTCCGGGAACACCTCGGCGACCTTGCCTTCGTTGTAACCGATCCCGGTGGTACCCCACATGTAGACCGCAGAATACTGGTTGTCCGGATCGTGCAGGGCGACCCGGGCCATGATGTCCTCATCCAGGTTGGACCAGTTGCTGAGCTTGTCCCGGTCCAGCTTCTGGAATACGCCGGCCTTGATCTGGCGCTCCAGGAACGATGCCGAGGGCACCACGATGTCGTAGCCGGTGTTACCGGCCAGCAGCTTGGCCTCCACCACTTCGTTGGAGTCGAACACATCGTAATTGACCGTGATGCCGGTGCGCTCCTCGAAATTGGCGATGGTGTCCTCGGCGATGTAGTCCGACCAGTTATAGACGTTGAGGACGGGCTCCTCGGCTTCGACCTCGATGGCCACGCCTCCAGCACCGGCTGTCGGTGCCGCTTCTTCCTCGGCTTTCTGCCCGCAGCCCACCGCAAGGGCCAGACCAGCGGCCAGCAGAGCGGCGCGATAAATACGTTGCAATGGATTCATTGTCATTCCCCTGGTTCTCCTGAAAAACGTCCGGCATCTCTTGCGGAGGCCTGGCCCTCTTGATTTCCGATCCCGCGGCCGCGTGACTGTGGCTGTGTCTCCCGATCCGGCGCTCAAGCGACGCCGAGCGCAATGGCGGTCTGATCCAGACACTTGTGAGCGAGCGCCACCAGTTCGTCGATCTGATCCGTCGTGATCACCAGCGGCGGCGAGATGATCATCGTATCCCGAACCGCTCTCATGATGATGCCATTTCCGAAGCAAATGTCACGACAAATAGTGCCGGTCTTGCCCGGCTCCGGGAAGCGCTCGCCGGATGCCTTGTCCCGCACCAGTTCGAGCGCACCCAACAGCCCCTTGCAGCGGGCCTCGCCGACCAGAGGATGGTCGGCCAGCTCCGCCCAGCGTCTGGCCAGATGGGGCGCGGCCACGTCACGGACGTGCTCGATGACGTGCTCGTCCCGCAGGATCTCGATATTGCGGATGGCCACCGCACAGCAGGTCGGATGGCCCGAGTAGGTAAAACCGTGATTGAATTCGCCGCCCCGTTCGATCAGTACCTCGGCCACCCGGTCGGCCACCATGACGCCGCCGATCGGCAGGTAGCCGGAACTCATCCCCTTGGCGATGGGCATCAGGTCGGGTTCGAGGTCGTAGGTTTGCGACCCGAACCAGTTGCCGGTGCGGCCGAAGCCGCAGATCACTTCATCGGCCACCAGCAGGATCTCCCGCTCCCGGCAGATCCGGTTGATCTCCGGCCAGTAGCTGTCCGGCGGGATGATGACGCCGCCGGCGCCCTGGATGGGTTCGGCGATAAAAGCCGCGACCCGGGCCTCGCCCAGTTCGTCGATCTTTGTTTCCAGCGCTCTCGCGGCCTTGATCCCGTATTCCTCCGGACTCATGCCGGCGCCATTCTGGAACCAGTAGGGTTGTTCGATATGGACGATGCCCGGGATGGGCAGACCGCCCTGGGCATGCATGGGTTTCATGCCGCCGAGACTGGCTCCGGCCATGGTGCTGCCGTGATAGGCGTTCTCGCGGCTGATCAGGATCGTCTTGTCGGGCTGGCCCCGGGATGCCCAGTAATGGCGGACCATCCGCACCACGGTGTCGTTGGCCTCGGAACCGGAGCCGGTGAAGAACACGTGCTCGAGACCGTCCGGTGTCACTTCCGCCAACAGACCGGCCAGCTGGATGGTCGCCGGCGTGGTGGTCTGGAAGAAGCTGTTGTAATAGGGCAGCTCCAGCATCTGGGCGTAGGCGGCATCCGCCAGTTCCTGCCTGCCGTAGCCGAGATTGACGCACCACAGACCGGCCATGCCGTCGAGGATGCGGTTGCCGTCGGAATCCCAGAGATAGATGCCCTCGGCCCGGGTGATGACCCGGGTGCCCTTGCGGTTGAGCTGTTTGAAGTCCGTGAACGGATGCAGGTAATGGGCCGCGTCCATGGCCTGCAGGCGTCCGGTGTCCAGAGCTGCGCGTTCAGTCATCGACTCGCTCCTCGATGCATCGTCGGCCGGGTCTCCACGTCAAACGTTGAGGAGCAGGAATTCCCGCTCCCACGGGCTGATCACCTGGAAGAATGTCTCGTATTCCGCTTCCTTGACCGCACAGAAGCTCTCCACGAACTGTTCGCCCAGCACCTCGACCAGCTCATCGCACTCCCGCAGCCGCGCCATCCCCGTCTCCAGATCCCGCGGCAGGCTGAAGGGAAGGTTGTAGGCGTCTCCATCCACCGGTTTGCCCGGCCGGAGCCCGAGTTTCATCCCCAGATATCCGCAGGCCAGGGAGGTCGCGATCGCCAGATAAGGATTCACGTCGGCGCCGGCGATCCGGTTCTCAACGCGCCGGGCCTGGGGGTCGGAGACGGGCACCCGCAGACCGACCGTGCGGTTGTCGTAGCCCCAGTGGACGTTGATGGGCGCCGCGTAATAGCGGGTGAAACGGCGATAGGAGTTCACATAGGGGGCAACCAGCGGCACCGCTGCCGGCAGGAATCGCTGCAGCCCGGCGACATGATTCAGAAAGAGGCGGCTGTCGCGTCCGCGCCGGTTGGTGAACAGGCTTCGCCCGGTCTTCTCGTCCACGATGCTCTGATGGATGTGCAGCGCGCTGCCCGGTTCGCCGGCCATGGGTTTGGCCATGAAGGTGCAATAGATGTTGTGGCGATGAGCGGTCTCGCGCAGGGTCCGCTTGAACAGAAACACCTGATCCGCCAGCGCGAGGGCGTCGCCGTGGATGAAGTTGACCTCCATCTGCGCGGCGCCACCTTCGTGGATCAGGGTATCGATCTCCAGTTCCTGAGCCTCGCAGAAATCGTACATGTCCTCGAACAGCGGATCGAACTCGTTGACTGCGTCGATGCTGAAGGTCTGGCGCACCGTCTCCGGCCGCCCGGAACGGCCCACCGGCGGTTCCAGTTCGTAGTCCGGGTCGACGTTGGGTTTGACCAGGAAGAACTCGACCTCCGGGGCTACCACCGCTTTCCAGCCTTCCTCCTCATATAGCGACAGGATCCGCCGCAAGACATAGCGGGGCGAGGTCTCCACCGGAGATCCATCGTGGTGGAAGCAGTCGTGGATGCATTGTGCGGTGGGATCCGAGGCCCAGGGCACCGGCCGGATGGTATCCGGGTCCGGCCGGCATACCATGTCGTGTTCCACATTGCCGGCGAGCCCCTCCGCATACTCGCCGGTCACGGTCTGCAGGAACAGCGATTCGGGCAGGCGCATGCCTTCTTCCTTGCAGAACTTGGCCGCCGGCATGATCTTGCCGCGGGCCGTGCCGGCGGTATCGGGGACCAGGCCTTCGACCTCGTCGATATTGCGTTCTTCCAGCCATCGTCTGATGTCATCAAGCATGGTGCTGCCTTTGCGCGTATTCGCTGCAGGCCTCGCCGAAGGCCCGGAATAAAGCCATGGATGCTTCGTCTTCCGTGACTTTCCACTCCGGGTGCCATTGCACGCCGAGGGTGAAGCCGTGCGCATCCGGGACCGTGAAGGCTTCGACCAGCCCATCGTCCGCTACCGCTTCCACCGCCAGACGGCGTCCCAGGCGATCCACGCCCTGGGTGTGGATGGAATTGACCGTGATCCGGTCGCGGCCGACCAGTCGCCGCAGCAGGCCGTCTTCGACCAGGGAGACCTCGTGGCTCGGTCCGTACTGGATCTCCAGCGGTTCCGATTCGTCCGGCTCGTGGATCCCGTGGCGACCCGTCTCCGGCAGGCTCTGGTGGAGAGAGCCGCCGAAGGCGACGTTCATCTCCTGGTAGCCACGACAGATGGCGAACAGGGGGATGCCCGCCTCGACCACCGCCGGGATCAGGGAAAGCGTGGTGTCGTCCCGGTCGGGGTCATGGAGGGTGCCCGGCGTACTCGGTGTGCCTTCATAGCGATGCGGCTCCACCATGGAGGGGCTGCCGGTCAGCAGCAGACCATCCAGGCGCCGGACCAATGCCTCGAGTTCGATCGCGGTGCCCAGGGCTGGGACGATGAGGGGGATGCCGCCGGCCGCGCTGGCCAATGCAGTCAGATATTTCTCGCCGGCGATATGGAACGGGTGAGGTTCCAGAAAGCGCCGGCAGGCCGAAACGCCGATGACGGGGTGTGATGGTGGCATGTCTATTATTTTAAGCGGCCTGCTCCAAAGTGGCATCCGTTGACGGGTCTTCCGGGCGGCTGTTCAGGTCGCTTATCTTCGGATATTCTCGAGCATATATTACCGTCCAGCGCCAGTTCAAGCGGGCAAGAAACAGGTTCTGGCCCATGGCTGTGCGGGGCCCGGCGTTGCGCCGGAATGAGGAATTTTTTAAACATCGATCGGAGCGTGTATGTATCAGGCGCAACCTGATCCGGGCGAGGCCCGGGCATTCCTGCAGCAACACCCGGATGTCGACACCGTCGATCTGCTGATCGCCGACGGCAACGGCATCGTACGGGGCAAGCGGATCGATGCGGACAATCTGCAGAAGGTCTATCAGAATGGCATCTGTCTGCCGGCGTCGGTGTTCGGGCTCGACACCTGCGGCAAAACGGTCGAGGAGACCGGATTGGGATTCGAGTCTGGTGACGCGGACTACGTTTGCATGCCGGTAGCCGGGACCCTGACCCGCACGGGCTGGCGGGCCGGAGCCGGGGCACAAGTGTTCCTGGTCATGGAAGACGAGCAGGGCGCGCCATTCTTCGCCGATCCGCGGGTGGCCCTGACCGGGATCCTCCGACGATTCGCGGACCTGGACCTGACGCCGGTGGTGGCGCTGGAGCTGGAATTCTATCTGCTGGACCGGGGTCGGGACGAGCGCGGGCGGCCCCAGCCGCCGCGCTCGCCGGTAACCGGGCTGCGCGAGTCCTCCACCCAGGTCTACGGCATCGCCGAGCTCGATGACTACAACGCGTTCATGGACGAGGTCACACGTATCGCCGATATCCAGGGCGTGCCCGCGGACACCGCCGTGTCCGAATATGCGCCTGGCCAGTACGAGGTCAATCTGGGTCATCAGCCGGATGCTCTGCGCGCTGCCGATCATGCCTTACTGCTCAAACGGATCATCAAACGGGCCGCAGGCAGCATGGGCATGGAAGCCACCTTTATGGCCAAGCCCTACGCCGATCAATCCGGCAGCGGCACCCACGTGCACGTCAGCCTGCTGGACGGACAGGGACAGAACATATTTGCCGGCCCGGACCCGCTGACCAATACGGCGATGCGCCACGCCATCGGCGGCCTCGCCGCGACCATGGACGAATCCCTGGCCCTGATGGCGCCCAACCCGAATTCCCACCGCCGTTTCCAGCCGGATAATTTTGTGCCTCTGGCACCGACCTGGGGTCTGAACAACCGCACCGTGGCTCTGCGCATCCCGGCTGGAGACCCGGAGGCCACCCGGATCGAGCATCGGGTGGCCGGCGCCGACGCCAATCCTTATCTGGTCGCAGGTGCGGTCCTGGCGGGCATCCATCACGGATTGAGCGGACGGATCGAGCCACCCCCGCCGTCCAGCGGCAACGCCGCGGGGAAGACGGAGCGTGAGCTGCCCCCGGGTTGGCTGCATGCCATCGAGGCGCTGGAGACCGGTCACGTGATGAAGGATTATTTTGGCGAGGGCTTCCTGGATATCTTTACCGCCTGCCGGCGTTTCGAGCGGGAGGCCTTCGCCTGCCACGTGACTTCCCTCGAGTATGACTGGTACCTCCGGGCAGTCTGAGGAGCAGGCCTTGAACCCGGGACGCATCGTGCTGGCAGAGGCTGGGGATAACGCCTCCTATTATTCCGCCAGCGTGCCGGAGAGACCGGAGCTGCCCGCTCTCGTCGACGATATCCATTGCGACGTCTGCGTCATCGGTGGCGGGATCACCGGTTCGTCCGCGGCACTCGAGCTGGCTGGCCGCGGTTTCGACACCGTGCTGCTGGAGGCCCACCGGGTCGGATGGGGGGCATCCGGCCGCAGCGGCGGCCAGGCGATCTTCGGCTACGCCTGCGATCAGGGGAAGCTGGAGAGCCTGGTCGGCAAGGCAGACGCGAGACGTCTGTGGGATATGTCACTGGAGGCCATGGCGCTGTTGCGCTCGCGTCTGGACACCTTCCACATCGACTGCGATTACGCCCCGGGTCAGGTCCATGCCGCGATCAAGCCACGGCAGCGGGAGGAACTGGTGGGCTGGCAGCGCCAGCTCGAGGATGATTATGGCTATGGCAGCCTCAGGATGCTGTCGCGGGAGGAACTGGCCGGGCTCATGGACACCGGGCGCTACATCGCCGGTCTCTACGATGCCGCCAGCGGCCATCTGCACCCGCTGAAATACACCCTCGGTCTCAACGCCGCGGCCCGTGCCGCCGGCGCACGGGTGTTCGAGAACACACCCGCTGTCCAGGTGGAGCAGGGCGAGACGGTGACCGTACGGACCGCCGGTGGCGCAATCGTACGCTGCCGTCATCTGCTGATCTGCGCCAACGCCTATCTCGGGGATCTGATCAAGCCTCTGCGCAGCAAGATCATGCCGGTGGGCACCTACATCGTCGCCACCGAACCCCTGGGCGAAGAGCGGGCACGCAGCCTGATCCGCAACAACATGGCGGTGACCGACATCAATTTCGTGCTGGACTACTTCCGCCTTTCGGCGGACTATCGCCTGCTGTTCGGCGGGCGCGTCAGCTATTCCACCATCCCGCCACCGAGCCTGTCCCATTCCATCCGCTCGCGGATGCTCAAGGTCTACCCGCAGCTGGCCGACGTGGCGATCGACTATGCCTGGGGCGGCAATGTCGCCATCACCGTCAACCGCGCACCCCATTTCGGGCGCCTGGCCCGCAACATCTACTTCGCCCAGGGCTTCTCGGGCCACGGCATCGTCATGACCGGATTCGCGGGCGCCCTGCTGGCCGATGCCGTGGCGGAGACGGCGGAGCGCCTGGATGTGTTCGCGCGCATCCCCCATATGCCTTTCCCCGGCGGCCCGCTGTTGCGGACGCCGGCGCTGGTGTTGGCCATGGCCTGGTATCGGCTGCGGGATCTGCTGTAGATGCTCAGAGGCTGCCGCCGTCCATACTCAGCAGGGGATAGTAGAGATCCGGGCGGCGGTCCCGGAACATTCCCCAGCTGGAACGGATGGCACGCAGCCGTTCCCGATCGAAGCTGGCGATCAGCACGGCTTCATCGTCTCTTCCCGCCTCCGCCACCTTGGCGCCGAATTGATCGCAGATAAATGACGAACCGTAGAAGGTAAGCGAACAGCTTTCTCCCTGTTCGGTGCCGATGCGGTTGGAGGCGACCACAGGCACCATATTGGCGGCGGCGTGACCCTGCATGGTGCGCTGCCAGTGATCCCGTGAGTCGAGGTCCGGATCCTGGGGTTCCGAACCGATGGCAGTCGGGTAGAACAGATACTCGGCCCCCTGGAGGGCCATGACCCGCGCTGCTTCCGGGAACCATTGATCCCAGCAGATGGCGACGCCGATCCGGCCGAAGCGCGTGTCCCAGACGCGGAAACCGGTGTCGCCCGGGGAGAAATAGAATTTCTCCTGATACCCGGGCCCGTCCGGGATATGGGACTTGCGATAAGTGTCCAGCACCGACCCGTCGCTGTCGATCACGACCAGGGAGTTGAAGAAGGCGTTGTTGGCGCGCTCGAAGAAGCTCACCGGCAGCACCACGCCCAGCTCCGCGGCCAGTTCGGACATCCGCCGCACGGCCGGGTTTTCATGCACGGGGGTCGCCAGATCGAAGTGAGCGGCGAGCTGATCCTTGCAGAAATATGGCGTCTCGAACAATTCCTGGATCAGGACGATATTCGCCCCCTGCTCGGTGGCCTGCCGGATCAGTCCTTCGGCGCGGGCGATATTCTTTTCACGATCGCTGCTGCATTGCATCTGGGTCGCGGCCAGGGTCACGGTGGCCATCAGATTTCTCCTCGCCGGCTCAGGGGATGCGCGGCTGCTGTTGGGTGATGCAGTGGATACCGCCGCCGCCGGCAAAGATATCCAGCGCAGGTACCTGTACGATCTCCCGACCCGGAAACGCACCGGCCAGGATCGCCGCGGCCGCGGCGTCGTGCCCGGGGGCGTCGAAGGACGGCATGACGATACCGCCGTTGGCGATATACAGATTGACGTAAGAGAGGCTCAGACGCACGCCGCGATGCCAGACCGGTGGCGCGGCGGGCAGCGCTATGATCTCCAGTGACCGGCCGCGGGCGTCGGTGGCCGCCGCCAGTCGCTCGAGATTGTCCTGCACCGCCGCGTAATCCGGGTCCTCCGGGTCGTCACGGGTCAGCGCCAGGACCACGCCTTCGCGCACAAAGCAGGCCAGCTCATCCACGTGACCATTCGTTTCGTCATCGATCAGGCCACGGCCGAGCCAGATCATCTTCTCCGAGCCGGTGTACTCCAGCAGCAGGGACTCGATCTCCTGCCGGTCCAGGGACGGATTACGGTTCGGGTGCAGCAGACACTCCTCGGTGACCAGCACGGTGCCGGTGCCGTCCACGTGGAAGGCGCCGCCTTCCATCACCAGGGGCGCGGCAAAGCGGCGGGCTCCGAGACGTTCCAACAGCCGCGACGCGATCCGGCGGTCGTTGGCAAACGCGGATTCCGGCAACGCTTCTTTTCCCGCCCAGGCTTCATTGCCGTAATTGTTGAACTCCCAGTCGACCCCGGCCAGTTCGCCGTCGGGGCCGAGCAGGAAGCTGGGCCCGGTATCCCGGGCCCAGGCGTCGTCCACCGGCAGTTCCACGATGTCGATGGCATCGCCGCAGCGGGCGCGTGCATCCGCCGCATCCTGGGGTCGCGTAACCATCCGCACCGGTTCGAATCGGGAGATGGCCAGGGCGACGGCGGCATAGGCGTCGCGCGCGGCGCTAAGACCATCGGGATCCCGGAGTCCCGGATCCCAGACCCAGCGAGCCCAGGGCCACCACATCCAGCAGGCCTCATGGGGGTCCCACTCGGCCGGCATGCGGAAACCGGCGTCGCGCGGGGTCGAGTTGGCGTCGGTCATCTAGCTCAGATCGATCCAGGTGGTCTTCAATTCCACATACTTGTCCAGGGCGTGCAGCGACTTGTCGCGGCCGTTGCCGGATTGCTTGAAGCCGCCAAACGGCACGGTCAGGTCGCCGGCGTCATAACAGTTGATCCACACGGTGCCGGCCCTCAGCCGGCGCGCGATCCGGTGCGCGGTGCTGATGTCCCGGCTCCATACCGCCGCGGCCAGACCGTAATCGACGTTATTGGCGAGCCGCACGGCCTCGTCCGCATCCTCGAAAGTGATCGTGGAAAGTACCGGGCCGAAAATCTCCTGCTGTGCGATGGTCATGTCGTTGCGCACGTCGTCGAATACTGTGGGGGCGACGAACCAGCCGCCGGTCTCCTTCAGTACCTGCTCGCCACCCATTCGCAACGTCGCCCCTTCCGCGCGGCCCTTGTCGATGAACTCCATGACGGTGTCGAACTGGACCTGATCGACGATGGCGCCCATGGGACTGGCCGGGTCCAGCGGGTCACCAGGCTTCATGCGCTCGCCGGCGGCCATCAGCTTCTCCAGGAACGGCTCCTTGATGCTGGCGTCCACCAGCAGGCGCGAGGCCGCCGAGCACATCTCGCCCTGGTTGAAGAAGATGCCGGAGGCCGCGGCCGCGGCCGCCCGGGCCAGATCCGGACAGTCTGCGAGCACGATGTTGGGGCTCTTGCCGCCGCATTCCAGCCAGACCCGCTTCATATTGGATTGACCCGAATATTGGAGGATCAGCTTGCCCACCGCGGTCGATCCGGTGAAGGCGAGACAATCCACGTCCATGTGCAGGGCCAGGGCCTTGCCGGCGGTCGTGCCCAGGCCCGGCAGCACGTTGAGCACCCCGTCGGGGAGTCCGGCCTCGGCGGCCAGTTCGGCGATGCGGATGGCGGTCAGTGGCGATTTTTCCGAAGGTTTGAGGATGACGCTGTTGCCGGCCGCCAGCGCCGGACCCAGCTTCCATGCCGCCATCAGCAGGGGGAAGTTCCACGGCACGACGCAGGCCACCACGCCGACCGGTTCCCGGGTGATGAGCCCCAGTTCATCGGGCCCGGTCGGGGCGACCTCGTCGTAGATCTTGTCGATGGCCTCCCCGTACCAGGCCAGGCAACGGGCAGTACCGGGAATATCGATGGCGGTGCTGTCCGCGATGGGCTTGCCCATGTCCAGGGTCTCGATCAGCGCCAGTTCCTCGGCGTGCCGTTCGACCAGGTCCGCAAACCGCAGCATCACTGCCTTGCGGTCCCGGGGCGCCATCCGCGACCAGGTTCCCGCGTCGAAGGCGCGCCGGGCGGCCGCCACGGCCCGGTCCACGTCTTCCTCGTCGGTGGCGGCGACCGCAGCCAGCAGACGGCCGTTGGCCGGGTTGAGGGATTCCAGGGTGGCGCCGCTGGCCGCGTCCACATAGCGGCCATTGATAAAGGCCTGGCTGCGGATGCTCAGGCTCTCAGCGGCGTCCCGCCAATCCTGAAGGGTCCGGTCACTCGACATGTCGTTCTCCAGTGCGGTCGCCAGGCAGCGCATACCCGGCGGCGTTCCAACGTTGATTCAGAAAGTCGGCGGCGAATTGGCGCTGATGATCTCGCAGGCTTCGTCGCCCGGGTTGCGGAAACGGTGCGGCACCGCGCTGTCGAAATAATAGGCCTCACCCGGCCCGAGTTCCCGCCTCGAGCCGCCGACGGTGATCTCGATCCTGCCCCTTACGACCACGCCCCCTTCCTCGCCCTCATGACTCAGCATCTCCTCTCCGGTGTCGGCACCCGGCGAATAAATCTCGCGCATGACCGACAGCGCCCGGTCCCGGCGATTGGCCGCGACCAGCTTGAGCTGGACATCGCCGTCCCCCAGGTCGGTCAGCTCGTCCTTACCGTAGAAAACCTTGGTGGTGTTGCTGAAATCGGTGGTGAAGAAGTCGCCCAGAGACATGGGGATCCCGGCCAGGACCTTGCGCAGGGAGCTGATCGACGGGCTCACCCGGTTCTGCTCGATGAGCGAGATGGTGCCGTTCGTGACCCCGGCCCGCTTGGCCAGTTCACGCTGCGACAGGCCGTGCATTTTCCGCACCGCCCGAAGGTGTCCGCCGATGTCCATATTCAATTGAGCGCCCCGAGCAAACTGTATAATATATTTAACAGTTTATGGGAAAAACCTGTCAATAAGCCGTCCTGGCGGTCCAAGTGTCGAATTTCTTTCGAATTGGTCCGGCCCGGGCTCCGGCCCATCCATCCTGAGAGGACCATCATGAGCACCCAGTTCGAACCCGCGCCCGGATCCGCTGTGATGCCCGATATGCTGCCCTTCTGGATGCCTTTTACGGCCAATCGGCAGTTCAAGGCCGCGCCGCGGCTTCTGTCGCGAGCGGAGGGTATGTACTACTACACGCCCGAAGGCCAGAAAGTGCTGGACGGGGTCGCCGGGCTGTGGTGCGTCAATGCCGGCCACGGGCGCAAACAGATCAGCGCAGCGGTGGCGCGGCAAATCCAGGAGATGGAGTACGCGCCGCTGTTCAATATGGGCCATCCGGTGGCTTTCGAGTTTGCCAGCCGCCTGGTCAAGGTGGCTCCCGATGGCATGGACCACGTGTTCTTTACCAACTCGGGCTCCGAGTCGGTGGACACCGCGCTGAAGATCGCCATCGCCTATCACCGGGTCCGTGGCGAAGGGGCCCGGCAGCGGCTCATCGGACGCGAAAAGGGCTACCACGGGGTCGGGTTCGGCGGCATCTCCGTCGGCGGCATGGTCAACAACCGCAAGTTCTTCGGCTCGATGCTGCCCGGCGTCGATCATCTGCGCCATACCCTGGACCTGGAACACAACGCGTTCTCCCGCGGTCTGCCCGAGTGGGGGGCGCACCTGGCGGACGACCTGGAACGGCTGGCGCAGCTTCACGATCCTTCCACCATCGCCGCCGTCATCGTCGAGCCCGTGGCCGGATCGGCCGGCGTCATCCTGCCGCCGGTGGGTTATCTGCAGCGGCTCCGGGAGATCTGCGACCGCCACGGCATCCTGCTGATCTTCGACGAGGTGATCAGCGGATTCGGCCGTTTGGGCAAGCCCTTCGCCGCCGACTATTTCGGCGTCATGCCCGACATCATCACGGCGGCCAAGGGTCTCACCAACGGCGCCGTGCCCATGGGGGCCGTGTTCGTCAAGGACGACATCTACGAGGCCTTCATGACGGGCCCCGAGCACGCTATCGAACTGTTCCACGGCTATACCTATTCGGGCCACCCCGTCGCC
>JASFJM010000049.1:0-13665 GCA_050122055.1 Gammaproteobacteria bacterium | reverse complement strand
GGAGCCCTCCAGATACAGATCCGCCGGTGTCGTCAATTCTGCGCGCAGGGTCGAGGTGCAATGGTGCATCAGACCGGAGTCCACCCACACGTCCATGATGTCGGTGACCTTTGCGTAATCGTCCGCCTGGTCGCCCAGCAGATCCCGGGGATCGAGATCCCACCAGGCGTCGATACCGTCTTTTTCCACCCGTTGCGCGACCTGTTCCAGCAGGGCGACGGAATCCGGGTGAGGTTCGTCGGTCTTCCGGTGCACGAACAGGGCGATGGGCACCCCCCAGGTGCGCTGGCGCGAGATACACCAGTCGGGCCGCCCTTCCACCATGCCCTGGATGCGGCTCTCGCCCCATGACGGGGTCCAGCTCACGCCGCCGATCGCCGCCAGCGCCTGCTTGCGCAGACCGGCCGTCTCCATGCCGATAAACCACTGGGGCGTGGCACGGAATATCACCGGGCTCTTGTGACGCCAGCAGTGGGGATAGCTGTGGCCGAAGGGCTGGTGCAGGACCAGCCGGCCGTGTTCCGCCAGCACCTCCACCACGTGCTCGTTGGCCTTGAATACGTGTTCACCGGCGAACAATGGCGTGCCTTCCACGAACACGCCGTCACGGCCGACCGGATTGTCCATGGGCAGGTCCCATTGCTGCCCCATGATGAAGTCGTCCTGGCCGTGGCCGGGCGCCGTATGCACGGCGCCGGTGCCGGCCTCCAGGGTCACGTGCTCGCCCAGCACGATGGGGACCTGGCGATCGTAGAACGGGTGCTTGAGCAGGATCCGGGCCAGGGCGTCACCGCGGCAGACGGCCAGCTCCTCGAAATGGGACACGCCCCAGCGCCGGGTGACATCGGCCACCAGATCCCGGGCCACGATGACCCGCTCCTGCCCGCGTCCGAGGTCCAGCTCCAGCAGAGCATATTCGAGGTCCGGATGCAGGCTGACCCCCTGGTTCGCCGGCAGCGTCCACGGCGTGGTGGTCCAGATCACCACGGACAATTCGCCGACCCGTCTCGCGCCCGCCTCCTCGCCGAAGGCCGCCAGCGCCGCGTCCTCGTCGAGGACATGGAAACGCACGTCGATGGCCGGCGAGGTGCGGTCCTGATATTCCACTTCCGCCTCGGCCAGGGCCGAACGGCAATCCAGACACCAGTGCACCGGCTTGAAACCCCGGTACACGTGGCCGTTCTCCATGATCCGGGCGAAAGCGCGGATCTGCTCCGCCTCATAGCGCGGATCCATGGTCAGATACGGCTGATCCCAATCCGCCATCACCCCGAGCCGGCGGAAGTCCTGTCGTTGGGCGTCGACCTGGCTGGCCGCGTATTCGCGACAGGCGGCGCGGAACGCATGGGGTTCCATGTCCTTGCCGCGCTTGCGCTCGACCACCAGTTCGATGGGCAGGCCGTGGCAGTCCCAACCGGGGACAAAGGGCGCGTCGTATCCGTCCAGGCTGCGCGACTTGACGACGATGTCCTTCAGCACCTTGTTGACCACGTGGCCCACGTGGATAGCGCCGTTCGCGTAGGGGGGTCCGTCGGGCAGGATGAACGTGGGCCGTCCCCGGGCGGCGTCGCGCAGTTTGCCGTAGACGTCACGGGACTCCCATTGCTCCAGCATCGCGGGTTCCCGATTCGCCAGATTGGCGCGCATGGGGAAGTCCGTCTGCGGAAGGTTCAGCGTTTTCTTGTAATCGGCCAAGTGCGCGATCCTTTGTTATGGTCGATGTCTTATGGACGATGCGGCTCGGGCGTCGTCCGCTGCCGTCTAAGACGGCGCGGCCAGCAGCTGCCTGGCCTGCCGGGCATCCCGCTGCAGTTGTTCCGTCATCTCCTCGACGCTGGCGAACCGCTGTTCGTCCCGCAGCCGGCCGATGAATTCCACGCCGATCCGGCGTCCATAGATAGTCTCGGAAAAATCAAAAATGTGCACTTCGAGCAGCATCTCCCTGCCGTTCACCGTGGGCCGCGTCCCCAGATTGGCCATCGCGGCCCGGACCGGCCCGAGGCCGCTCACCCGCACGGCGAACACCCCCCGGAGGGGCGACGACCGGTGCCCCACCCGGATATTGGCGGTAGGGAAGCCCAGCTGACGTCCCAGTCTCTCTCCATGAACGACCCGGCCGCTCATGGCATAGTTCCGCCCCAGCAGCCGCCGGGCTCGGGCCATGTCACCATCGCCCAGGGCATCCCGCACCGCCGTGCTGCTGACCCGCTGGCCGTCGACACTGTAACTTGGCGTGTCGTCCACCGCGAACCCGAAGCGGGCGCCGGCCTCGAGGAGCGTGTGGAAGTCACCGGCCCGCTCGTGGCCGAAGCGGAAATCGTCGCCCACCACCAGATGGCGCACGCCGATGCCGTCGACCAGCAGATCCCGGATAAATTCCTCCGGCGTCATCGCCGCGACGCGGGCGTTGAAGCGCACACAAAAAAACCGGTCCACACCCTGCTCCGCCACCCGCAGGAATTTTTCCCGAAAACTGCTGAGGCGCATCGGCGCCTTGTCCCGGGTAAAGAACTCCCGCGGCGTGGGCTCGAAACACATCACCACCGAAGGCAGCTCATATTGCCGGGCGCGTTCCACCAGCTGGCCGAGCACCTGCTGGTGACCCAGGTGCATGCCATCGTAGTTACCGATGCTGGCAACGCTGCCCCGATGCCGGGGACGCAGATTGTGGATGCCGCGGATCAGCTCCATGCCCAAAAGCCCGGAATTATAGGACAGCGGAGACCCTGGATCACTGCACTACGAATCACTGCAGACCCCTAGGCCGGCCGCGTCAGAAGGTGCCGCGGCCGCACGCCGGTCAGCCACAGGACCAGCAGGTAGATCGCCAGCCCGGCGGCGATGCAACCGCCGAGCCAGGCGGCGCGCTGGTACCAGATCGCGTCCAGCCAGCGGTCGAGGCCGCCCGCCAGCCACCAGAGCAAGGCTCCCATCGTTACATTGGCCGCCAGTACCCGGCCCCCGAGCCACCCCCAGCCGGCCTCGGGCCGGTACACATCCTGCCGGCGGAGACCGCGATACAGCAGCGATGCATTCAGCACTGCGGCCAGACCCGTGGCCAGTGCCAGACCGGCGTGGGGCCCGGGGATGTCCAGCCACATCATGGGCAGGACGATTACCAGGTTGAGTCCGATATTGGTCAGCAGGGCGATCACGCTGATGCGCACCGGCGTGCGCGTGTCCTGACGCGAGAAATAGGCCGGCGCCAGGATCTTGACCAGAGTGAAGGCCATCAGACCGAAAGCGTAGGCCATCAGGCTCAGGGAGGCCATGCGCACGTCGTGGCCGTCGAAGGCACCGTAATTGAACAGGGTCGCGACCATGGGCCCGGCCAGGACCAGCAGCCCGACCGCGGCCGGCGTCGCGATCACCAGAGCCAGACGCAGGGCCCAGTCCAGGGTGCGGGAGAAAGCCTCTGGCGACTTGCTGGCGTGGTGGCGGGACAGGCCTGGCAGGATGACCGTGGCCAGCGCGATGGCGAACACCCCGAGGGGAAACTCCAGCAACCGGTCCGAGTAATAGAGCCAGCTGATGCTGCCGGTGACCAGGAACGAGGCGATCACCCGGTCGACGATGAGGTTGATCTGAGCCACCGAGGAACCGAAGATCGCCGGCAGCATCAGCCGGATGATCCGGCGCACGCCCTCGTGACGCCAACCCCAGCGCGGCCGGGGCATAAGCTTTAGCTGTTTGAGGAACGGGAACTGGAACGCCAGCTGCGCCACGCCGGCGATAAATACGCCGCCGGCCAGGCCCATGACCGGCTGGGCGAAACGCGGCGCCAGCCAGAACACGGATCCGATCAGCACCAGGTTGAGCAGCACCGGTGTGAAGGCCGGCACGCCGAAGCGGCCATAAGTGTTGAGCACACCGCCGGCGAAGGCGGTCAGCGAGATAAACAACAGATAGGGGAAGGTCAGCCGAAGCATCTCCACAGCGAGGGCGTATTTGTCGGCCTCGGCGGAGAACCCCGGCGCAAACAAGAGGATCAGCGCCGGCGCGGCGAGCACCCCCACCACGGTCAGGCCGAACAGGATCAATCCCAGGGTGCCCGCGACCCGATCGACCAGTTCCTGCACCTGCTCGTGATCGCGCTGGTTCTCGTATTCCGCCAGCACCGGCACGAAGGCCTGGGAGAATGCGCCTTCGCCGAACAGCCGGCGCAGGAAATTGGGGATCTGGAACGCCACCACGAACACGTCCATCCCCGCACCGGCGCCGAAGAAGCGGGCGAAGATGATGTCGCGCAGGAAGCCCATGACCCGGGACAGCAGGGTCATGCCGCCGACGACGGAAGTGGACTTGGCGAGGCTGCGGCTCATGGTGCGACCGGCGACAGAAGACTGGCCGGATGATACCGGCCGGCGACCGGTGCAGCCATGCCGGGGCCGGTCAGCCCTGGTGGCGCGACTCGAGCCGGGCGATGACCTCGGTCAGGGAGAGGCCCTCGCTGATCAGCGCCACCATCAGGTGGAACAGCAGATCGGCGCTCTCGTCCAGGAGCGCATCCCGGTCGCCGCCGGTCAGTGCCAGGGCCGTCTCCACCCCCTCCTCGCCGATCTTTTGCGCCATCCGCTGCCGGCCCCGGGCCGCAAGGGAAGCCACATAGCTGCCCTCCGGTGCGTCCGCCAGCCGTTTCCGGATCACATCTTCCAGATCGCCCAGGAAACCGGGCGCCTGGCGGGTCTCGCCGTCGCCGTCGAAACACGTGCGTGTGCCCAGATGACAGGTCGGGCCGGCCGGACGCGCCTTGACCCGCAAGGTGTCCCGGTCGCAGTCGGCGGACACGGCCACCAGCTCGAGGACGTTGCCGGAGGTCTCGCCCTTCTGCCACAGGCACCGACGCGAACGGCTGTAGAACACCACCCGGCCTGCCGCCAGGGTGCGCTCCAGGGCCTCACGGTTCATATAGCCCAGCATCAGCACCGACCCGTCCACCGCATCCTGGACGATGGCGGGCAGCAGGCCGTCCCCCTTGTCCCAGTCCAGGCTGGCGGGATCGACAAGGCTCACGGGCGCACCGCCACGCCGGCCTCTAGCAACCGGGCCTTGAGGGCACCGATGGGGATGTTGCCGGAGTGGAAAACGGTCGCGGCCAGGGCGCCATCCACGCGGCTTTGGCGGAACACATCGACGAAGTGTTCCATTTCGCCGGCCCCGCCGGAGGCGATCAGCGGCACCCGGCAGATCTCGCGGGCCATGCTCAGGTGTTCCAGGTCGTAGCCGGTTCGCACGCCGTCGTGGTTCATGCAATTGAGAACGATCTCACCGGCACCGCGGTCCTGGACTTCGCTTATCCAGTCGGCGGTGGCGCGCAGACCATAGCGGGTCCGCGCCGGGTCGCCGGTGTGGCTGGCGACAAAGAACCCATCCTCGCCGCCCTGGCTGTCGATGCCCACGACCACACACTGGGCGCCGAATCGCCGCGCCAGCCGGTCCACCAGATCCGGATCGTCCAGCGCGGGCGTGTTCACCGATATCTTCTCCGCGCCGGCCGCGAGGACCGCCTCGGCATCGGCCACGCTGCGGATCCCGCCGGCGACGCAGAACGGGATATCCAGCACCGCCGCTACCCGGCCCACCCAGTCGCGGCTGACGGTGCGGCCATCGGGGCTGGCCGTGATGTCGTAGAAGACCAGTTCGTCGGCGCCCTCGTCCCGGTACCGCTGCGCCAGGGGCACGATGTCGCCCATGACCCGGTGGTCGCGGAACTTCACGCCCTTGACCACCTGGCCGTCCCGGACGTCGAGACAGGGGATTATGCGCTTCGCAAGAATGGCTGCAGCTCCTGTTCGCTTATCCTTCCCTCGAGCAGTGCCCGTCCCACGATCGCCCCGCTGGCCCCGGTGGCTGCCAGGGCCTCCAGATCGGCCGCGTCGCGGACGCCGCCGGAGGCCTGGAAACACATGCCCGGGAACCGCTCCGCGCATTCCGTGTAGAGATCCGTCGCCGGCCCGGTGAAGGCGCCGTCACGGCTGACGTCGGTGCACAGGACATGCCGGGCCCCGGCGGCGCCGTAACGCTCCAGGGCCTGCCACAGGCTCAACTCGCTGCGCTCGGTCCAGCCGCGGCTGACCAGCATGGGCTGGTCGGCTTCGCAATTCACGTCCAGCGCCAACACCAGCCGCTCGGGCCCAAGCTCCGCCAGCCACTCGATTACCGCCGGCGGATCCTCCGCCGCCACGCTGCCGATCACGACCCGGCCCACGCCCGCATCCAGCAGCCTCTGCGCCGCGGCGCGGTCCCGGATCCCGCCGCCGACCTGGAGGCCGCCGGGCAGCTCGGCCGCCATCCGGCGGATCAGATCGAGATTCCCGGCGGCACCATCCCGGGCGCCGTCCAGATCCACGCAGTGCACCCAGCGCGCGCCCAGTGAGGCGTAGCGTAACGCCAGGGCGACCGGTTCAGCGGGATATTCGGTGACCGCATCGAAGCGGCCCTGGAACAGCCGCACGCAGCCGCCGTCCTTGAGATCGATCGCGGGGATCAGTTCCATCAACCGGACTCCAGAAAATTGCGTAACACCCGGGCGCCGGCGGTGCCGGATCTTTCGGGATGAAATTGGGTGCCATGGAAATTGTCTCGGCCGACGATGGCGCTGAAACGCTCGCCGTGCTCGCTGACGGCGCGGGTGGCGGGGCCCTCGCCCGCGGCGTAGCTGTGGACGAAATAAAAGTACTCGCCATCGTCCAGACCGTCCATCAACTTGCAGTCACCGCTGCGGCTGATCTGGTTCCACCCCATGTGCGGGATAGTGAGGTCCGGACCCCCGGCCAGAGGCTCCACGCGGCCGTCGATGATGCCCAGGCAATCCACATCGCCCTCGGCCGAATCTGTGAACAATAGCTGCATGCCGAGACAGATCCCGAGCACCGGCTGGGTCAGGCGGGGGATCACTGTATGCAGTCCCGCCTGCCGCAGCCGGGTCATGGCGTCCGCCGCGGCGCCGACGCCGGGTAACAGCACGTGGCTGGCGGTCTGCAGTACGCGGGGATCGCGCGTCAGCTCCGATTCCGCCTCCAGCCGCTGCAAGGCGAACTGCAGGGAGGCGATGTTGGCGCCGCCGCTGTCGATGATGGCGATGGTCATGGCCGCCGGTTCACAGCACGCCCTTGGTGGAGGGCACCTCGGTCCCGTCAGCGGCGACCGCCTGCCGCAGACAGCGGCCGAAGCCCTTGAAAGCGGATTCCACCATGTGATGGGCATTCTCGCCGCGCACGTTGACATGGATGGCGGCACCCAGGCTGTCGGCCACCGAACGGAAGAAGTGCGGCACCAGCTCCGTGGCCAGACCGCCCACCTCGCTGCGCGGGAAGCTGCCCTCGAACACGGCGTAAGGGCGTCCGGAAAGATCGATCGCCACCCGGGATTGGGCTTCATCCATCGGCAGCACGAAGCCGTAACGGCCGATACCGCGCTTGTCGCCCAAGGCCTCCCGGAGCGCCTGTCCGAAGGCGATGGCCACATCCTCTACCGTGTGGTGTTCGTCCACGTGCAGGTCGCCCTGGCAGCTGACCGTCAGGCCGATGCCGCCATGGCGCGCCACCTGTTCCAGCATGTGATCGTAAAAGCCGATTCCGGTGTCGATCTCGACATCGGTTGCCGGCCCCAGATCGACCTGGACATCGATGCGGGTCTCGCGGGTGCTGCGGCGGACGCGGCCACGCCGCGCGCCGTCGAGGATCTCTTCGACGATCTGCGGCCAGCCCCGTTCATCGTCGAGACGGAAACCCCGCAGACCGAGATTCTCCGCCAGCGCCAGATCGGTCTCCCGGTCCCCGACCACGCAGCTCCGTGCCGTGTCCAGATCGGTGGCCGCCAGATAACGCGTCAACAGACCGGTGCGGGGTTTGCGGCAGTCGCAGCCGTCCTGCTCGAAGTGCGGGCAGATGAACTCCGCGTCGAACTCGACACCTTGGGACGCGAACAGATCAAGGAAGAAGTCATGCACCAGACGGAAGTGCGGCTCGGGGAATGCGTCGGTACCGAGGCCGTCCTGATTGCTCACGAGTACCAGCCGGTAACCGGCGTCGCGCAACCGGGTCAGGGCCGGCATCACGCCCGGCACAAGACGCACCTTTTCCAGGGCGTCGAGCTGGTAATCCTCCGGCTCCCGGATCAGGGTCCCGTCCCGATCCAGAAATGCGACCCGCACCTTAGCCATGGCTGGCCTCCGGTACCGATTCGGCGATGGCCGCCACCAGCCTTTCGTTCTGCGCGTCGTCACCGACAGTGATGCGCACGCAGTTATCCAGCCCCGGAGCGCGGCTGAAATCACGGATCAGGAGCTTCGCCCGGGCGCAGGCCTCGATCACCGCCGCCGCATCACGGCAGCGGATCAGCAGGAAATTGCCGGCGCTGGGCCAGATCCTGACCACCGCCGGCGACCCGGCCAGCTCCGTCCGCAGGCGCTCCCGGCGCTCGATAGTGGCGGCGACCTCGGCCCGGGCCCGGGCCACCGGTCCGGGCAGGAGCAGACGCTGCGCCGCATCCAGAGATGGCGACGGCACCGGATAGGGGGGCAGCACCGCGCGCAACAGCCGCACAAGATCCGGATCGCCGATCAACACGCCGAGCCGGGCGCCGGCCAGGGCATAGGCCTTGGACAGGGTGCGCAGCAGGACCAGATTGGGGCATTCCCGACGCAGGCTCGCCAGGGTCTGCCGGGTGGCGAACTCCCCATAGGCTTCGTCCACCACCACCAGACCCCGATCCTCCATCGACCGGCACAGGGCACGGACCTCATCCTCGGTTATCACGTTGCCGGTAGGGTTGTTGGGCGAGCACAGGAACACGAGCTTGGCCGAGCGGCCCGCATCCGTGACCGCGTCGGTGTCCAGCGCGAAATCCGCCTCCGCGTCCAGCGGCACCTCGTCCACTTCTGCGCCCTGCAGCCGGGCCGCCACGGCGTACATGCCGAAGGTCGGCGGGCAGACCACCACCCGGTCGCGGCCGGCCTCGCACATGGTCCGGACCAGCACGTCGATGGCGTCGTCGCTGCCGCGGGTCAGCAACAGCTCTTCCGCGGGCACGTCATAGAGGGCGGCCAGACGGGCCACCAGCGCCGCCGGACGAGGGTCCGGATAGCGGTTCAGCCCGGCTTCGCTGTCATCCCAATCGTGCCGCCAGGCCGATTCGTTGGCGTGCAGCCGCGCCGCCTCCCGGTCCGGTGACGCGGCCTCATAGGGCACGAACCGGCGCAGGTCGCGCCTGGCCAGGGAGACCGGATCGGTCATGCCACGCTCCGGTCCCGCAGCGCCGCCAGGCGACGCTCCACCGCCGCGGCGTGCCCGTCCAGACCTTCCATCCGTGCCAGCGTCACCGCCACCGGTCCGATGCCGCGCAGCCCGTCTTCGGATGCTTCCTGCACGGTAATACGGCGCTGGAAATCCTCCACACCGAGACCGCTCCAGGCCCGGGCGAAGCCATAGGTCGGTAGCACGTGGTTGGTGCCGCTGCAGTAATCGCCCAGGGACTCGGGGGTCCAGGCACCGACGAACACCGAACCGGCGGCCGTGACCTGTTCCACCCGGTCCGCCGCGCCCTCGATCTGCAGGATCAGATGTTCCGGCGCGTACCGATTGCTGACCGCGAAGGCCTGGTCCAGATCGGCGACCACGATCACCCGGCTGGCGTCGAGCGCCGCGCGGGCCACGGCGCACCGGGACAGCCGTTCCAGCTGGGCCTCCACCGCTGCCCGGACCCGCTCGGCCATGGACGCCGATGGCGTCACCAGCACGACCTGGGAATCGGCGCCGTGTTCCGCCTGGGATAACAGGTCGGCGGCGACGAACCCCGGATCGGCATTTTCATCGGCGATCACCAGGACTTCCGAGGGGCCTGCCGGCAGATCGCAGGCAGCGCCTCCGGCGTCCATGGAAACCTGGAGCTTGGCCTCGGTCACCCAGGCGTTGCCTGGACCGAAGATCTTGTCCACCGGCGGCACCGATCCGGTGCCGTAAGCCAGCGCCGCCACGGCCTGGGCGCCCCCGGCCAGATAGACCTCGTCGATATCGCACAGGGCCGCGGCGGCCAGCACGCTGAGATCGGCCCGTCCGTCGGGCCGGGGTGGCGTGGCGATCACCCGTCTCGGGCAGCCGGCTACGGACGCCGGCACGGCCAGCATCAGCGCCGTCGAGGGCAGCGGCGCGGTGCCGGCGGGCACATACAGGCCCACCGCATCCAATGGCCGCGTGACCCGCCGGCAGACCACCCCCGGGGCGGTCCGCACTTCAAGAGGATCCCGGAGCTGGGCCTGGTGGAAGCGGCGGATATTGTCGGCGGCGGCTTCGAGGGCCGCACGCTGCCCGCCCTGCAATAGCCCGGGAGCCGATGCGATCTCATCCGGGTCCACCCGCAGCGCGCTCAGCTCGACCCGGTCGAAAGTCCGCGCGAATTCGATCAGCGCCGCGTCGCCGTCTGCGCGGACCCGTTCGATAATCCCGGAGACGCGTTCGGACAGATCCGCCTGATCGGCGACCGCCGGTCGGGTCAGGGCGTCAAGGCGTCCGGCCTCATCCATCCCGTTCCAGTCAAGTGATTCCAACATCGTCCAGCTCCAGATTTCAGGCCAGCATCTTCTCGACGGGCAGCACCAGCACCGACGACGCGCCAGCACGCTTGAGACCCTCCAGGGTCTCCCAGAACACGTTCTCCTGGCATACCGCGTGGATCGCCACCTTGTCGTCGATCCCGTCCAGGGGCATCACCGTCGGCGCTTCGCTGCCGGGCAGCAGCGCCTTGATCTCCTCCAGGGCGGACCGCGGCGCATGCAGCATGATGTATTTGCTCTCCTGGACCCGCACGACGCCGTCGATGCGGCTGATCAGCCGCTGCACGAGTTCCGCACTTTCGGGGTCGGGGGGTTCATCACCGCTGACCAGGACCACATGGCTCTCGAGGATCACGTCGACCTCCTCCAGACCGTTGGCGGACAGGGTCGAACCGGTGGACACCAGATCGCAGATGAGATCCGCCCGGCCCAGCTTAGGTGCGATCTCCACCGCGCCGGACAGGGTGACGATCTGCGCCTCGATGCCGCGCTCCTCCAGCCAATTGCCGAGGATGCGGGGATAACTGGTGGCGATGCGCCGGCCGGCGACGTCGGCCGGACCGAGGTAAGGCGTGCCCCGCGGGACCGCGAGAGACAGCCGGCAGCGGCCGAACTCCAGATCACCCACCCGCCGCGCCGTCATCAGACCGGGACCCTCCACGGCCTTCTCCATCAGCACGTTCAGACCGACCAGACCGAGCTGGCACACACCCTCGGCGATCAGCGAGGGGATGTCGTCGTCCCGGACCAGCAGCACGTCGATGGGCATGTTCTCGCCAAAACAGATCAGCTGATCCGCCGCCCGGCTGTAGTTGAGGCCGCAGCGCCGCAGCAGCCCCAGGGAATTGTCCGTGAGCCGACCTGATTTCTGCACGGCAATCTTGATGCGGGTCTCGCGTTCTACTGTCATCGATGCGGTCTCTCCGGTCATGAGCGCGGTCTCAGACGTTCGGCGACCGTGCGGTAGCCGCCATAACCCTCTGCCAGGAAACGGGCGACGCGGCCGATGGTGGTGACGCTGACGCCGGTCCGTTCGTTGATGTCCCGATAGGTCCGCCCCTCCCGGAGCAAGCACACCACCGCCCATCGGTCCACCAGGGCCTGGAGTTCGGCCGGCGTGCAGAGATCCTTGAAGAAGTTGCCGCACTCGCCGATGTCACGCAGGCTTACGACCGCCTCGAACAGCGATTTCTCCGCCTCGCGCAGTACTTCGGCCTGCATGCCGTGCTTGTCTTTCATGGGCAGTGGATGTCGTGAAGGAGTCGTGGTGGGTAACAGGGCTTGCTTGTTTCAACGTATTAATACGCTAATACATTAAAACAAGCAAGCCCCCTGGCGCTCCCGGAGCCCGGGCAACGGGGGCTCGCCGTCTTGACAGGACCGGGGGAGTTCCGCAAGATACGCGGCTTGCCACGGCCCGGATGCGGGCCGAAATTACGATCGGGAGTCGAATCTTGGCCAATATCAAGTCAGCCCAAAAACGCGCCCGCCAGGCCGTCAAGAGACGCGGCCACAACATGGCGCTGCGCTCGCGGATGCGCACGCACCTCAAGGGAGTTTTGAACGCCGTCAAGGCCGGTGACAAAGCGGCCGCCGAAGCCAGCTTCAAGGAAGCGGTGCCGGTCCTCGATTCCATGGTCAGCAAGGGCATCGTCCACAAGAACAAGGCCGCCCGCCACAAGAGCCGGTTGAACGACAAGATCCGCCAGCTGGGCGCCTGATCCAGACGGCCCTCTGCCAGGTTTGAAACCTGGCACGGGACAGACTCTGAGAAGCCGGCCTCGCGCCGGCTTTTTCGTGCCCGCAGGAATGGCCGCACGGCTTGATCAGATCGGCCACAAAGGCCAGTTGGGCCAGACGGCCACCTCGCCGCCGGCGCCGCCGGCACCGCCAGCGGCGTTAGCTGTCCTCGTCGAACGACGCCCGGGCCAGATCCTCCGCCCCGGCCCCGGCATCATCCGCCGCGTCCCTGGCCATGGTCTCGAGCTGCGCCATGATCGCTTCGCACAGATCCCCGGTGCCCTGGCGGGCCAGCGCCGAGATCTCGAAACAGGGCCCCTCCCAGGCCAGCGCCTCTCGCACCTGCTCCACACGTAAGCGCCGGGTGTGCTGATCCAGCAGGTCGACCTTGTTCAGGACCAGCCAGCGCGGACGAGCGGCCAGTTCGGGGCTGAATCGCTCCAGCTCGCCGATGATACCCAGGGCCGACGCGGCCACGTCCTCGTCGGGATCCGGCGGCGCCAGATCGACCACGTGCAGCAACAGCCGGGTCCGCTGCAGGTGCTTGAGGAACCGGATCCCCAGACCGGCGCCCTCGGCCGCCCCCTCGATCAGACCCGGGATGTCCGCCATGACGAAGCTGCGATGGGGCGAGAGGCTGACCACGCCCAGGTTGGGGTGCAGGGTGGTAAAGGGATAATCCGCCACCCGGGGACGGGCCGCCGAGACCGCCCGGATAAGGGTGGACTTGCCCGCGTTGGGCAATCCGAGCAGCCCCACGTCCGCCAGCAGACGCAGTTCGAGCCTTAGCTGCCGCGCCTCGCCCTCGGTCCCGGGGGTGGCGCGCCGGGGTGCCCGGTTGGTGCTGGTTTTGAAACGGGTGTTGCCGCGACCGCCGAAACCGCCGCGGGCCACCAGCAGTTCCTGGCCGGCCTTGACCAGGTCGCCGATCAACTCGCCGGTCTCGCGGTCATAGACCGCGGTGCCGACCGGGACCGGAACGCGCAGATCGGCACCACCCTTGCCGGTGCAGTTGCGACCGGCTCCGCCGGCGCCCTTCTCGGCCCGGTAACGGCGCTGGAAACGGAAATCCGCCAGAGTGTTGATGCCACCATCGGCCACTAGCAGCACGCTGCCGCCGTCACCGCCGTCGCCGCCGTCCGGGCCACCGAAAGGGACGTACTTCTCGCGCCGGAAACTCACCACACCATTTCCGCCCTTGCCGGCGTGGACGCTGATGGTGGCTTCATCGACGAATTTCATGGTTTTCCCCGCCCACGGATCCGGGCCCCCGGACTCCGAAGCATAGACCGACCGCGACCCCTAACGAAAAAGCCCCGGTCAAAGCCGGGGCCTTCGGTCCGTGAGTCGCGCCGCGATCAGTCGCTGACGAC
>JASFJM010000048.1:0-13688 GCA_050122055.1 Gammaproteobacteria bacterium | reverse complement strand
CGAGAGTTCGACGCGCTCAGCACCCGCCTGCGGCCGGATCTGTACCGGTACGCCTTCTGGCTGGGGCGGGACCGTCAACTCGCGGAGGACGTGGTTCAGGAGGCGCTGCTCAGAGGCTGGAAAGCCTTCGGCAAGCTCGAGGACGTCAATGCCGCCAAGCCATGGCTGGTATCCATCGTCCGCCGGGAATTCGCCCGGACATTCGAGCGGAAACGCCTTGAGACGGTCGACATGGCGGATTACGAGGAGCAGCTGTCCGGCGCCGAACAGGACCCCCGGCTCGAGGAGATGAGACGGGCGATTTTCGAACTGGACGGCGATTACCGGGAGCCGCTGGCGCTTCAGGTCCTGATGGGTCACACGACCCGGGAGATCGCCGCGCTGACGGGCTTGAGCGAAGGGGCAGTCCTGACCCGGCTGCATCGGGCGAGAGCCAAATTGAGGCAGGCCTTGGGTCTGACGACGGCGGAAGACGGGAACAGACGTTGATGGAAGAGCGAGGCAGTTATCGCACATACGCCACCACCGAGGGTGGCGCCGGCGACGATTTCGAGTCGTTGCTCGAGCGCGCGCTGCGGATCGATGTGCCCGATAAAGCCGTCCCGGGGAGCCGGCGCAAGCTCCGACTGTGGCTGCCGGTGGCCATCGCGGCCAGCGTCGTGCTTGCTGTCGGTGTCATGATCCATGGGCTCTATGACGCACGTTACTTCGGCGGTGACGATCTGGGCGCCGATGTGGTCGCCCATATGCATCATGAACCGGAGTCGCTGCGGCGCACCGAGGCGTCGGTGGATCCGGGCGAATTCGATCGGGTCCTGCGCCAGGCCGGCGCCCGCCTGTCGGTGGCGCCGCCGTCTGTGAGCTACGTCAAGCTGTGCCCGTTCCGCGGTCGCATGGTGGCCCACTTCGTGGTCCAGGCCAGCCATGGACCCGTCACGGTCCTCCTGCTGCCGGACGAACAGATCCCGTCCCGGGTGGCGCTGGACGAGGACGGATTCGTCGGCACGCTGTTGCCCCTCGATGAAGGGGGCAGCATCGCAGTGGTCGGCGAGGCCGATGAAGATATCAAACAGGTCAAGGATCAGGTGGCCAGCGCCCTGCGCTGGCGGCTGTGATAGTCCCCGAAAAGGGGTGTATTGGTCCCGAGAGGGGCTTGTTCCGATAGGAGAAAGAGCATGAGCGAGAAGAGCATCAAACCCGTTTCCCTGGCCGTCGGCGCCGCCCTGGCCACGTCACTGGCCGGGATCTCGGTGGCCAAGGCCGAGGTCACCCCATTCGCGATGACTGCGCTGAGCAGCGGCTACATGGCCGATTCCCACGCCGGCGAGGGCAAGTGTGGTGAAGGCAAGTGCGGCGGTGAGAAGGGCGACGACGGCAAGTGCGGCGAAGGCAAGTGCGGCGGCGAGAAGGGTGACGAAGGCAAGTGCGGTGAGGGCAAGTGTGGCGGAGAGAAGGGTGACGAGGGCAAATGCGGCGAAGGTAAATGCGGCGGTAGCTCCTGATCCTGTCTGCTACAGGCCCTGAACAGGGCACAGACGGCGACCCCCGGCCGGGAAACCGGTCGGGGGTCCCTCTTTTATCGCGCTTGAGGCCGGCAGGTCAGCGAGAAGCAGCAATCGGCTGATCCATCGAGCGCCCCGCTATTGTCCGAAGAAACGGAAAAAAACCGCTGTCCCTGGGCGCTTGGCGTCAGCCAGGCATATCTGGATTACCACGATCGCGAATGGGGTGTCCCGGTCCGGGACGACCGGCGCCAGTTCGAATTCCTGATCCTGGAGGGCGCTCAGGCCGGATTGTCCTGGTCCACGATCCTGCACAAGCGTGACGGTTACCGACGCGCATTCGCGGATTTCGACCCGGTGAAAGTGGCCCGGTTCACGCCGCGGCGATTGGAGAAACTGCTGCAGGACCCGTCAATCGTCCGCAACCGGCTCAAAGTCTCGTCCGCGGTCAGCAACGCCCGGGCGTTCCTCGCGGTGCAGGAGGAATTCGGCAGCTTCAGCGACTACTTGTGGGCTTTCGTGGACGGCAGGCCGGTCCAGAACCGCTGGCGCCGCCAGCAGGACCTGCCTGCATCCACGCCGCTGTCGGACCGTATCAGCAAGGATCTAAGACGGCGTGGCTTCCGCTTTGTCGGCAGCACCATCGTCTATTCCCACCTCCAGGCCACGGGCCTGGTCAACGACCACATCCTCGGGTGTTTCCGCTATCGCGAGTGCCAGCAGGGCGAGGTATGATCCGGCGCCACAGCGAGGACGCCGCCGGGGCGTCACCTGCCATGTCTTTATCGCGAGGAGACCCATCATGGATCCCGTCATCACCGGCGCAACGGCCGCGCTGATCAGCCTGCTTTTCCTGTATCTGGCCGCCCGGGTCGCGGGCACCCGTCATCGCGAGAAGATCGGCATCGGTGACGGCGGCAACAGGGCACTGAACCGGGCCATACGCGCCCACGCCAATCTGGCGGAGCATGCGCCGTTCGTGCTGCTGCTGATGCTGACCTACGAGCTTGGCGGGGGAGCCGGCTGGTTACTGATCGCCAGCGGTGTGGTCTTTGTCATCGCCCGGTTCTTGCACGCCGCGGGTCTGTTGAAGACGGCGGGCACTTCCTTCGGCCGTTTCTGGGGCGTGGTGTTGACCTGGATCGTCCTGGTGGTGATGGCGCTGGCCAACCTGGCCCGACTGATCTGAGCGACCGGTTCAATCGTCCGCGGGTCCCGCCGCGGATTCCCTGGCGAAAATCTGGCCGGGGTCCCGGAAGGACTTGAACTCCAGCGCATTGCCGGCCGGATCGCGCAGGAACAGCGTGGCCTGCTCCCCGGCCCGGCCCGGGAAACGGACCTTCGGCGCGATGAGGAATTCGGTGCCGAGCTCCTCCAGGCGTCCGGCCAGCGTCTGCCAATCGTCCCAGGTCAGGATGAGCCCGAAATGCCGCGCCGGCACCCGGTCGCCATCGACCGGATTCGTTTCCATGACATCCATGTTATCGACCAGATGGGCCGTGATCTGGTGACCCTGAAAGTCGAAATCGATCCAGCGCGGCGACTGGCGGCCAACCCCGCAGCCCAGCACGGTAGTGTAGAAGTCCCTGGCCGCCTCGAGGTCGGTGACCGGGAAGGCCAGATGGAAGGGCGGCCGGGTGCCGCTCAAGCCATGTCCCCCAGCCAGTCCCGCGGCCGCAGGAAATCTTCGTACAGACGTGCCTCGGGCGTACCCGCTTCCGGATGCCAGTCATAGCGCCAGGTGACCAGCGGCGGCAGTGACATGAGGATGGATTCTGTGCGACCGCCGGATTGCAGCCCGAACAGGGTGCCGCGGTCGTAGACCAGATTGAATTCCACATAACGGCCCCGGCGGTAGAGCTGGAAATCCCGCTCCCGATCCCCATAAGGCGTATCCCGGCGGCGTTCGGCGATGGGCTGATAGCCGTCCAGGAAGGCGCTGCCGACGCAGCGGGTGAAGTCGAAGCTGCGCTCGAATCCCCACTCGTTCAGATCATCAAAGAACAATCCGCCGGCGCCCCGGGTCTCATTCCTGTGCTTGAGGAAGAAGTATTCGTCACACCACTGCTTGAAACGGGGATACACGTCCGCGCCGAAACCCGCGCACGCCTCACGGGCCACGCGGTGCCAGTGGATGGCGTCTTCGTCGAAACCGTAATAGGGGGTGAGGTCGAAGCCGCCGCCGAACCACCAGACCGGCGCCTCGCCAGCTTTCTCGGCGACGAAGAACCGCCAGTTGCCATGGGTGGTCGGCACGTAGGGATTGCGGGGATGCAGGACCATGGACACGCCCATGGCCTTGAAGCCGCGGCCGGCCAGTTCCGGTCGCCGGGCGCTCGCGGTCGGGGGCAGCCGTTCGCCGTGCACCAGGGAGAAGTTGACGCCGCCTTTTTCGAACAGCGAGCCGTCCTCCAGCACCCGGCTGTCACCGCCGCCGCCCTCGGGGCGCTCCCAGGTATCCCGGCGGAAGCTGCCATGGCCGTCGAGCTGCTCGATTCCCTCGGTCAGCCCGTCATGGAGTTCCCGCAGCCAGGCTTCGACCGCATCGATATGTTCCTGGTTGACGCTCATGCTCCTCCCGGTCCCGGATCAGCCGGCCCGCAATATCCTCCCGCTGCTCGCCAGGCGGATCTCGGTCGGTCGTGCGTGCCCACCCACTGCCCCTGGCAGAATCTGGTCGACCACGGCAGCGAATCGTCTGCGTGTCTGCAGCGTGTTCCGGGCGGGGGGCCGGCTGCTGCGATTGGCGCTGGTGGAGACGATCGCCATCCCGGCGCGCCGGCACAGGGCAGCGGCCAGAGGCTCTGCTGTCACCCGCACCGCTATCGTGTCACGACCACCAGTCACCCACGCCGGCGCGGCGGGCGTCGCCGCCACCACCCAGGTCACCGGCCCGGGCCAGCTGGCGAGCATGCGCTCCCGTTCGGCCGGGGCAGGGCGTATAAATGCTTCCAGCTGGGCCACGTCCGCGGCCAGCAGGATCAGACCGCTCTCGACGCTGCGCCGCTTGATGGCGAGGATGCGCGCCACCGCGGTGGCTTCCAGGGGATCGCAGCCGAGGCCGAATACCGATTCAGTCGGATAGGCCACGACGCCGCCGGTCTGGAGCGCCCACGCGGCACGGTCGACGGCGGAGACCCGGCTCATGGCCGCCGGTCAGTCACCCGCATCGGCCGCGGCTGCCGGTCCGCCGGAATCCTTGAGGGCGGCGGTCTTGCGGGGCGCCGATTTCTTGGGCGCGGCTTTCTTCTTCGACGCCTTCTTCTTGGCCGTCTTTTTCCGGACGGCTTTCTTCCTGGCCGGAGTCTTTTTCGCCGCCGTCTTTTTCGCCGCCGTCTTTTTTGTCCGCGTCTTCTTCTTGGCCGCGGCTTTCTTGCGGCCACGGCGGGCCGGCGCCTTTTCGATCGCCTCCTGGCACTGCTCGAGGGTCAGGGATGCCGGATCGACGTCCTTGGGGATACGCGCGTTCTTGTTGCCGTCGGTGATATACGGACCGTATCGGCCGTTGAGCACGAGGATACCCTCGGCCTCGAATTCCTTGATGGTGCGGTTGGCGTCCGCCTCCTTCTTCTCCCGGATCAGCTCGAGGGCCCGCTCCAGGGTGATGGTGAAGGGATCGTCATCGGCCTTGAGGGAGACGTATTTCTTGCCGTACCGGACATAGGGGCCAAAGCGTCCGATATTGGTGGAGACGTCTTCCCCCTCGGCGGTCTCGCCAAGGGCCCGCGGTAGTTTGAACAGCTCCAGGGCTTCGGGCAGTTCGATCGTGTCCATCTTCTGCCCGGGTCTGAGCCCGGCGAACTTCGGCTTCTCTTCGTCGTCCCGGGTGCCGATCTGCACAAAGGGCCCGTAACGGCCCATCCGCACGGTCACCGGGCGGCCGGATTTCGGATCGGTGCCGAGCTCGCGAGCCTGGGCCGCTTCGGCCCGGGTGACCGAGGTGGCCTTGTCCTCCACCAGCTCGATAAAGGGCTTCCAGAACCGTTCCAGCAGCGGCACCCACTCCTCTTCGCCCCGGGAGATGGCGTCCAGCTCATCCTCCAGCCGGGCGGTGAAGTCGTAGTCCACATAGCGGGTGAAGTGATCGGTCAGGAACCGGTTGACGATGCGGCCGATATCCGTGGGGATAAAGCGGCGCCGGTCCATCTCCACATACTCGCGGTTCTGCAGCGTGGAGATGATGGACGCGTAGGTCGAGGGCCGGCCGATCCCGTATTCCTCGAGCGCCTTGACCAGACTGGCTTCGGAGAATCGCGGCGGCGGCTCGGTGAAGTGTTGATCCGTGATGATATCGAGCAGCTTGACCGCGTCACCTTCCTCCAGGGCCGGCAACAACCGATCGGTATCGTCGTCACCGGCATCATCCCGACCTTCCATGTAGACCGCGCGATACCCCGGCTTCACCAGTACCGACCCGGTCGCCCGGAAATTCGCGTTGCCGCGTTCGTCACCGGCCGGTTTGAGGTCCACGGCGACGGTGTCGAACAGGGCGCTTTCCATCTGGCACGCTACCGCACGCTTCCAGATCAGATCGTAGAGCCGGGCCTGGTCGCGGTCCAGATAGGCCTTCACCGTATCCGGATGACGGGCGGCGGAGGTGGGCCGGATCGCCTCGTGGGCCTCCTGGGCGTTCTTGGACTTGGTCTTGTAGAGGCGCGCCCGGTCCGGGAGGTTCTCCTTGCCGAAACGGTCGACGATGACCTGGCGCAGCTCGTTGACGGCCTCATTGGCGAGAGCCACCGAGTCCGTGCGCATGTAGGTGATGAGTCCGACCGAACCTTCGCCGACGTCGATACCCTCGTAGAGCCGCTGCGCCGTGCGCATGGTCTTCTGTGCGCCGAAGCCGAGCTTGCGCGAGGCTTCCTGCTGCAGGGTCGACGTGGTGAAGGGCGGTGCCGGATTACGCCGGCGCTGTTTGCGGCTGACCTTGGTGACCGCCAGCTGTCCGCCGGCGGCCTCGCGCAGTTGTGTCTCGACGGCTTTCGCGCGCTCGCCATCGGTGATGCTGAATTGCTCGATCTTCTCGCCGTCAAACCTGGCCAGGCGTGCCGGGAAAGCCTGCCCACCGGACTCGGCAGACGCTTCGATAGTCCAGTACTCCCTGGGTTTGAACTGCTCGATCTCCCGTTCCCGCTCGCAGATCATCCGCAACGCCGGGCTCTGCACGCGGCCCGCGGAGAGGCCCTGCTTGATCTTGCGCCACAGCAGGGGCGAGAGGTTGAAGCCCACCAGATAATCCAGCGCGCGGCGAGCCTGCTGGGCGTCGACCAGCTCGGCAGACAGTTGCCGCGGATGGCCCATGGCGTCGTCTATGGCGCTGCGCGTGATCTCGTGGAACACGACCCGGTGTACCGGTTTGTCTTCGAGCAGGCCTCGCTCCTTGAGGATCTCGAACAGATGCCAGGATATGGCCTCACCCTCGCGGTCCGGGTCGGTGGCGAGATAGAGAGCGTCGGCCTTCTTGAGCGCGCGCGCGATGGCGTCCACGTGCTTCTGATTGCGCTCGATGATCTCGTAACTCATGGCGAAGCCATGCTCGGGATCGACGGCGCCTTCCTTGGGTCTCAGATCGCGCACGTGACCGTACGAGGCCAGGACCTTGAAGTCCTTTCCCAGGTATTTCTCCAGCGTCTTGGATTTGGCCGGAGACTCGACGACGATCAGATGCTTGCTCATTGCTTAAAAAAACCCGAGCCGTGACCAGGGTCACGGCTCCGGCATTTACTCGACTTTGTGGCTAGTGGGCAGCGGTCACTTGATCCTCAAATACCAGATCTTCCATGCGGGCGTAGGCCGTCTCCTGGCCCGGCTGACTGAAGAGAATCATCAGCACGACCCACTTGATCTGCTCGATGTCGATTTCTTCCGAACCCAGGGCCATGACCCGGTCGATCACCAACTCGCGCTGCGCGGGCGAGAGGATCCCGATCTGCTCCAGATACATTATGTAACCGCGGCAGGCCGCATCCAGCCGCACGAACTCTTCCTCGTTGAAAACCCGGATGGCGCGCTCGGTGGGGGACTGCCAGACCGGGTCGTCATCCCGCGCCGCGAGCCCGTCAAGCCACTCCAGCGCCTTGTCGATCTCGCTGTGATGGAAACCCGCCCGCTCCAGCTCGTCACGCAGGGCATTCCGGTCTGGCTCGGGCTCTGTGTCGCCGTCGGTGTACGTCTCGAACAGGTACATCAGGACGTCGAGGACGTTTTCCTTCATATCAGAACCTCTTGCCTGCACGGGCATAACGGCCGCCCGCTCCGGATTCCACATATCCCTGCAGCTCCAGGATCAGGAGCATGGAGGAAACCTCTGCCGCCGTCAATTTCGTGCGCTCGGCCAGCTGGTCCACGCTGACCGGGTCGCTGCCGCAGGCCTCCAGCAGCTGTGCATACTCTTTTCCCAGCGACCCCGGCGGGTCATCCCGGGACGGGTCTGCGCTGGCGCCAGGTACCGTCGATGCGGACAGGCTGGCGACCAGTGGCCCCAGCTCGGCGAGGACATCCTCGGCAGATTCCACGAGTTTGGCGCCGTCCCGGATCAGACGGTGGCAGCCCCGCGCCATGGGGTTATGGATGCTGCCGGGTATGGCGAAGACTTCACGTCCCTGCTCGGCGGCCAGCCTGGCGGTGATCAGGGAGCCGCTGCGCAGAGCAGCCTCGACGACCAGCACGCCCAGGGCCAGACCGCTGATGAGACGATTTCGGCGTGGGAAGTTGGCCCGTTGAGGCGCTGTGCCGGGGAAGAACTCCGAAACCAGGGCGCCTTGCTCTGCGATCCGCTCGGCCAGCTCCATGTTGCCCCGGGGATAGACCGAATCCAGACCGGTGCCGCAGACGGCGATCGTCGCCTCACCCCCCTCCAGAGCGCCGCGATGGGCCTGACTGTCGATGCCCAGCGCCAGGCCGCTGGTGATGAGCAGGCCGCAACGGCTGAGGAAGGACGCGAATTCGAAGGCGTTGTCCCGGCCACCGGCGCTGGGGTTACGGCTGCCGACGACCGCCAGTTGCGGCTCCGCCAGCAGCCCGGGGTCGCCCCTGACGAACAGAATGACCGGAGCGTCCTGGAGGCGTCGCAGGAGCGGTGGATAAGCGTCCGACTCCAGGGTTAGCAGATGGTGATCTTGTGTGTCCCGGGACAGCCACTCCGACGCCCGTTCCACGTCGGCCTCTATCTCAGGGCCGGCCCGGGCGGGATGCCGGGGAAGTCCAAGACGCTGCCACTGAGCGGCGCTTGCCGCCAGTGCCTGCTCAGCGCTGCCGAAATGATGCAGCAGGGTCTCCGCCGTTGCGGCGCCGAGCCCCGGGGTGCGGGCCAGCTTGAGCCAGGCTTCCAGGTCACTCATGTGCAGTCAGGTATCGAAAGGCAGAAACGCCGGCATTGAGCCGGCGTTTCTACGGGATCATCGAAGTGCGCGTCCGCTAAATCGTTCAGGGGTTACGCACCGTATCCAGCACGGAAATATCGCTCTCGGCCCTGACGATAAGGCCGTAGCTGATCTCGTCAAAGGTGCTGAAAACCATCAGTAGGCCTGCATATTCCTCGGGCAGCTGGACCTTCTCCTTGAAGAAGCCCCCGGAGAAGCGGTCGCGCTCGACCCGGCCCGCCTGATAGACGGCCAGGACGTGACCCGGCTCGAGGCCGTCCCTGCTGCCGCGGTTGAGGGTGACGATCTGATACTGGCCGACCAGGGAGACGCCGTCGATGACAGAGATGATCGTGCCTTCGACAGACTGCTCCGGCGAGCGGGGCGCAAAGTAGAGCGGGAAGTTATTGACGGACGGCAGCAGCTTGTTGCCGTTGGTGGCTTCGCGCTCGGTGGCATTCAGAGCCAGCGTGGAGGGATCACCGGTCCGCACGATCGTGCCCTCACCCACATAGATGCCCTCATAGCCCAGCAGGTCGCCGTCATCCGGATCGATCAATTCTTCACCGACGCGCATCACCGAATAAACCGAACCCTCGGTGAATTCCGTCCCGCGGACGTAGACTTCGGTGCCGGCGCCATAGGCCAGATGGCCGTGGCGGCTGGTCATGATGTAGGGGGCGTTCTCCACTGTGTCCTTGTCGAGCACCGCGGGCCTGGACAAGAACGCCTGGATGATCTCGAAGGGGATGGTCTGGATCGCCTGGTCCAGTGGCTCCGCGCGGACCCGGGGCGAGAGACGGTCTGTCCCGCCACGCTCGAGTACCAGACGCGGTTTGCCGTCGATGTAGACGAGGCTGATGACATCGCCCGGATAGATGAGATGCGGGTTGGCGATCTGGGGATTGACGTACCAGATCTCTGGCCAGAACCAGGGGTCCTTGAGGAACATCTCGGAGATATCCCACAGGGTATCGCCCTTGACCACCACATAGCGGTCCGGGTGCGCCGGGTTCAGTCTCGGCGCTGGCTCGGCCGGAGGCTGATAGACCGGGGCCGCGGGCGCGGGTGACGGTTTGGCTTCAGCGGGTGGCGGCGCCGGCGGTGGGGTCTCGGCCGGCGTCTCGGCTGCCGGCGGCGAGGACGCGCAGGCGCCCAGCAAGGTCGTTGCCATCAGAACCGACAAAGATCGGATCAGACGGGCAGGTGAAGAGGGGGACTGGGCCGAATGTCGCTCCATCGGTCGTCTCCGGACGCCCAAGTCAAAGGGCGGTTGGCTGTTATAATTGGCCACTAATCGTCCGCTGGCTAGGCGGCGTTCCGAGCGCAGCCCTCGCGCAAAGGCCGGGACCTCGCTCGAGACTGGAACGGACATTAGCATGTGGTGTCAGTATTGTCATAATTCTAGCGTCGATTTGTGACGCACTACACGAAATTCGAAACTCGTTATCTTATGACTAAATTGCAGATTCTCGAATATCCCGACCCGCGGCTGCGCACCGTAGCCAAGCCCGTGGCTGCGGTGGATGAGGACATCCGCCGCCTGGCCGACGACATGCTCGAGACCATGTATGCAGCACCCGGGATCGGACTCGCGGCCACCCAGGTGGATGTGCATATCCGGATGCTGGTGGCCGACGTCTCGGAGACCCATGACGATCCACGCGTCTACATCAACCCGGAGATCATCGAGATGGACGGGGTGGAGGTCATGGAAGAGGGATGTCTTTCGGTGCCCGGTATCTACGAACGGGTGGAGCGGGCCGAACACATCCGGGTGCGCTCCCTAAACCTGGAGGGCGAGACGGTAGAGACCGAGGCGGACGGGCTGCTGGCGGTCTGCATCCAGCACGAGATCGACCATCTCGACGGCAAGCTGTTCGTCGACTATCTGTCTGATCTCAAGCGTCAGCGCATCCGCAAGCGCCTGGAAAAGGAACGTCGCAGCCAGACCGCCGGCGCCGACGTCCGCGTTCACACGCCCGCAATCTGAACGATCCCGGCGGAGAAGGACACTGGACCTGATCTTCGCCGGAAGTTCCGAGTTCGCCGTCACCAGCCTGGCCGCTCTGATGGACGCGGGCCACGAGCTGAAGGCCGTGCTGACTCAGCCGGACCGGCCAGCGGGCCGCCACCGAAAACTGACGCCGACGCCGGTCAGGCGGTTCGCCTGCGGCCGGGATCTGGCAGTCAAGACCCCCTCCCGTCTGCGCGATCCTGTCCTGCTTGGCGAACTCGAAGCGATAGCGCCCGATATCATGATCGTCGTCGACTACGGGCTCATGATCCCGCCGGCCCTGCTGGATCTGCCGCGATACGGCTGCATCAACGGACACGCTTCGCTGCTGCCGAGATGGCGGGGCGCTGCACCCATCGAGCGGGCCGTCCTCGCCGGGGACGCCGAAACCGGCATCACCGTCATGCAGATGGATGAAGGCCTGGACACCGGCGATATGCTGCTGGTCCGCAGAACACCCATCGGGCCCGACGAGACGGCGGGCCAGCTGCGAGAGAGGCTCGCCGATCTGTGCGCCGGCGCGCTGGTGGAGGCCCTGGAGAAACTGACGGCCGGGACCCTGAGCCCGAAGCCCCAGCCGGATGCCGGCGCCTGCTATGCGGAGAAACTCTCCTCGGACGACGCCCGCCTGTGCTGGAGCCGGACCGCCGAGGACCTGGCCCGGGTCGTCAGGGCGTTCCAGCCACGGCCGGGCGCGTGGACCCTGTACCGGGATCAGAGGATCAAGATCCTCGAGGCCAGGGCGCTGGATCGTGACGAGGATGCGCGTCCCGGTACCGTCCTCGGCGGCGGCAGGGACGGCATGGATGTGGCCAGCGGCCGCGGCGTCCTGCGCATCGGACGCCTGCAATTGCCCGGAGGACGTCCCATGGACGCGGCCGCATTCCTCAATGGTCACCAGGCCGTCGGCGCCCGTCTCGGCGATGGCGGATCATGAAAGCGGGATGGCAGGCCCGGGCCGCGGCCGCCCGGGTCGTGGCGAGCGTGACGGCGGACGGACGGTCCCTGAGCCAAGTCCTGCCGCCGGCGCTCGGCACGCTGGCCGATGAGCGGGAGCGCGCCCTGGTCCAGGCGCTGGTCTATGGCACCCTGCGCTTCCAGCCCCGCCTCAGGCTCCTGCTCGCGGAGCTGCTGGACAAGCCACTGAAGAAGCGCGAGTCGGAGCTCAACGGCTTGCTGCTGGTGGGACTGCACCAGATCTCCGGCATGGCCATACCCGACCATGCCGCGGTCGCGGCCACGGTGGAGGCCGCGACGGGCATCGGGCGCCCGCGCGCTCGCGGACTCGTCAATGCGGTGCTGCGGCGCTACCTGCGCGAGCGGGCCGCGCTCGATGACGCTGCCGATGCCCGTCCCGAGGGCCGATACAGCCATCCCCGATGGATGGTCGATGCGTTCAGGGAAGACTGGCCGCTGCGGTGGCAAGAAATCCTCGATCAGAACAATCTGCACCCGCCCATGTGGCTGCGGGTCAACGCCGCGCGCGGAACCCGGGAATCCTGGATGGCCGCGGCGGATGCACCGCCGTCAGAGGCGTCACCCTGGGCCCCCGAGGCCCTGCGCCTGGAGCGGCCGGTCGACGTGGCCCGGCTGCCGGGCTTCGCTGACGGTCTGGTATCGGTCCAGGACGCCGCGGCCCAGCTGGCTGCGCATCTGGTGGCGCCGGCGCCGGGCCAGCGCTGCCTCGACGCCTGCGCGGCACCGGGCGGCAAGACCGGACACCTGCTCGAGCTGTGTCCTGCCCTGGATCTCACCGCCGTGGATCTGGATGCTGAGCGCCTTGGCCGGGTAGAAGAGAACCTGTCGCGGCTGGGGTTTTCCGCCACGCTGATCGCCGCCGATGCGGCCGCCCCGGAGCGCTGGTGGGACGGCCGGCCGTTCGATTCCATATTGCTTGACGCGCCCTGCACGGCCAGCGGAGTCATCCGGCGGCATCCGGACATCAAACTGCTAAGGCGTCCTGCCGATGTCGGCCGGTTGTCGGCCCTGCAATCCCTGCTCCTGGATCAGCTCTGGCCGCTGCTGGCGCCGGACGGGCGACTTGTCTACTGCACCTGCTCGGTATTCCGCGCGGAGGGCCCCCGACAGGTCCGGAGTTTTCTTGACCGGACGCCGGACGCCCGGCTTGACCGCGATCGCATCGCGACCGGATGGGGCGTCGACGCTGAGCCGGGCCGCCAGATCCTGCCCGGTGAGACAGGCATGGACGGCTTCTATTATGCTTGTCTGCACAAATCCGGCTGAATAATCGACGCATTAGTGGGCAATATCGGCGCCAACATCGGGGGCAGGATCGGCGCGGGGCCAACCGCAGCCCGGTGGCTCCTGATCGCCTGGACGGGGCTCTGTTCCCTGCTGCTCGCCCCCCCGGCCCATGCCGACAGGGAAGGGTCCATCGATATCCGTTCCGCCTACACGGAAGCCACCGACGGCGTCCTGTACCTCAACGGCCGTGTCGACCTGTCCCTGGGCGAGGAGGCGGTGGATGCGCTGCAGAAGGGCGTCACCCTCAATATCGGGTTCCAGATCGAGGTGACGCAGCGGCGCAGGTACATCTGGGACAACACCATCGCCAGCCTGCGGCAGCGATACCAGCTCACGTTCCACGCCCTGACCGGGCGCTATGTGCTGGCGAATCTCAATAGCGGCGAGCGCGAATCCTTCAGCGCGCTGGAGAATGCACTGTTGCGTCTCGGCGAGGTGCAGGGTCTGCCGGTGATCGACGAGGCGCTGCTGGAGAGCGAGAACCGTTACGACGGCAATCTGCGGGTGCAGATGGACATCAGGGAGATGTCCGGCCCCTTGCGG
>JASFJM010000047.1:0-13750 GCA_050122055.1 Gammaproteobacteria bacterium | reverse complement strand
GGCTTTAGGGTCCGGGCCCTGGTCCGTCCCGGCTCCCCCCATGCATCCCGGCTGGACCCTTCCAGCGAATCAGTCTACGTCCGCCTCGACGATCCGCCGGGTCTGCGCAAGGCCCTGTGCGATGTGAGCGCAGTGGTCTATTGCGCCGGCAGCGTGAGGGGGCGGACGCCAGAGGACTTCGCGGCCGCCAATGTGGACGGTGTGCGCCACGTTGCGTCCGTGTTGAGCGATCTGGACCCGTCGCCTCCCGTCCTGCTGGTCTCGTCTCTGGCCGCCAGCCGACCTGAGATTTCGGACTATGCGGCCAGCAAGGCCCTGGGCGAGCGGGCCCTCAGGGGGCATCAGGACCTGGCTTGGACTATACTGCGACCGCCTGCGGTATATGGCCCCGGCGACAAAGAGATGAAGCCGATACTGGCCTGGCTGCGGCGCGGATTCGCGTTCGTGCCGGGACCGGCGGGACAGCGTCTATCCTTGCTGCATGTGGAGGATCTGGCGGCGGCGGTTATCGCGTGGTTGCGAAGCGGGTCCGATTGCCGGCAGCAGGTTTACGCTATCGACGACGGCCGGCCGGGTGGCTATGACTGGAACGAGATGGCGGATGCCGTGGGCGGAAGCAGAGTCCGCCAGCTGCCGGTGCCGACCCGTCTGCTACGTTGGGCAGCACGGGTCAATGTGGGGGCGTCGAAGCTGCTGGGCTACGCGCCGATGCTGACCCCCGGAAAAGTCCGGGAGCTGATCCAGCCGTCCTGGGTCGGCGACAACACGGCCTTTACCCGGGCGACCGGCTGGACGCCGTCGATCGGATTGGCCGACGGTGCCGAGCGGATGTTTGAAACGGCTCGGGACGGATGAGCACTTTGATGGAGCGAGTTGTGGAGGCCCAAGTCGAAAAGATCGAAGCGACCCTCGAGGAGATCCTCGCCGGCTCCCTGGACAGTTCGGTGGGACTGGCCAGCGACACCAATTTCGTCACGGACCTGGGGCTGGAGTCGATCCAGGTGCTGGAGTTCGTGATGGAGGTCGAGGAGCATTTCGATATCGCCATCGACATGGAGAGCTTGTCCGATGTGCACACCATCGGCGAGCTGGCCAAGGTCGTCGCCGGGCTGATCAGGGACTGAATATGAATGACAAGGTCGACCTGCTCGACAAGTTCGAGAAGATTGCCTCGAACCGCGATCAGCTTTCGGCCGTCGGGCGTGACCCGACGGGCATCGTCATCGAGCGGATCATCTCACCCACCGAAGCCATCATCGACGGCAAGCCGACCATCCTGGTCGGCACCAACAACTATCTGGGCCTGACTTTCGATCCGGAGTGCGTGGCGGCGGGTCAGGCGGCACTGGCCGAGGCCGGCACCGGGACCACGGGCTCGCGTATGGCCAATGGTAGCTACCAGCCGCATCTGGCGCTGGAGCGGGAACTGGCCGAGTTCTACGGCGTCGCCCACGCCATGGTGTTCTCCACTGGCTACGCCGCCAACCTGGGCACTCTGGCGGCGCTGGCTAACAATGGTGACGTCGTGGTGCTGGACGCCGATGCCCACGCCAGCCTCTATGACGGATGCCGCATGAGCGGCGCATCGGTCTACCGTTTCCGCCACAACGACATGGGCAGCCTGGAGAAACGGCTGCAACGGCTGGCCGACAAGGCGAGCCGCACCCTGATCGTCGTGGAGGGGCTCTACAGCGTGCTCGGCGACCGGGCGCCACTACGCGAGATCGTGGCTCTGAAGAACGAGTTCGGCGCCCACCTGCTCGTCGACGAGGCCCACTCGCTGGGCGTGTACGGGGCCCACGGCCGCGGTGTCTGCGAGGAACTCGGGGTCATGGACGAAGTGGATTTCGTCGTCGGCACCTTCAGCAAGAGTCTCGGCGCCACCGGCGGTTTCTGCGCCAGCCGGCATGATGTGCTGCCATTGTTCCGGTATGCCAGCCGGCCCTATATCTTCACCGCCTCGGGGAATCCCTCGGTGATCGCCACCACCCGCGCCGCATTGCGCCAGCTGTCGAAGCGGCCCGATCTGCGACAGAAGCTGCGTGATAACGCCGAGCGTCTGTATCGTGGACTGGAGGGGATGGGTCTCCGCCTCGGCGCGGACGTCAGCCCCGTCATCGCCGTCCGTTTCGAGCATAGCGACGATGCGGCTCGCACCTGGGAGAGGCTGCTGGAAGCCGGGATCTACACCAATCTGTTCGTCCCGCCGGCGACACCGGACGGCAGCAGTCTGCTTCGATGCAGCGTCAGTGCGGCACACAGCAGCGAGCAGATCGACACCATCCTCGAGCGTTTCAGCGAGATCATCGAGCCCAGGCGGTCCCGGGCCGTCAGGGGCTGAACGGCTGTCTCAACGGAAGGCGCCCTTGCGGTATAGCTGCCACAGCAGGCCCCAGGCGAAGATCAGGGGATAGCGTCTCTGCCGCGGACTGGGTTCCACGTGTACGCCCGAGTGACGCTCGATCTTCCACAGCAGATAATCGAGGGGATCCTCGAACGTCAGGGCCGCCTTGATGATCCTGGCCCCGGACAGCAACTTCCCCTGCATCCGTCGTATCCACCAGCCTCTCGCCGTCCGTCGACGCAGTGAGGGCGTCAGCTCGCTGCGATAAGCGTCGTCGTCTCCGCCGACCGCTCGATACCCGAGTTCCCCGTCGGCCAGGGCCGCGGTGAGAGCCTTGAGATAAGCCTGGTTGGCTTCGAACAGGCCGCGCGCGTAGGCCGGGTCCTCGGTGCGCAATTCGCAGCGATAGGTCAGACCCAGCCCGCGGACCCACAAATCCGCGCCGGAGAACCGGTCCGGAAGCATGGGTACCACGCGGCGGACGAAGGAGCGGGCGGCGTCGCCGATCGCCAGCGTCAATCGTTCGCGGACCGCCGCGTCGCGACAGTAGAGCACCCGGCTTGGCTGAGCGAAGCGCGCCCAGAAATAGGAATGGAAATCCTTCGCCAGGGCCGATTCGAACTGGCTCAGTAACAGGGTCGCGCATTTGGCCCGGGAGGCATCGGCGCCGGTGCCCACGTGTATCTGGTAGACGTTCGGTGGCAGCAGCCGGCATGCTGGCCCCTGCCAGCGGCTTGGCAGGGTAGTGAAATCCCGCAGCAGGATATAGAAATCCAGCAGCGTGTCCCGTTTGCCGCGCAGGTAGGAGCCATAGACCAGCACCGCGTCCAGGGCGTCCCCATGCCGTTTGCGGATGACGTCAAGAAGGCTGAGTATCCGGGGATCGTCGACCGGCCAGTCGCCGGTGACTTGCGCGCGGATCAGGTCCAGGTCGGCATCCCCGCCCGGGTTCACTCCCGCCCGGTCCGTCTCCGGCCCCCGTTTGCTGCCACTCATCGTCGGCACCCGCTACGAGACACCGGCTCAGGCTCCGCCATAGGCGGCTCGCGTACCCGAAAAGGTGCGATAGGAAAATGGATGGCACCGCCGCGCCTGGTCCGCGTCGCTGAGCCATGAGCGCAGTGGCCCGCTGCGGAACCGGACCAGCACGGCGTAGGCCAGTCGCAGGACCAGCAGCGCCGATGTGAGGGCGGTCCATCCCACCACGGCCACGAAACCCCAGTCCGGCCGGCCCAGGGCGTATCCGGCGGTCAGCAGGATGAGACAGGGGTTGCGGCGTGCCGTGATCAGCCGGAACCAGGCATCCAGCGGGCGCCAGCTGAACATCTCGCAGCCCAGGAACAGTTCGAAGGCGCCTTCGACCACCCGGCCCAGCCAGTAGCCGGCGACGACGATCCAGCACAAGGCGTTTTGATCGAGACCGAACACCGGCGAGAATCCGATCAGCGACAGACCCCAGAATACGTACCAGAAGGGCGGGTGGATCACGTCCATGCCGTGGTCCATGACGTGTCCGATACGGCTCGATGTCACCGTGACCCGGGCCAGCTTGCCGTCCACGGTGTCCAGATAGGTCATGAACCACCCGAGGGCCAGTCCCAGCCCGTACTCGGCCCGCCAGAACAGCCAGCAGGCCGCGAGCATGAGCAACAGGCTCAGGCCGGTGACCGCATTGGGCGTGATGCCGAGCAGGGTGCAGAAGCGGACGCCGGCCCGGGCCGGTCGCGGCCACAGCCACTTGGTCACCAGATCGGTAATCCCCTTATAGGAATTGCCGTAGAGCCGATCCTCGAGCGCCTGACGGCGGCCTTCGGAGACCTGCTCCAGCAGGGGCGGCTCCGATCGCCGCAACTTCTGATCGAATGCCTGCAACTCCGACGGATTCATCGCAGAGAGTCCGCCGGCTCCGATCGGTTCCTTGCCTTCCAGTACGCCCAGGGCCGTCTGCAGGTGCGCCGGATCGGCGACGGCCGCTGCGGCCTCAGTGACGTCAGGGGGGACCAGGAGGGTGTTCGATTCCCGGGCCAGGGCGGCCAGGGTGCGGGTCTCGAACAGGAAATCAGCGCGGAGAAGCAGCGTGGTCTTGTCGGCAGAAAGCGCCTCCGGATCATCCACCAGCGTGACACCATCCACCTCACTGATCTGTCTGGCGATCCGCTGGCGCGCGGTGAGGCCCCACAGCCTGGTCGCCGACTCACCCAGCACATAGGCAGAAGCATTGTTCATGGGCGGTGACCGGTCCGGCCGGGCCTGGCTCGACAAAGTCGGGAAGTGCGCGGATTATAATTAGCCATGCCGAACCTGGCAAAGCACCACTGGATCGCGGATGCGACTGTTACACCTCACCGATCCCCATCTGACTTCCCTTGAAAAACAGTCGCTTGCGGGCTTGAATGCGAAGCGGTCGCTGAGTTTCCTGTCGTGGCGCCGGAAGCGCAGGTTCCAGCACGCGCCCCGTGCCCTGGAGCACGTGACCGGGGCGGCCCGGCTCGAGGGGGCCGACCAGATCCTGGTGACCGGAGACCTGACCCACATCGGGCTGCCGGAGGAGATCCGCGCGGCCAGGCCCTGGCTCGAGAGCCTCGGCGCGCCGGCGGGCGTGATGCTGGTGCCGGGGAATCACGATCTCATGGCCCGGGACTCCTGGGGACCGGTGGCAACGAACTGGAATGACTACCTGCATCTGCCGTCAGATCTGGCCGGCGGCGGGATCCAGGACGCTTTCCCGGTGATGCGTGAGGTCGGCGACCTGGTGATCATCGGCGTCGCCTCCGCCCACCCGACCCCCGTCCTGATGGCCAGCGGCAGCCTCGGTGACGGGCAGATGCAGCGGCTGGAGGAGATGGCACGCGACGCCCGCCGGCAAAGAAAATTCTGCTGCCTCCTGATCCATCATCCGCCTGTCCCGGGCATCGTGAGTCGACGCAGGGCGCTGGCCGACGCGGCTGGGCTGGAATTGCTGCTCGAACGCCAGGGCGTCGATCTGGTCCTGCACGGCCATACCCACCGCAATGAAGAAGTCGCGGTCGGCGGGCGCATGATCTATAGCACCGCCTCCGCTTCGAGCGTCACCGCCCACGCGCCGGCGGCCTATCGCATCATCGACGTGGACCGGGACGCGGAGGGTTGGCGAGTGGAGATGACGCTCAAGAGTCTTGCGGGTGCCGGGCCGGGCGACTGGCGCATGGAGGTGGTGGAGCAGACCCGCTGGCGCAGCGGCCTGTGAGCCGCTAACGAATCCGGCGCAGGGCGTAAAGGGCGGCGACGAGAAGCAGCGCGTCGGGGCCGAAAGCCGCCAGGACCGGATCGAATTCGTTGAGCAATGCCAGATTGCCGACGATCTGCTCGGCCAGATAAAAGACGATCCCGATGCTCCCGCCGATGGCGACCCGCTGTCCGACCGACATGCTGCGCACCGAGCCCAGCACGAAGGGCACGGCCAGCAATGACATGGCGATCAGTGCCAGCGGCAGACTCATCTGCTGCCAGAAGATGAATCGGTATCGATGTGTGTTCAGGCCATTGCTGTCCAGACGGCGGATGTACTGGAACAGGTCGATGGGCGACAGGGCCTCGGCGGGCTGGATCAGACTGGACATCTGCTTTTCGGACAGGACGCTCTGCCAGCGCAGGGTCTCGAGCCGTCGCTCGAGGGCGCGGTCCTCGCGCAGCTGGCTCTGTCTGACGCCGTGCAGGAGCCACTCTTCCGGACTCAATATGTCGGCCCTCTCCGCCTGGGTAAGCTGGTCGAGGCGGCCGTTCTGGTCCAGTTCGTAAATTTCTATTTCGCTGGGCACACGCCCGAATTGCACGCTGCCGATGCGGATCAGCTGGTTGCCCGACCGGGTCCAGAATTCCGTGCTGAAACGGCGGCTGCCACCGGCCGCCTCGGTATATTGTTTGCTGCGGAACTGCCCGGCTTTCCGCTCCCATTGCGGGATCGCGAGACTCTGCAGGACGACCACCGTCGCGATCAACAACAGCGCGACCTGAGCGACGGGCCAGGAGATCCGCCGTGGGGACATACCCGACGCCCTGACCGCCAGGACTTCACGGTGGTTCGCCATGGCGCCCAGCCCCATCAGGGCCCCCAGCAGGGTCGCTACCGGCAGGATATCGATGGTCCTGCGCGGCATGGTGAGGATCACGACCTTGATCGCGTCGATGGCCCGGAACGCGCCCTTGCCGACGTCCTCCAGTTCTTCGCTGAGGGCGAGGAAGCTGAACAGGCCGACCAGGAGTATCAGGACCGGAACGATGCCCTTGGCGAAACTTCCAGCGATATAGCGGTCAAGCAGCTGCATGTTCTCGCTTGCGCCGCAAACGGGCCTTCCATCGACCCCAGGGCATAAATGCGATGACCACGGCCACACCCAGGATGCCGGGGGCCCACCAGATACTGAATGCGCCCCCCTGTTCGACCCAGGTGCGGGCGACATTCACCAGATTGAAATACAGGGCATAGACCAGCAGCGAGACGAGCAGACCGGCGTAACGGCCTTTTCGCGGCTGGCTGCGGCTGAGTGGCACCGCCAGGATCGTAAGTAGCAGCACCGAAATCGGCGCCGACACGCGCCACTGGAATTCGGCCCGGTCGTCCGGATCCGTCGAGTGATAGAGCGTGATCGTGTCTGCCGTCTTGGTCTTGTATCCGACCGGCTCCGGCGCCTTGACCGGCAGCCGGACGGTGAATATGCCAAAGCTGCCGAACAGGTCCGGACCTTCGGCGGTGGCCTTGTAGATGTTGGCGTCGAGGAGCTGCAATCGGTGGAAATCGGGCTCGGCCCGCAACCTGAGGCTGCCGCCCTTTGCGGACACGACTTCCACGTCGTCGCCGTCCCTGCTGCGGATGAACACACCCTCCAGGTGATCCAGGTCGCCGGCGATCCGTTCGATGAACACCGTACGGTTATCGTCTTCGTAGGAGTAGAATCGCCCGGGGCGTACACGATCGATCTCCGAAGCGGCTTCGGCCTCAGCCCGCATCTCGTATGACTTGGCGTAGGCCCAGGGCCTCACCGCGGTAGACATCAGACCCACGAGGATGGCCACAAACAGCGCCAGCCTGAAGATCGGTTTCAGCATGCGCGCTTCGCTGAATCCGGCTGCGCGCAGCGCCGCCATCTCCGAATCCGAGTACAGACGCCCCATCGCCAGCACGACGGCGACGAACAAGGCACTCGGCAGCAGCACCTCCATCGCCACCACCGCTTTGAGGAAGGTCAGTCGCGCCACATCTTCGCCGCCCATCAGGCCGCTCGTCGCGTCAGTCAGGAATACGGTCAGGCTGTAGGTGAGGAACACCACTAACAGCACCGCCGTGACCCCGAGGAACGGGGCGCTGACCTCACGCAGCAGGTAGCGATCGATGATCAAGCAGACATGCTCCACGGGGCCGGGCGGCTCGGCACGGGCGGTGCCGCTCCCGGATCGCACGCGACCCGGCCCGATTGACCCCTCGGCCCCAATTGATGGCTTGCTATAATCGAACGCATCTGCTTCCAAATCAAATTCTTGCGCCCCCGGGAGGTCGGATGAAAAAGCTGTTGGCGGTCTTGATGGCTGGCGTCTCCCTGGCGATGCAGCCCGCGCTTGCCGAGGACAAGCTGGAGTTCAGTTCCGAAGATCCAATCCTGGTCAAGGCCGACGAGGCCTGGGAGGAATCCGACGGCGACGTGACCCACTTCCGCGGTAATTTCGAGATGAGCGGGGCATCGTGGTCGGTCTTTGCCGACGAGGCGTCGGTGTACGGCAAGCTGGACGATCCGGAGCGGATCGTCATCACCGGGTCCCCGGCCCGGGCATGGATCAACAAAGCCGACGAGGAGGGCCGGGTCGAGGGTGAAGGTGAACGCATCGAATATCTGCGCAGCTCGGATTCCCTGAGTCTGTCAGGCAATGCGATCATCACCGACGGTGAGAGCACCGTGCGCAGCGGGCTGATCGAATATGATCTGATCGAGAAACGCTTCAAGGCGAGCGGCGATCAGGGCGTCACCATCGTGGTCGACCGCAACAAGGGAAAAGAAGAGCCGCAGTAGCACCCGTATCAGGGCCAGTGCGTCTGCAGCAAGTCGATGATCGCGGCATTCATGGCCGGGTCCGTATCGGTCCCAAAACCGATATCCGGCGGGCCGGGCCAGCCCGGGTCGGTAAAGCTGACGCCACGGAATTCCCGGGGACCCGGATAGCGTGGGAGGACGTGGAAGTGCACATCCGGATCAACCATCATCAGCATCAGGTAATTCAGCTTGGCGCATTCCAGGCCCTGCGCCAGCGCGGCTTCCATGTCCGAGGTCACCTGCCGTAACTCGGTGAACGCCGCCACCGAGAGTTCGCCGAAGCGCCTGGCCGGTTCCTTGCATATCGCAACCAGTGCGCCGAACGTCGCCTGTTTCGGCCGCAGCTGCACCGACCAGAGCGGATAGTCGCGGACCAGGGTGTCCGGATACCCGAACTTCTCCATGGTGGCATTCACGCCGCCCCTCCGGACAGGATGCCCGCGCCGGTCAGCCCTGCGTCTTTTTGCCAGGATCCGAGCACGATCTCGGCCCGGGACAGATCGGAGCGGTTATCGATCTCGCACCAGCTGAGGCCCTGGATCGGGCAGATCCCCACGCGCCATTCCCGGGCCAGGGCATCGATGGCGGACAGATACCATCGGTTGAGTCCCTCGCCGAAGCGCATCAGGTAATCGAGTTTGTCCCGGAAGCGGCCGATACCTTCGCCCCGGAAGACCATCATGCCGATGGACTCGCCGTTGACCCGGTCCAGCTCCAGCTGCTTGCCGACCCGTAACAGTCGCCGGTCCTGGCTGATGATCTTCATATCGTCGGGGTCATAATCCGACTTGACGTCCGTAGCGAGCGTGATCGGCGAATCGGCACCCCGCGCCAGCAAGCGCTGCATGATGTCGGCCTCGAACAGGGTGTCGCCGTTGAGCACCACGAACGGTCCCTCCATCTCGCTGCGTGCCACCCAGCAGGTGCCGAGATTGTCGCTGTGGGCGTAGAAGGGATTGTAAAGCGCCCGCACCGGCACGCCGTGGTCCCGGGCCAGGATGTCATCGACCCGATCGGCCCCGAATCCGGTGACCACCACCACCTCGTCCACGGGACACTTTGCGATCTCGTGGAGCTGCCATGCCAGGATGGACCTGCCGAGCACCGGCAGGGCGCATTTGGGCATGTTCTCGGTCAGCGGCAGCAGGCGGCGGCCCTGTCCCGCGCTGAGGATGATGACTTTCATCGTCCGTGACCCCGGGCCGCTCTAGCGGCCGGCTCCCCGGGCGCGATTCCATGCGGAAAGATTCTTCAGTGGCGTCCGCACGTATGTGCTGAGACCGATCATCCGCAGCAGGATGGCATTGACGATGCGCCCGACAAAGTCCGCAGGCCGGTCGACGTCCATAAACAGCACGGCTCTCAGCTCACTCGTGTCGTTGCGGACCTCGTGCTCGAAGGTATCGTCGAAGACCAGGCACTCCCCTTCGTGCCAGTGGCGGATCTCCCGATCCACCCGGATCCAGCAGTTGTCGTTATCGGCCGGCACCCGCAGCCCGAGATGGCAGCGGACCACGGCCCGCGTCGGCCCGAAATGCGGCGGGATACGGTAGCCCGGAGCAAGGATCGAAAACCAGGCGCTGCGCAGGCCCGGGATCTGTTCGAGGATCCGGGCTGTCTCGGGGCAGAGGGCGCAATTCTCCTCTATCCGCTTGTCGAAAACGCGGAAGGCGAATGTCTTCCAGCTGTCGCCGGTGGAGATCTTGTACTGGTCGGGCGACATCACATGGAAGGCGGGAATGTCCTGAGGACTTTCCAGAAGCCGGTCCAGTTCCGCGCGGATCACCGGGGTGGTCTGCTCCAGATTTCCGATCCACGGGAATTCCCCGCTGGCGATGAACGGTTCGGTGCTGATCAGGGAATGCCGGGCCTGGAATTGTCCGAGCTTCTGCAGGAACAATTTGCCGAACCGGATCACGATGCGGCGCCGCCAGGGCCCCAGGGAGGAGATATTCTGCATTTGGTTGGTGGACGGTACGCCCTGTGCCTCTTTCATCCGGCCGAACTGCCTATTTTAGCACCAATCCCTGCACGGTTACTCTCATGCGGGCCGGCAGCCCAGTCATGCTCACAGCGCGTCCCTGACGGACGGATTCAGGCCGGGCCAGATGCGCTCAGGATTCGTTCAGCAAGCCGCCAGTCGTCGACGCTGTCCACGTCGACGGCGGCGGCGGGACTGTCGAGTTTCACATGCCCCACAGTGCAGCCCGCCCTGGATGACAATTGCCGGAAGGCCTCCGCCACCGTACAGCGGCCGGCGAGATAACGCAGCAGTGTCCACAGACCGAGCCGCCGGGCCACACGCCAGGGGCGCTTGCGGTCGCTTTCGACCTGACGCCAGAATCTGACGGCGTCCAGGGCCCGCCGGTCGAGGAACGCGAACAGGTTGCTGCCACAATATCCTCCGTCGCTGAATTTCAGCACCGTGCGCCGGGATTCGGGGAATGCGGCCCGCACGGCCTCGTACGGGACCAGCCCGATGAGCAGGTCCTCGTCGCGGCCGTCCACGCCCGCAAAAAACTCATCGAGGATGGCGGGCGACAATAGCGCATGATCACCGGCGGTGACCAGCGCAGGGTAGCGATCGAGGAACGCCAGCCCGGCCAGGGTGCTGGCCGCCGGACCCTCTTCCGGGGCGAGCCAGTTGACCCGATCCCGGGCCCTGAGCTTGCGGATGACGTCGCTGGCCTCTGCGACTGACGACTCGGGGCCGCACAGCAGGCAGTCATCGACCCGGGGACTGGCCTCCAGAGCGTCGATCACCCGCTCCACGGCGGGTTTTCCGGCCACGGGCACCAGCACGCCCGCCGCGACCCCGGCAGCGCGGCTCAGGGCGCTGCCGCCCGGCCGCTCCCCGGCCAGCACCACGGCGCGGAACGTCGCCTGGGGAGCCTGCGTCATTGTGGTCCTCTAATGCCCGTGTCCGTTATCGGCGGTCAGATCCTTGTCATAGACGCGATAACGTTTGGTGATCCATCCGCCGAGGCTTTCGATGATCCCGCGGATGCCATGGTTGTCCTCGAGGATCCAGGACAGCTCCACATTGCCCATCCCCAGCCGCAGGGTGGCCGGATGGAGGGCGCGGATGGTCATGAAGGCCAGGGCCGGACCGAGACGGGTATGGTGCAAACGCCGCCGTACGCCCATGAGCGAGACCCGGGCCGTCTTCGGGAAACGCACCTTCAGGCGCCAGAGCAGCCGGGCCCAGCCGAACGGCAGCAGGCGTCCGTCCAGATCGGCGATGACCTCATTGATGTTGGGCATCAGCACGATGAAGGCCACCGGTTCTCCGTCCAGTTCGGCGATCTGTATGAAGTCGTCCGGGATCAATGGCAGCAGTTCCCGGCCGATATGCTGGAATTCCTCGGTGGTAAACGGCGTGAAGCTCCAGTTTTCGGACCAGGCATCGTTGAAGATATCCCTCATCAACTCCAGTTCGGCCGCTTTGTCCTTGCGGCGCAGACTGCGCAGCGTGACGTTCTTGCCCACGCGTGCGCACAGGGCCGCCATGACTTTCGGCGTTTCGAATTGTGGTGTGAGCTGGTAGGCCAGCAGGTCCCTGGCGCCGGCATACCCGAGGCGCTCGATGGCCGGTCCGTAGTAGGGCGGCGCATGGCCCATCATCAGGTATGGCGGGGTGTCGAAATGATCCACCAGCAATCCGACTTCCTGGTTGATGCTGAGGCTGAATGGCCCCCGGGCGCGACGCATGCCGCGCTCGCGCAGCCAGGATTCTGCGGTACCGAACAAGCCGCGAAATACCTGGTCGTCATCGACCGCTTCCAGACAGCCGAAAAAACCGGTGGCGTCCTGATGCCGGTCGAGGTGGAGTTGATCGATCTGGGCGGATATCCGGCCGACCGGGTCTTGGCCCCGGTATGCGATCCATCCCTGCCACCGGGCATGCTGGAAGAAAGGATTCCCGGGCGAGAGGGCCTGTTTACGTTCCATCTGCAGCGGCGGCACCCAACAGGGATCGCCAGCATAGATCGACCAGGGGACGCGGATGAACGTCCTGAGAGAGCGTCGGTCCGCCACCGGCTCGATACGGACTTCTGCTGGATGGCTTGCGTTCAATGGACTCCTGCCGTGTGCTGACGCGCGGGACCCCTCAGGGGACGGTGTCGAGGGTGTCGATCCCCTGCCGTCGGCTTGCGCCCCGGCGCATGGCGGCTCATGGTAGTCAGCCCCGGGCCCGATGGGAAGCCCGGCTGCCGATCGGCGCCGGGTCCGGATTCGTGTCATCTCCGGGCAGATCGGAAAGCGACAGACGGCAGCCTGTGGGGCTATGATCTGCAACCTTCGGCCCGCCGGCTCTGGGTCGCGGGGTGAGATCGAGAGGAACCATGGCCCGATATCTGCTTCTCCTGTTGTCTTGTCTCTTGCTGGGACCATCCCTGGCCCAGGCCCAGTTGCGCGATATGCCGGAGGAGGCCGCCGGTGATGTGGACCCGCGCAAGCCCGAGAGTGACTGGGTCGTCAGGCTCGGGGCTTTCGGCCTCGTCACCCCGGAATACGAAGGCTCTGACGACTTCAAGATCCGGGCCTTCCCGGTGATCGATCTGGAATACAAGGAGCGCTTCTTCCTCAATCCGGTCAAGGGCCTGGGTATGTGGTTCTGGCGCGGGTCCGCTTTCCGCGCCGGGGCGTCGGTGGGCTATCGCGGCGGCCGGGACGAGGATGATTCCAGCAAACTGGAAGGGCTCGGCGACGTGGACGGCGGTGCGACGGCGAACCTCTATCTCGAATGGGAATCCCGGCCCTGGTCTGCGGATTTGCACTACAGCCGCCAGGTGACCGGCGACGACGCCGGCACGAGGGTCGACCTGAAGGCCGGCTACGGCTTCCGGCTGGTCGGACCGGTCTTCCTCAAGCCGTCCCTGCGGGTCCGCTATGCTGACAGCGACTACAATTCCAGCAACTTCGGCATCAGCCCGCGGCAGTCGGCAAACTCGGGACTCCCCGAATATGACGCCGACGGCGATTTCAACAGCGTCGGTGCCGGATTGTTGACCCTCGTGTTCCTGAGCAAGCACTGGAGCATGCAGATGATCACCAATTACGAGCGCCTGATCGGTGACGCCGGGGACAGCCCGATCGTCGAGGAACGCAACCAGGTCCGCGTGGGCCTGGGGTTTACCTACCAGTTCTGACGCCGTGGAATCGGCACTGCGTGTGCGCATGCAAACGTGACGCTCGTGCTTGTGCCATGCCCGATGCTGAAGTAGGGTCGCTCAGGCATGAGTCGGATCGAATATGACTGCCATGAATCTGCGTGAACAGGTCGAGCAATTACTGCCGGGTTGGGAAGGCTGGTATCCGAGCCTGTTCGATGCCGCGCGTG
>JASFJM010000046.1:0-13924 GCA_050122055.1 Gammaproteobacteria bacterium | reverse complement strand
CCGCCGGTCTGTTCTCGGTCATCTTCCTGGCGGTCACGGCTTTTCTGCTCAACGTGGTCATCGGCCGCCTGATCAACACCCAGCGGGAACAGATCGCGATCCTCAAGGCGTTCGGATACGGCAACGTGCGGATCGCCTGGCACTACGTGCAGATGGTGCTGGTGATCGTGGCCCTGGGAGTGATGGCCGGCACGGGTCTCGGCGCCTGGCTGGGCGGCGGGCTCAGTGAAATCTACATGGATTACTACCGCTTCCCGTTCCTCCGCTACCAGGTCCACGGCGTCACGGTGCTGGTCGCGATCCTCGTGACCGGTGTCGCCGCGGTCGCCGGGACGCTTGGCGCCGTCCGCGAGGCGGCCCGGTTGCCACCCGCCGAGGCGATGCGGCCGGCGCCTCCGGAGACCTATCGTCCGTCCTGGCTCGAGCGTATCGGTCTGCGGGGACGGCTGGACCAGCCCAGCCGGATGATCCTGCGGCACATCAGCCGCAGACCGCTGAAGTCGACCCTGACCGCGGCCGGCATCGCCATGGCCTGCGGAGTGATGATGCTGGGCACCTTCTTTACCGATGCCATGGACGAGATGGTGGAGATCGAGTTCGGGCTGGCCCAGCGCGAGGATCTGGCGGTGACGTTCTACGATCCCACCTCCCTGCGGGCCATACACGAACTGCGGTCCCTCGATGGCGTCCACTATGTGGAACCGTTCCGCTCGGTGCCGGTGAGGCTCCGGGCCGGCCCCCGGACCTACCGCACCAGCATCCTGGCTTACCGCCCGGAGGCCGTCCTGCACCGTTCCCTGGATCAGGCGCTGCAGCCGTTGCGCTTGCCGCAAGACGGTTTCCTTCTGACCGATCAGCTGGCGGAGATCCTCGGCGTCGCACCGGGTGACTATGTGGAGGCCGAGATCCTGGAGGGCCGCAGACCGCGCCGGCAGGTCCAGGTGGCGGGCGTGGTCACCCAGTACATCGGCATCGGCGCCTACATCGGCCTGGACGGTTTGAACCGGCTCATGGGCGAAGGCTATGCGATCTCCGGCGCCTACATGGCGATCGACGCACTGCGCCGGGTCGATATCTACGAGCGGCTCAAGGATACGCCCCGGGTCGCGGCCACCGAGGCCAGCGACGCCCGGTTACAGAACTTCTACGATTCCATTGCCGAATTCCTGCTGACTTATATGGGCTTTATCAGCGTCCTCTCGGCCGCCATCGTATTCGGGATCGTCTACAACAGCGCCCGCATCGCCCTGGCGGAGCGCGGTCGCGAACTCGCCAGTCTGCGGGTGCTGGGATTCACCCGCGCCGAGGTCTCCTACATCCTGCTCGGCGAGCTCGGTCTGCTGACCCTGCTCGCCATCCCGCCCGGGTTCGTGCTCGGGTACCTGCTCTCGGCCTGGATGGTCGCCACCCTGCCCCATGAGATGTTCCGCATCCCGCTGGTGCTGGAGCGGGACACCTACACTCTGGCGGCCTCGGTCGTTATCGCGGCAGCCGCGGTGTCAGGCCTGATCGTGCGGCGGCGGGTCGACCATCTGGACATGGTGGCTGTTTTGAAGACGCGGGAATAGGATTCGACTATGCATACCGGAAGGACCGTCGCTCTCGTGCTGTTCGCAATCGCCGTGATCGCGGCGCTGGCGTTCGGGTTCATGCCGCGGCCGGTGCCGGTGGATCTTGCGACCGTCAGCCGGGGCCCCCTGGTCGTGACCGTGGAAGAGGAAGGCCGCACCCGGGTCATCGACCGTTACGTGCTGTCGGCACCGGTCGCCGGGTTTGCGCGCCGCATCGAGCTCAACGTGGGTGACCAGGTCAGCAAAGGCGACGTGCTGCTGGAACTGGAGCCATTGCGCTCGGATGTGCTCGACCCGCGGCGGCGGGCCGAAGCCGAGGCGCGAGTACAGGGTGCTCGCGCCGCCCGGGCCGGGGCGACCCAGAATGTGGCGGCGGCCCGGGCCGATTCCGAGTTCGCCGCCCGTGAGCTGACCCGCAAGGAACAGCTCCGTGCCGATCGGACTATCTCGGAGGATGAGCTGGACCGCGCCCGCGCCCGGGCGAGGGCCGCCGCGGCGAACCTCCGCTCCGCAGAATTCGCGGTGGATGTGGCCCAGCACGAGCTGGAAGCCGCCGAGACGGCCCTGTTCTATTCGGCCGCCACCGCGGGCGGGGAATCCCCGGAGATGGTGCCGGTGACGTCACCGGTGGACGGCCGGGTACTCGCGGTGATCCGCGAGAGCGAGGGCGTGGTCGATCCCGGCCAGCCCCTGATCGAGATCGGCGATCCGGGGGCGCTGGAGGTGGAGGTGGACGTGTTGTCCGCCGATGCGGTCAGGATCGCCCCCGGCGCCCGGGTCCAGTTCCACCGCTGGGGCGGCGACGACCCCCTCGAGGGCGTGGTCAGGGTGGTCGAGCCCACGGGATTCACCAAGATTTCAGCCCTGGGTGTGGAAGAGCAACGGGTGCTGGTGATCTCGGACATCGTCTCGCCGCGGGCGGAGTGGGAGCGCCTGGGTGACGGTTACCGGGTCGAAGCCGCGTTCATCCTCTGGCAGGCGGACGACGTGCTCAAGATGCCGTCCAGCGCCCTGTTCCGTCAGGGGGCGGATTGGGCCGTGTTCGCGACCGAGGACGGCCGGGCGCGCCTGAAAAAGGTATCCATCGGTCGACGCAGCGGGCTGGAGGTGCAGATCCTCGACGGTGTCGGAGAGGATGAGACGGTCATCGTGCATCCGGGGGACGATGTGGTCGACGGGGTCCGGGTCAGATCGCGGTAGCGCCCGCTTCGAGCAAACGTGCCCGCACGCCTGCGATATCCTCGTGGGTCAGCAGGACGGCCAGGTCGCCCGGCTGCAGCCACGCGAGCGCTTCACGCACCCCGTCGATCTCTTCCTGCTGGTGATGGATGCAATCCGCTTCGGCCCCCGCGGCCATCAGCGCGCCCCGCAGGATGCCGGCCACTTCGCCCGGCTGGCGGCCCCTGGCGTAATGGGCCATCTCCTTGATGATCACCCGGTCTGGAGCCAGCGACCAGGCCGCCGTCGCCAGCTCGCGCAGGCTGTCGTCGCCCCGGTCGCCCGCCTGCCCTAGCATCAGCAGCCGGCGCCCCCTGCCGAAGTGCTCCACGATGCCCGCCAGGGCCCGGATGCCATCCGGGTTGTGGGCGAAGTCCACCAGCACACGGGCCCCGCCCAGTTCGAACAGATTGGCCCGGCCCGGATTGCCGTCAGGACGGGCTCCGCACAGGCCGGCGCTGATGGCGTCGTCCGGGCATCCCAGGGCCTCTGCCAGGGCTGCCGCGGCGAGACAGTTGGCGACGTTGTGCCGGGCAGCCCCCTGCAGCGTCACCGGGATCCTCTCCGCCGCGACCACGGCCTGCCTCTGGTCTCCGCGAACCCGGGTCAGCTGGCCCTCGTCCAGGATCCAGGCGGTACCGCCGCCCTGGCAATGGCCCGCGACCACCGGCGAGCGCGGATCCAGCGAGAACCAGGTCACGGGTCCTTCGAGCCCGCCGGCCCGCGCGACCAGGCGCGGATCATCGGCATTGAGCACTGCCGTCCCGCGCGCGCCGAGAACGGATGTCACCAGCCATTTGATATCGGCGAGGTGTTCCAGGTCACGGACCCCGAAATCGTCCAGATGATCGGCGCCGATGTTGGTGATGACGGCGGCATCGGCGTGGGTCATGGCGGTACCGCGGCGGAGCAGCCCGCCCCGGGCGGTCTCGAGGACCGCACACTGGACCCGGGGATCCCTGAGCACGGCCCGGGCGCCGCCGGGCCCCGAGTAATCGCCCTTCTCCAGCGTTTCGCCCGCGGCCACGATCCCGTCCGTGGAGCAGTAGCCCACCGCGAATCCGGCGGCACCGGCGATGGCCGCGGTCAGCCGCACGGTCGTGGTCTTGCCGTTGGTGCCGGTGACCAGACCGGCGGGGATCGCGCCCAATTGCCCCCAGGGCACCTGCTCCGGTCGCGGCAGCTCGGCCACCGACCAGGTCCGGCTGCGCTCGCCGAGACCCAGGCTCAGATAGTCATCGTCGGCGAGGAAGGGAATGCCCCGGGCGAGGGCGGCATCGTGCAGCGCCACCAGCCGCGGGTTGGATTCCTCCCCGATCAGCGTGCGCAGACGCTCCGCAGCCTCCGCCGTTTCGTCGCCCGGCTCGTCGGCGAGCCGGGCCGCCGCCGCAGCGAATGCCCAATCGTTGATTTCCGTGGCGGCATAGAGGGCGTCGATGGGCGCGGTGAAGCCCAGGCTCACACCGTTATCCAGTCTCCGCTCCAGCAACACGGCGCCGTCCCATCCGACCGCTGAGAGCATGGCTCCGGCCGACTCCTTCCAGGCCTCGATGAACGGATCGAGCCGGAGCGTATCGACCGCCACATCGATGATGGCGGCGGGCTTCGTCCCGAGGACGTTCGGGCCTGTCAACCGGCGGGAGTCGAGGAGTTCCGGAGGCCTGGCCACACCAGGGGCCTAATCCGCTTCTTCCGGTTCCGGAGCGATCATCACGCCGCGCTCGTCACGCAGCAGGGCTACGCCGCCGGTGTGTGTAAACGCTTCGCCTTCCATCTCCAGCGGCTCGAAGCGGCCCCGTCCCGGGTCCGTCGCCACCGGGGCCGGTTCGGGCTCGCCGGGCTTGAAGTAGATGATCTGTTTCCAGCACCGCTTGATGGCATCTCCGAAGATCAGCACCAGGTCGCCGGTGCGGGCGCTGGCCAGGGCGTGCTGCACCGCCAGCTGTTCGTCCGCCACCAGCTCGATCTGCTGTTCCGGCACCCCGGCTTCGATCAGACCGTCCCGCAGCTTCGCCGGGACCTCGCCCTCGGTGCGTCCGCGCAGGCTGTCGTCCTGGCGGCAGATGTAATGATCGAAATGGCCCGCCGCCGCCCGCGCGATCTCGCGGATATCCTCATCGCGCCGGTCTCCGGGAGCGGCCAGCACCACGATCTTGCGGCCTGCCTCGCTGAGACGGTCCACCAGGTCGGACATGGTCTTCACCGCGGCCGGGTTGTGGGCGTAATCCAGGATGACCTTGAACGGCAGCTCGTCGAAGATATTCATCCGGCCCGGTGCCTGGAAGAATGTCGTGTCGAAGGTGCGCAGGCCCTGGCGGACGTTCTCCAGGCTGACACCGAGACTGAATCCGAGACCGGCCGCGAACATCGCATTCTGCACGTTGTGCATGGCCCGGCCCTCGAGGGTCGCCGGGATCAGATGTGTCCACAGCAGCGGGATATGGCTGCCGGCATCATAGATCGTGATCATGTCGCCGCTGAATGCCTTCTCCAGCACCACCGCGCGCCCGCCGGCGCGGACATGTTCCTTGACCAGGCTGTGGTCCGGATTCATGGTCACATAGCAGACGTTGCGGGCCTCGGTGTGGCTGGCCATGTGCAGACAATAGGTGTTGTCCGCGTTGAGCACCGCCGTGTCCTGGGCCACCTCGATGGGGATGCGCTTGATCAGCGCCAGCTCATCCAGCGTGTTGATGCCCTTGAGCCCGAGATGGTCCGAGCTGACGTTGATGCACGCCGCCACATCGCATTTCGGATAACCCAGGCCGCTGCGCAGCAGGCCGCCCCGGGCCGTCTCCATCACCGCCGCGTCGATCGTCGGGTCGCGCAGGATCATCTGGGCGGAGCGTGGCCCGGTCATGTCGCCCTCGACGGTCAGGTTGCCGTCGATATAGACCCCGTCACTGCTGGCCAGGCCGACGGTGTGGCCGGCCATCTTCATGATGTGAGCGAGCATGCGCGAGGTCGTGGTCTTGCCGTTGGTGCCGGTGATGGAGGCGATCGGCACGGTGCTCGGTGAGCTCGGGGGGAACAGCATGTCGAGCACGGGTCCGGCCACGTCCCGGGGAGTGCCCTCGCTGGGTGCCACGTGCATGCGGAATCCGGGTCCGGCGTTGACTTCGCAGATGCCGCCGCCGATCTCCCGGTAAGACTTGCTGATATCGGCGGTCAGGAAATCGACCCCGCCGATATCCAGCCCCACGCCCTTGATCGCCCGTATCGCCATCTCGCGGTTGTCCGGGTGGACGATATCGGTGACGTCGATGGCGGTGCCGCCGGTGGACAGGTTGCCGGTGGAGCGCAGATAGACCACTTCGCCGGCGGGTGGCACGGTGGCCGGCTCGTAGCCGCGCTGGGACAGCAGGCGCAGGGCCTGATGATCCAGCTCCAGCCGGGTCAGGACCTTCTCATGGCCGACGCCGCGGCGGGGATCCCGATTGACCTCTTCAACCAGTTCCTCCACCGACTGCCTGCCGTCGCCGATGATGTGGCCCGGTACGCGCTTGGCCGCGGCGATGAGTTCGCCGTCGATGATCAGCAGCCGATGGTCGAAGCCGGTGACGTATTGCTCGATCACGACTGCGCGGCCGTGCTCACGTGCTTTCTCGAATGCCACTGCCAAGTCTTCCGGCGTGCCGACGCCGATGGAGACGCCACGACCGTGGTTGCCGCGCAGCGGCTTCACCACGACCGGGAAGCCGATCCGCTCCGCCGCCCGGACCGCATCGGCAGCCGAATAGACCAGCCGCTGTTCTGGCACCGGTAGCCCGAGATCCCGAAGCAGGGCGTTGGTCTCTTCCTTGTCCGACGCCAGATCCACCGCGATGTTGCTGGTGTTGCCGGTCGTCGTCGCCTGGATGCGGCGCTGGTACTTGCCGTGGCCGAACTGCACCAGGCTGTAGCGATTGAGACGGATCCAGGGGATCCCGCGCTGCTCGGCCGCTTCCACCAGGGATCCGGTGCTGGGTCCGAGCGCACGATTCTGTGCATAACGGATGAAGCGGTCCCGTTGCTCGTCGAAATCCCAGTCATCGTCCGGCGCCCCGTCCGGCCGCAGTTCGGGAGGCAGCAAAAAGCCGAGCAGGTCGATCCCGAGTCGGCTCGCCTCACGGCCCATCTCGGCGTCCTTGTACTGGAATACGACCGTGTACGTCCCGGGCTGGTCCGGCACCGACCGGGTCCGGCCGAAGCTGACGTGGAAGCCGGCGATGGTCTGCAGCTCGAGGATCACGTGTTCCAGCACGTGGCCGAGCCAGGTGCCTTCGTCTTCGCGCATGCGGCGGATAAATCCGCCGGCGGTGTCATAGGAGCAGGTGTGCTCCGCGAGGCCGGGGAGGGCCTGGATCAGCGCTTCGATAAAGCCGTCACCCAGGCGCCGTGTCGGCCATTCCTCCAGCGGGCCCAGATCGACGAGGTGGCGGATCACCGGGAAACTGGCATACAGGTTCGGGCCGCCGTAGATATTGGTCGAGATGACTTTCATGGACTTCTCTCCGACCTACCCGGCGGCCGCGGTTCTCGTGTTGAGATCGAAACGGCCGCCGGCGATCAGGATATGCAACTTTACGCCGATCAGGCTCACCGGGTCGCGCCGATGGGCCCGATCCATGGACGAATAAGTGATCTCCGAGGGGTCGACGACGGTCAACCCGCCGCTACCGACCACCTCGAAGCCGTTGTCGGGACCGATGAACGCCGCCGTGTCCTCATCGAGGCCGATACCGACCGCGAACGGGTTGTAGGCGAGGGCCGTCAACAGCCGCCCGAGGCGGTCACGCTGGCGGAAATGCTGGTCCACCATCACGTGATTGCTCAACCCGAGTCCCGGCGCCAGGGTGACCATGTCCGGGCTCGGGGTCGTGCCTTCGTAGCCGCCCGCGATCATATGCTCCGGCAGGAAGGCCGCGCCGGCGGAGGTGCCGGCCACATGCATGCCGCGGGCATTCTGCCTGCGCAGCTCCTGGGACATGCGGGTGCCGCCGAGAGTGGTGGACAGACGCAGCTGGTTGCCGCCGGTCAGGAACACGCCGTCCGCTTCCTCGATGACGCCCAGATGGTCGCTGGACTCGCAGTCCTCCCGGGTAACCAGAGGCAGGACTTCGGCATGCCTGACCCCGATCTTGCGGAACAACCGCTGGTAATGGGGGCCGGTGTCTTCGAGTTCCGAGGCGGTGGGGATGATGGCGATATGGGCCGAATCGCCTCCGCACAGCTCCAGGAAACGCTCCAGGATCTGCGGGTCGTTGAGTTTGTTTTCGGCGCCTCCGATCGGGATGATGAATCCGCGTTCGGCGCCTTTGGGCGGCTTGGCTGGCACGGGGGCTTCTCCTCGCGTCTATGCTGCGCTCGGCCAGCAATGAGCAGAGGTCCGGGCCCCCTGCGGCTCCATTCGGCGACAATTGGCGACGATGCCCTGTCGCGGCCGAGCCCCTAATTCTAACATGTCAGGCTCCCCGGCTGCGGGGCTCAGAGCCCGTCAATCAAGGGCGCAGAGCGTGATCAATACCTGTCCGCGGAGGGCGTCGATGGATTCGCCGACGCGGGCCGCGCTGGCTTCATCCTGGACCAGGTCTTCCCATTCCCGGCCCCACGCGGAGGCCAGCGCCGCCACATCGTCTCCCATCGGCGCCGGCATGATCCGGCTGAGATCCCCGATCATCATCACATGGGCCCAGCCGAATCGCGGACTGCCGCGGACTGCGTCCTTTTCGTACTGGCTGAAGAAGGCGCCCTGTCGCAGGCTGCCCAGCTGCAGCGACATCTCAAATCCGGCGCTGCGGATATTGCGGTTGGTCTCCGGGAATTCATTGCGCCAGCTTGAAAAGCTGCGCCGAAGACCCCATGAAGACGATTAGCAGTCGTGTACTCCAGGCGGCGTGGCGAACCACGTCAGGTATGGGAGACACAGTAAGGCCTGGTATTTTCGGGACCACTGCGGCGGCCGCGACGCGGACGCCGGCACGCTCGGCCCGGCCGCCTCCACCCGAGGCCAGCAGACCCCTGCTGCGATCGGGACGCATCCGCCGCCTGGGGTTTCCGCGGCCCCGCTCCCTCCTGCGGCAATTTCGCCTGCCGGCCCGATCCGCCGGCTTGACGATGGGCATCTCGCCGGAGGAGGCAGAACCCTTCCGGGATTCGTCTGTCGAAGTTCTTGTATGGCGCGCGAGGGATGCGGCCGATGCGGCGCCCGGGCACATACGGAAACGGAGGAATCATCATGGGCAATCTTTCCAGGAACGGCGCATCCGTCGTCCTTGCAGCGCTGGCGCTGGCCATGGCGGCCTGCGCCTCCGGCACGGCCGGGGACGCGGATTACGCCATCATCACCACCAACGCTTCGGACATCTCGGGCAAGATCTATCCGGCCTATGTGTCCAAGGTCGATGACCGCGAGATCAAGGGTGGTAGCGGCCGCTTCGGCCGTAAGGAGGTCGTCAGGGTCGAGCCGGGCGTGCACAGAATCCGGTTGACCGCCGATCTCTCCCAGGCCACCGGGGTATTGTCGAAGCCCGGCTACACCCCAAGGGACAAACAGCCCGGCGACATCGAAATCGAAGTCGAGGCCGGCAAGCGATATTTCCTCGGCGCCCAGCTGACCGCCAACCGGCGCGACGAATGGGAGCCGGTCGTCTGGCGGGTAGAAGACATCCGCTGAGACTCGTCCTGGTCGGCTTGTCAATCAGGTAGTTTCCTAATGGGTCCGGCCGCTGCCGCCCCCATATTTCCTGATGCCCGGGGAATGGTCCCCGGACGACGCTTTTGCGTCAGGATTAGGAGGTGAATGTCATGTCAACTGTACGTGAGATTCTTCCCAAGAAAGTTGCGAAGTCTGCGCTTCCGATTTCGAGGACGCTGCCGTTCGGTCAGGGCATGGAAGATCTGTTCGAGACCTTCTTTAACCGTGGCTGGCTGGAGCCGTTCAGCATGAAACGGTCGATGCTGCCCGAGATCGAGCCCAGAATCGATCTGCGCTTCCCGCTCATCGACCTGATCGACCGGGACGAGGAACTGCTGGTCCGGGCCGAGTTGCCGGGAGTGAAGAAGGACGAGATCGAGCTCACCGTCACCGACGAGGGCTTGGGCATCATCGTCAATCGCGAGCTGAAGGAAGAAGAGAAAGCCGAACGCTTCTATCGCTGCGAGATGGCACACGGGACGCTGGAGCGGACCGTGATGTTCCCCATCGACGTGGATGTGGACAAGGCCAAGGCTGAACTCAAGGACGGTGTGTTGAACATCGTGATTCCGAAGGCGAAGAAGGTAAAGAGGCACGTCCTCAAGGTTGCGTAGCGCGCAGCGAGGTGTTGACGGCGGCATCGATGCCGCGGGCAGCACCAGGGCCGGAGTGGCGCAAGGCTGCTCCGGCTTTCTTACGTCTTCTGTCCGCCGGCTGCCAGGTCGCAAGCGTTGCCCCCGACGCCCGGCTGCCGCATGGTAGGGTCCCATGAACCCGAGCGGTCCCGATCTGGCGATCCTGGCGCGCAGCCGCCACCGCCACGAAGCCATGGACGCGCGGCTGGTGCTGGATGCCGTGGGTGTGCCGGCCGAGGCGGTGTTCCGGGATGGCTGGTGGCTGCTGCTGGTGGCGGTGGAGGACCAGGCGCGTGCGCTGGAAGAACTGCGCGCCTACCGGGCGGAGAACCCCCGCGGCGGCAGGCCCGCGCCGGTGCCGATCCCCTCATTCACAGGTGGCCCGATGGGGGTCCTTGCTTATGTGGTGATCCTGATCGGGATCGCCGTGGCGGCCAACCGTTGGCTGTTCGGTCTCGATTGGGTCGACGCCGGCGTGATGCGCGCGGGACGGGTTCAGGACGGCGAATGGTGGCGGACCCTGACCGCCCTGACCCTGCATGGCGACGCCGGTCATCTGAGCGCCAACCTGGCTTTCGGCGCCGTGTTCGGATTGTTCGCCGCCCAGGCCCTTGGCGGTGGTGTGGCCTGGTGTGGCATCGTGCTGGCCGGTGCCCTGGGAAACGGCCTCAATGCGCTGGTACAGCCGGCCTATCATTCGTCCCTCGGGGCGTCCACGGCCGTTTTCGCCGCGCTCGGCATCCTCGTCGCCCATGCGCTCCGATATCGACACTCGGTGACGGCCGGGGCCGGTCTGATCCGGCGCTGGAGCCCGCTTGTCGGCGGCATCGCCTTGCTGGCCTTTACCGGCACCGGCGGCGAGCGCACCGACGTGGTCGCGCATCTGACCGGTTTTCTGGCGGGGCTGGCACTCGGCTGGTTCTGCAGCCGTCTGCCAGTGACAAGCCTGGGCCGTCCCGTCGTCCAGCGCGCCGCCGCCGCGGCTGCGGTCGGCCTGATCGTATCCGGCTGGACCCTGGCCATGCTCAGGTATTGAAGGCACTCGTGTCGTCCCGGGCCGCGCCGGTTCCGGTGGCTGGCCCGGAGCAGGATGCGGCGCCGCAGCACCCGGTGCCCAGCCGCTCAGCCGGACCCGGGCGACAGATGTCGTACAATGCCGGCAAATTTTTTGCCGGCGGGACCAGGCCGGCCTCGCCTGGGAAATCATATGAGCAATCAGACCGGAGTCGACGAGCACGGCCTGGAAGACGTCCAGCAACTCGGCTTGTTCGCCGCTATCGCCAGCCTGAGCTATGTGTTCTGGATCGTAGGCGGGATGGAGATGGTCGAACGGCTCGCCTATTATGGCGTCCGCTCGGTCTCTGGTCTTTATGCCACGGCCCCGGTCTCCCAGGGCGGCCTGGGCGTATCCGCCGAGGAATTGGGTCTGATCTTCTTTATCTGGGCCCTGTTCCAATCCCTGGTGCCGGCGCTGGTGGGCGGATTGTCCGATCGGATGGGCTACAAGCAGACCATCTTCCTGTCCACCGTCACCAAGATCGCCGCCTACCTGATCATGGGGTTCTACCCCAGCTTTGCCGGTTTCGTGGTCGGAGCCATCGTGCTTGCCACCGGCACTGGCATCTTCAAGCCCGGTATCCAGGGCACTCTGGTCAAGGCCACCAATCGGAAGAACAGCTCTATGGCCTGGGGCATCTTCTACCAGACCGTGAACATCGGCGGCTGGCTGGGGCCCCTGCTCGCGGCCTATATGCGGCAGCTGGCCTGGTCGGATCTGTTCTTCGCCTGCGCCGCGATTATCTCGATCAATTTCCTGTTCCTGCTGATGTACCGGGAACCGGACATGGACGAACGCATCGAACGACGCCGCCAGATACAGAGCGGCGAGCTGAAGGAGGAGAACCTGGTCCGCACGTCGCTGCAGGAGTTGGCCAAGCCCACCCTGTGGGTCTTCCTGGTGATCATGTCGGGCTTCTGGTTCATGTTCAACGCCCTGTTCGACGTGCTGCCGCTGCATATCCGCGACTGGGTGGATACCTCGGCCATCGTCACTACACTGTTCGGTCCGGACGGCACCTCGAACCCGGTCCCGATCTTCCTGCTGGGGATGAGCCAGGACGGCACCCGGATAATGCCGGAGGGCCTGCTCAACGTGAACGCGGGCATGATCATGATCAGCTGTTTCTTCTTCGCCCACCTGAGCGGCAAGCTGCGCGCCGTCAACAGTATGGTCCTTGGCACGTTGATGACGGCGGTGGCCTTCGTCCTGATCGGCTGGACCAGCGCAGCCTGGATCTGTCTGTTCGGCATCATCCTCTTCAGCATCGGCGAGATGTTCTCCAGCCCCAAGATGCTGGAGTTCATGGGCAATATGGCGCCGCCGGACAAGAAGGCCATGTATCTCGGATTCTCCCAGCTGCCATTGGCGGTGGGCTGGGTACTGGAAGGCTACTTCGGACCCTTGCTCTACGGCCGGTTCGCGGCCAAGGAGACATTGTCCCGCAACTGGCTGGCAGAAAACGGCGCCGGCGCCGAGCAATTGGAGGCTATCCCTCAGGGTGAGGCATTTTCCTATCTGGTCACTTTCGCCAACGAAACGCCCGAGGCGCTGACCACCATGCTCTATGAGGCTAACAATGTGGGCATCGTCTGGGACCTGATGGCACTGATCGCCTTTGCTTCAGCGATCGGCCTGTGGCTTTATGGCCGCTGGATCCACAGCCTGGTCAGCCCCGACGTGGCGGCAGCACCCCAGACGGCCCGGACCTGATGTCCGGACCGCGAGGATGAGGAATCTGTTCAGACGTCTTCTTCGAGCTTGAAGTCGATCACCTGGACCGCGCGCCGGCTGACGGCCGCTCCGTCCACGAAACGCGGTCTGAATTTCCACCGCAGGACGGCCTGGATCGCTGCCCGATCGAACACCCGCTGAGGATCTGCCTCGACCACGATGGCATCCTTTACGCCACCCTCGGGGGTGATGGTGAACTCGACCCTGACCCAGCCCTCGAGACCGCGCAACAGGGCGTCCCGCGGATAGCGCGGTTCGATACGGACGATGGGCATCACGTCCCCGTCGGGGGTGTTGGCGGCTGTGGCGCCGTAGTACTGGCCGATGTACGGTCCGCCCCCGGCACCGAAACTCATCTCGATATCCGGCATATCCATGTTCATCATGGACGCCGGCAGATCGGTCGGCGCGTTGACCCGCACCTTCGGCGGCGGCGGGGGGCGATCCGGTGGGGGCGGCTTCTTGGGCAGGCGCCGCTCCTTGTTATAGACGTATTCTTCCGGCTGCACGTGGATGAACTCCAGCATCTTCACCCGGGTGGCGGCGGTGTCGTACTGCTTGGGCCGATTGACCAGGGCGCTGTCGAAGCGGAACAGCAGCAGGGCGACCACCGTGGCGATGAGCACGCAGACGGACATCTTCAGGAACCCGCCAAGGGCGGATTCTGCCCGGTGCAGGAAGGACAGCTCGTGGTGATCGGGGAGGCCGTTTGCGACGTGGTGCGATGCCGTCATCGGTGATTCCGGATACCGCGCGGTATCCCCTCCTTTTTAGCAGACACTAATATATTTATAGCAGCTGGTCCGGCCGTTTTCAGAAATTTCCGGACCCTTCTCAAGAAATTGAAATAATTAATAATTATCTCCAGGTCACCGATTGATGCCCGGCTCACTATGCTGCGGCTGCAGCACGAATCCCGGGCTTGGGTTAGGATGCCTGTCCCGGACAACGCAGGGATCCCCCGATGGAGGCGGAATGAGCATGCATGGCAGCGCTGAGGTTCGCCCGATCACCGCGCTCGGAGCCGGACGTC
>JASFJM010000045.1:0-13962 GCA_050122055.1 Gammaproteobacteria bacterium | reverse complement strand
GCTGCTGAAGCTCGCCAGTTCTGCACCGAACAGGATCGGATTCGCTCCGGCGACCGTGCTCTTCAGCTTCCACTGGACGCCACCGAAGAACGCATAGGTATCATCGATGTCACCGTCGTTGGTTTCATCCACGGTCTCGACCGCGCCGCCGATCCACCAGTTCCAGTCGGTCCCGGAATAGACGAACTGACCCCAGGCGGAGAACGCTTCCTGCTCATCCTCGTTGACGGGATTGACCGTCGCCCGGCTCAGGAAGACGCCCAGGTTCTCACCGGTGGCCATTTCACCCTTGAACGAGATCTGCCCGGTGACGGGGATCATGGCGTCGAGACTCAAACCCCAGACGTCAGCATCGGTGGTCGGCACCGTGGTCTCGTCCTTGCCATAGGTTCCCGAGAGGCCGAACTTCATGCCGGACCAGTCGTAACCCGCGCGACCCTCGAGCAGCGGCGAGTCCACGTCCGAAGTGCCGCCACCGGTGCTGGGATCGTTGATACTGGCGGCAAAATTCCAGGCCTCGCCCTGGTAGGTGTACCGCGCCTGGGCCCGGCGGAATCCGAGGTTACCGGTCTGCCACAGATAGCCATTGGTCATCAGCGTGGTGGGACCGAGCGGCGAGAACACGTCCCAGTGCTGGCCGAACAGAAGGGTCGAGGTGCCGTTGGAGAGCGTGAAGGCTGCCAGCCGGGTGCGCAGATCCATCTGATTGTTCGAACCGCCGTCGAACAGGTCGATCTCGAACACGCCCGCGACTTTGAAGTCGTACTCCATCTGCGGGCCATCCCATTTGAGGCCAAAGCGGCTGTGCATGGCGGTCAGGTTGGTCCCTTCATCGCCGGATTCCACGGCGAACCGGGGGGCGACCTTGCTGTTCATGTCGTCGTCCTGATAGGTGGCGTCGAATTTCAGCCAGCCATACAGGCTCAGATCGTTATTGGTTCCGCTGACGAGCGGGATTTCGGCCTGGGCGAGGCTGCTGACGGCCAGGGTCAGTGCCAGGAACATCGATGTACGCATTTTATTCACCACGCGATCCTCCTTTCCGGGTTACGGATGTGAGTCACGGATCTGTGTTTGTGCCTGTGTAGGTGAGAGAGAAGTCGGAATGCAGTATAGATGAAAGTGTCGCCTTTTTGCCATATATCGGACCGATACCCGGCATCATGGCGCGGTGAAATAATAGATTTCATGAGCTTGGATCAGAGTCCTGGGACCTTGAGTCCGGCATTTTTTTGTTGTGGATTAGCAACACCTCGCCAATGGAAGGCCCACGGATACGATTAGACTGTCCCGACAATCCCCCGAGGAGAATCCAGCGATGGCGTCCAATGCTCAATGCACGTTTATTCACCGTCTTTCCGTCGTGATGACTCTCGTCGCTATAACGGCCTCAACAGGCGTCAGCGCGGAGGACAGGGCTCTCGACCCGGCGACCCAGGCCGCGCTGCAGGCAGCCATCGATGGTGCCCACCGGAGCGAAGCCAGCAGGGCCCGGGACGTCTATCGCCGACCGCTGGAGACCCTGAGCTTCTTCGGCTTCCGCTCGGACATGACCGTGGTCGAGATCTGGCCGGGTTCCGGGTGGTACACGGAGATACTCGCCCCGGCGCTGAGAGAGCGCGGCAAACTCTACGCCGCCCAATACAGCGTCAATCCGTCTTATGGCTATCAGCGCCGTTACTTCGGCGCATTCCTGACCAGATTGGGCGAAACGCCGGACCTCTATCGCGATGTGGAGATCACCGCGCTGGATTTCCCCTATGAACTCGGGATCGCGCCGGCAGGATCCGCAGACATGGTGCTCACCTTCCGCAACGCTCACAACTGGGTGAATCCCGCCTATGGTGAGCAGGCGGCGAATCTGAGTTTCAAGGTGATGTTCGACGTCCTGAAACCCGGTGGCGTCCTCGGCGTGGTCGATCATCGCTGGCCGGATCCAGCGGATGAAGATCCGGCGGCGGAGAACGGCTATATATCCGAGGCGCGGATCATCGCCCTGGCCGAAGCTGCCGGTTTCGAGTTGGCGGCCCGGTCGGATATCAATCGCAATCCCCGGGATACCCATGTGCACCCCCGGGGTGTCTGGACCCTGCCACCCTCCCTGGCGCTGGGGGATGAAGACCGGGCAAAGTATCTGGCGATAGGGGAATCGGACCGGATGACGCTCAAGTTCATCAGACCGGCCGAATAGGGGCGCGGCGGCGCGTGACTCGCCTTTGTTCAGGTGGTGCGGGCCAACCCGGACGGGCGCAACGTGGGTATCGACATCTCCCGCGGCACGCTCGGGAAAGCGGAGCGGCGGCTAGCCAAAGCCGGACTGAGCCACTTTGAACTTTTCCAGCGCACCGCCGTGTCTATCGCCGAGACCGACGACGCTTTTGATGTGCTCCTCAACAATTACATGTTCGACCTCGTCGACCAGCCGGATCAGGCCCGGGTGATCGCGGAATTCCACCGTGTCCTCAAACCGGGCGGACGATTGGTCCTCGCGAATATGACCCTGGCCGAGCGGGCGGGGCCGGACTCTCCGAAAGGCTCTACCCCCTTTCGCCGTTGCTGATGGGCGGATGCCGTGGCGTGCGTATGTCGGCGAAGCTCGAGCAGGGCGGCTTCTCGGTGCAGTCGAGGGAATACATCCAGCAGATGCTGTTCCCGTCCGAGGTGATCCTGGCGACAAACAACAAATGAATTGGGGTCGAGGCCGTTTTTCGTTAATTTAGCAACGGTCGCTCTCTGAGCCCTTCAACACGGACCAGCCCATGGCCGGCGTCAGCCCCACCCTCCTCTGGGACATCTTCAAGCATGTCAGGGCCTGGCTGGCCAACCTCAACCGGGCCGGAGAGGCGCGCAAGCAGCAGTCGGTCAAGGCGCTGCGCGAGGTGGTCACCGCCTCCCGGGAGACCGCCGTGTACATGCGCCAGATGCAGGATACCGGGACCCGCGACCATGCCACCGAGCGCCGTCTCTCGGTGTTGTGGACCGAACTCGGCTTTGCGCTGCGCGATCTGGGGATCAACAAGCTGGCCAAGCGTTGCCAGATTACGGGCAAGGACTGGGCCCGGCCAGGCCACTATGACAAGGAGTTCCTGAGGAAAGCCGACGTCAGTCTCGACCGCATGGAACACCTCGCCCTGGAGATCCTCCACCAGATAGAACGGTCGGGCAGCTACAGTTGATCCAGCAACGCTGGGGGCCGGGTCCGGATCCGGCCGCCGATCAGCCGTCCTCCGTATCCTCCGATCTGCGCGGCGACCGGTCGACGGCGTCAGGATCCTTTCTCTGGCCCGGCATCATCATGGACCCGAAACACCAGGCGCGCGTGCAATCGGTCCGCCCGAACGGGCGCGAGCAGGTCGGCGCAAAGCGGCAGATATTGGTCATGGTTTTCGCATGATCGTCCGTCATGATTCTGTCTCCTGCGCCATCCGGCGCGCACTCGTGTGGGCCAGCCCTGACCACCACTCGGGGACATGCACAAGTCTCCGTGCCCCGGACGACGGAGCGGCCGGGGTGCAGGGCGCGGTCATGTACCGGTCTCTGACATAGAAGTCGGCCATCCGGCGGAATCCTTTAGCCGGAAGACGGCGTGGCCCGCCAGCCGGCGCCCGCCTCGTCCATGAATCGCCGAAAACAGCGAGGGTGCTCCGGGACTCCCATCGTCGGCGAGGACCGTACTCTCGCGAGCCTGATCCCCCTGAATTCCACTACACTGCATAAAGCGCCGGCTGGCCGGCACCAGGCTGTCTGGAGGGGGAGCAATCATGAACGAAATCAATCACCTGGCCGTGCTCGCCGCGGCCGTTTCTGCCTTTGTCCTCGGCGGCGCCTGGTATTCGCCCGCCTTGTTTGGCAAAGCCTGGCTGCGGGAGACCGGCGTGGACGAGCAGGCCGGACATCCGGGCAAGATCTTCGGCGGCGCCTTCGTCTTCGCCGTACTTGCCGCGTATGTGTTCGCGATCTTCCTCGGGCCCGGGCCGGCTTTCGGGTCTGCCGTGGGCACGGGACTGGCCGTCGGCGTCGGGCTTGTCGCGTCGTCGTTCGGGATCAACTATCTGTTCTCCCAAAAGAGCGTGCGACTGTGGCTGATCGATGGCGGCTATCACACCGCACAGTTCCTGCTTTATGGCGTCATCCTGGGGCTGTGGCACTAGCAGGCCAGCGGGAGCACGATGGCCACCGGCCCGGAATCCGCAAGCGGCCGTCGCACGGCCATAGTCCTGGCCCTGGTGGCGGCCGGACTCCTGCTCCTGACCCGACCCTGGTCATCGGCACCAGACACTGACCCGCCCGCTATCCCAGGCGCGCCGCCGTCGACACCGATTCCGTCTCCCGGCAGCGTTGAGCCGTCGTCGGTCGGCGAGGTCCCCGGCGAGACATTCGAGTTCTCGATGGAGGATCTGTGTGCCTATGCGGAATACGAAGCGCAGGCAGAGCGCTTCGATTTTGATTGGAACAAGGCGGCCGAGGAACACGAGTCGACGCTGCGCGCGGTCAAGGGCCGGCTGATGGTCTCGGAGGATCCGGAGCATCTGCACACGGCTGCAATGCTGGAGGACGACCCGACCCGGCGCATGGATCTGATGGCGCGGGCCGTGTCCGCGGGCGGCGACAACCCGTTCCATGTCTGGTCCGCGGTCCGCATGTGTGCGGAACTCCACGAGGAAACGGATTGTCCTCTGCAGGCATGGCAGGAGCGGATGCTGGAGCTGGACGGCCAGAACAGCGAGGCCTGGATACTGGCCGCGGCCGTCCGCATGCAGGCCGGCGCCGGTGGCGCAGCGCTGGACGCGATGCATCGCGCCGCGGCCTCGTCGGAGAGCCGCCTCTACTGGCCGGAGACCATCGAGATGACCGAGCGCGCCTTCGCCGCGGCCAGTGATCTGCCGTTCAGGGACCGGGTGGGACTGGGCGCCGACTTTGCCAGCCTCAACCTGCCGAATTATCTGAGATACGTGACCATGTGCCAGGAACAGTCGGAGCAGAGCCAGGACTGGGCTCTTGCCTGTCTCCGCTATGGCGAGGTGTCGGAACGTGAAGGCAAGACCGTGATCGGCCAACGGATCGCTCTGGTCATACAAAGGATCGCCTCGAAATCCCTCGGCGATGAAGCACGCAGACAGGCGGCCGCCGAGAGATACGAGCAGGTGCAACGAGTCATGAATGAGGCCTCGGTCGATAGCCATGAGACCATGATGATGGTGACATCCAGCCCCACCCTTTTCGCCCGCTATCTGGCTTCTTTCCGGACTGTAGGGGAGATCGAGACGATGGCGTCCATGCACGAGGAAGCAGGCCGTTGGGCACGCCGGCATCAGGACCTGGAATGCATCCCCTGACGGGCCGGGGAGTCACCTGCCCCGGTGCAATTCCGGCCCCACTGGTTGAGAATAAGGGCCCATGAGCCAGACGACCCTGCTCAAGGCCCTGATGCATCGCCGGGTACCCCAGATCCTGGGGCTGTATCTCGCCGGCGCATGGATCGCGGTCGAGTTCTCCAACATGATCGTCGAGCGCTACGCGCTGTCCCAGACGCTGGTGGATTTCCTGCTGGTGTTGCTGGTCTCTTTCGTCCCTACCGTGATGATGCTGGCATGGTTCCACGGCGCCCCCGGGCGCGATCAATGGACCCGGGTAGAGAAGATCGGCATCCCGTTGAACGTGTTCGCCAGCATCGGCCTGCTGGCCATGTTGTTCCAGGGCGAAGGGCTGGGCGCCACCACGACGACGGTGACGGTCACCGATGAGCAGGGGCAGCGGATCGAGCGGGTGATGGCGCGACCGGAGCTGCGCAAGCGCATCGCCGTCTTCTTCCTCGACAATGCCTCCGGTGACCCGGACCTCGACTGGCTGCAGTACGGTCTGGCGGTAGGCATCGCCAATGACCTGGGCCAGAGCATGTTCGTCAGTGTCTGGACGCCATACTGGGAGTACGAGAGCCGCGGATTCACGGAATTGAGACAGGCTGGCTTCCCCGACGGTCTGGACGTGCCCGGGGCGCTGATGCAGTCGATCGCATGGAAGAAGCGTCTGGATTACTTCATCAACGGGGACTTCGACAGGGTTGACGACACCTTCACCCTGCGTCTGGAGGCAATCCGCACGTCCGACGGCAGCCAGGTGTTCTCCGGCGAGGCGTCCGGCCCGGACATCCTGGGGTTGGCCGAACGCCTTAGCAGACAAATCGAATCCGCCCTCGAGCTGCCTGCCGATGATGGCCGGGAGCAGCTCGGTCTGGCGGAGCGGGCGGTCGACTCCCACGAGGCTCTCCGATTCGCGGTCCTGGGCCTCAATGCCGAGTACCTGGACAACGACTTACCGCAGGCGGTGGAATACTGGCGCCAGGCCGTGGCACTCGATCCAGGTTTTGCCAGGGTGCACATGATGCTGGCCAACGCGATCTTCCAACTCGGCGACATGGAAGCCGCTTCGGATGCGGTACGCATGGCACTGCAGCACGACTATCGGCTGACCGATGATGACAAATTTATCGCCAAGGGTCTGAATTACTCGCTGCGCAATCAGAATGACAAGGCGCTCAGGCTGTTCGAGATGTGGGTCGAGTTGTATCCCGACAATACGCTGGCGAGGAAATATCTGGCCTCTGCCTATGTCCAGATCGCCAGCCGTCCTGCCGATGCTCTCGCGCAGATCGAAACCGTCTATGAACTGGATCCCAGGAACGACCGGGTGCTGCTGTGGATGGGTCGACTCCATGAAGCGCTGGGCGATTTCGATCAGGCCATCGCCGCCTACTCGCGCTATTCGCAACAGAATCCGGATGACCAGACCGCGCTCGTGGATATGGCCCAGACGCTGATACGCGCCGGCCAGCTTGGCGCGGCGCGGGATGCCTACGAACGTGCCGAAGTACTGGATCCACAGATGGTGGAAGCGGTGATCGGTCTCGCCGATATCGCGCGCCGCGAGGGCGATTACGCGGCGGCCCGCCGGCATCTCGACAACGCCGAATCCATCGCACAGATCCCCCAGCAGGAGTCGGAAGTGGTACTGGGGTGGATCGACTACCACCTGGCTCGGGGGCAGAACAGAAGGGTCCTCGATCTGGTTGATCGGCTGTATCAGGTGAATCAGGCCTTTATGCAACCCATCAACCTGATGATGCTGACCCACGTGGAGTATGCGAGAACTTACGTCCTGGCCGGCGAGACCGATCGCGGTCTGGCCATCCTCGGACAGCTCCAGGCCGGTTTCGAACCGCCTCTGGACGGGCTGGCGGACGTGGGGTTTATGACCCTTTGGACCGCTGCAGGAGAAAAGGAGAAGAGCGCCGAGTACACCGACAGAGTGGACGCCTTCCTGCGGCTGATAAAACAGGAGCGTTATTATTATGTCGTGGACTACTCCCGGGCCCGGCTGGCAAGACTGGACGGCGATCTCGACCGGGCCATCGAGCTGACACGTCAGGCGCTCGAGAACATGAGCAACTCTGTGTCGATCACCGAAGAGGACGCCCATCGCAGGCGGATGCGTCTGTCACTGGCAGACGACATGATCCGGCACGGGGATCTGGATGAGGCGCGGGAGATCCTCGATCACATCATGCAGAGTTATCCCGCAGATCCGGTCGCCAACCTGCGTCTCGCCCAGCTCGAGTCGGCCCGGGACGACCGGGAAGTTGCGCGCGCGGCGCTACAGAAATCGCTGGAGGCCTGGGTGGACGCCGACGCGGTCTATCCGCAGGCGGGCGAGGCTCGGGAATTGGCCGCGACATTGAGTCTCGGGGGTTAGCCGGAAGAGCCGCTGGCGAGCGCAGCGGCGCACACGAGGTCGCCATCAGGGCGCCTGATCGGCCGCCTGCCGTTCCTCGTATTCCGTCGCGAATTCCCGATCGACTTCCGCCAGGGTGCCCCACAGGCGCTCGATATAGTCAGGCGGGAACTGCCAGACCGGCTTATCGGGATTCCGGACCAGCCCTCTCTGCTCCGGTGTCAGTCCAAACATCAGCGATGTCAGGATGTCGCTGCTCACCCACGGGCTATCGCGAAAATAGCCATGACCGTTGCCGGTGTCCGAGCCCTCCGCATCCGACACGTCGATCAGGCTGAGACGAGAGACGCGATCCGTAAACAGGCGGCGGATCTTCGGTGTCATGGTCTCGTCGTCCAGCATCTGGCCGAGGCGCGGGCGCCGCGTCAGCCAACGCGCGAAACCCAGCGCCTTGTCTTTCTCCGAGACATATACGCTGACGTGCCTCGGCACATCCAGCGCACCATCGGCCACGTAGGTGGCGAATACCTCCCGGTCGAGATCGCTGCCGACGAAAATTAGCTTACCCAGGCGCAGTTTCTCCTGCCTCTGTTCCCGGGTCTCGTCGTGATACATCAGCGCCAGCTGCTCGTAGGCACCGGCTACCATGCGGGTGCCGTTGCTGAATGCGATGACATGGATGGATTCGGCGTCGGTGTTCGCGGCCAGATACTCCAGGAACTTGCGGAAATGACGCGCATAACCATGACTGGTGTCACTGTCGCGGATATAAGCCCAGACGCTGGGCGTCGACGGCCAGGCGTACCCGATCATGACGCCGTCGTAGCCGAGAAAATGCCACAACTCAGTGGCCACGAGCATCGGATTCTCGAACACGACCTTGTAGCCGTGGACGTAGATGACGATGTCCTTGCGTTCCGAGCGCGCCAGCTGCTCGTTGACCGCGGCGGCGAACTCCTCATCGCCGTCCAGCAGGTCTTCCCCGAAGTCCTCGCGTCTGGCGAAACCGGGGATGGTCGTCTCGAGGATGCCGTATTCCTTTATGCCCGTCACCCGCAGGGGATATCTTTCGGGGCGATCGCTAAGCAGGGAGATCTCGCGCACCTCCGACCAGTCAACGTCCGGCTCATGCAGAGAGATCCGTGCCACGCCCAGACGCAGGATCTGACCCCGTTCATTCAGGTAATATTTCTCGCTGTCGTCCTCCGAGCTCGGTTCCCGGTCGGTAGCGTAGAGCAGGATCTTGTAAGGGAGTTCGTCGGTCGGATCCCCTTCCGGCAGGGGATCCAGCATGCCGTCACCGTATACGTCGGGCGCCGGCATCATGTCGATTTCGTCCCTGACCGATCTGGAACAGGCGGTCGATATCCCGACGGCGAGCAGGACAATGACGGCGGGCCGGGCAAGCATGGGGCAATATTAGCCCAAATTCGATCCGCAACGATCCCCGGTGGTGCTGTTGCGTGTGCGCCCCCCAGATCGGGATCCGGATGCGCTACCTTTAGAACATGGCCACGATATCTCGCCTCTCAGGGGCCGGAGTATCCGGATGGATCGAAAACACGTCGACGGCTTCCACCAGCAGTTGCTGGCCCTGAGGCATGAACTCCTTGAGCAGAAGGAATCGGCACAGGAGGCCAGCGCCACCGTGGAACTGGACCAGGCACGGGTGGGACGGCTCTCACGCATGGATGCCATGCAGGCCCAGCAGATGGCCATGGAGACGGACCGGCGGCGTGAGATCCATCTGCAGAAGATCGACGGCGCCCTGCATCGCATCGAGTCCGGCGACTTCGGATACTGCTTCGTGTGCGGTGAGGAGATCGATCTGCGCCGCCTCGCAGTGGATCCGACTAACACGCGCTGTATCGGCTGTGCAGAGAAGGCCTGAGCCGCCGTTTCGATGCCCATGTCTCACCGTGTAATCGCCGGCCACAGAAGCCAATACCCGGACCCGATACGATTCGGCCCCGGCGACCGGCTGCGGATCGGACGGCGAGACGATGAGTATCCGGGCTGGATACGGGTGACGACACCGTCCGGCAATGAGGGATGGGCGCCGGAGTCCATCATCCGCCTGGAAACCGACGCAGAAGGCATCGCCCTGAGCGAATACGATGCCACGGAGCTGGATACGGAGGTGGGCCAGCGCGTCGTCCGGGTGCGCGAGCTTTGTGGCTGGGCATGGGTCGAAAACGAACACGGAGAATCCGGTTGGGTGCCAAGAGAATCCATTGCCGCCCAGTAGCGAGGGCGACTCCCAACCCGGACCCTTTGTCATCTGCCCGGCAGATGCGGGGCATGCCGTGAACATCTGGGTAGACGCGGACGCCTGCCCGGCCGTGATCAAAAACATCCTGTTCAAGGCGGCCGAGCGGACCGGGATCCCCCTCATCCTGGTGGCCAATCAACCGGTGTCCGTCCCCCGCTCACCCCATATCCGCACGCTCCAGGTGGGCGCCGGTTTCGATGTGGCCGACAATGAGATCGTCAAACGGATGGGCGCCGGCGACCTCGTGATCACCGCGGATATCCCCCTGGCCGATGAGGTGATCGAAAAAGGCGGTCATGCCCTGAACCCCCGCGGCGAGCTCTATTCCGCCGATACCATCAAGGCGAAACTGAACATGCGGGATTTCATGGACACCATGCGCGCCAGCGGCATCCACACGGGCGGACCCGCGGCCCTGAGCCAGAGCGACCGCCAGGCATTCGCCAACCATCTGAATACCCTGCTGAGCCGATTCCTCGCGGACGGGTGAAGCGGCTGGGGGCCCATCGCCAGGGCCGCGGACGAGGCCGGGACGTGCCCAACAGCAACCCGGCTTATGGATGGTGACCGGACGCACCGTCGATCAGGATCCACGGCCCAGGCCGATAAGGAGTATATTCCCCATATCCGGTGCGCCCTGGTGAGTCTGGACAGGCTCGATACCGGCCCATGCGACCCTGCCGCCCCGCGGCGGCCCGGTCGGCGCGCAGATCCCGCTCCGATGTATCGACGGGTATTGCGCCTGACGATCAAGGAGAACTGCCATGACCTTATGCCCCGTCGCGCTGGCCTCCAGCTGCAAGAAATGCCCTGTCGTCTCAGTCTGCCCGCTGAAGACGGTGATCGGTGACTATCCGAAATCCGGGTCCGATTCGGATAGCGGCAGCAAGAAGAAATCCTCCGGTCAGGGCAAATAAAAAACCCGACTGTGGGGGCTCAACAGGATGAGTTGCCGGCGCCACTGCGCCGCTGGCACGAGATCGTCCGGGACCGGGACATGGAGGGCTTGAGCAGCCTGCTCGCTGCTGACGCCTGCTTCCATTCACCCATCGTGCACCGGCCCCAGGCCGGCCGGGCGGTCACGGCGATGTATCTGTCTGCCGCCTGCCAGGTGCTGCTAAACGACAGCTTCCGCTATGTCCGAGAGGTCGTTTCAGACCACCACGCCGTACTCGAGTTCGTGGTGGAGATCGACGGCGTCGAGGTCAACGGTGTGGATATGATCCGCTGGAACGAGGACGGCCGGATCGACGACTTCAAGGTCATGATCCGGCCGCTGAAAGCCATCGAACTGATCCACCGCAAGATGCGGGAGATGCTGGAGGCGCCGGCGGCCGGACAGCAGTGAATGGGTAAGCGCCGGACTCTGATGTCTGTCAGTTCTTGCGCACCCGCACGATCTTGACGCCGCCCAGCCCGGCCGCCACCAGCAGCTTATTGCCCTTGTAGGAGACATGATTCGCCGACTGCAGGTCGTCGAATCGGAGCTTGCCCTCGACGGTGATCTCCTGTTGTTCGCAACCTGAGTTGGCGAACTGCCGCCGGGCCTTGGCCACATAGACACCGGCCTCGCCGTTGGAGATGAACATCAGAGCACCGTCCACGGTGACAGCGTTGGTGACGACGACCGAGGGGTCCAGTCCCAACGAGTCCGGGTCGGGCCGTGGCACGCTGCCGACGATCTCGCCGCTGTCCAGACAGACGATCTGGACACCCTCCGGTCCCGCCGCGATGAATGCCTTGCCACCGGAAATCTCCACCGTGGTCTTGGACTCCGGCACGTCTGCGCCGGGGAACGGGAATGTGTTGAGCAGGGTCATCGACCCGTTGGGGAATTCGCCCTCGGCAAATACGGAGATCTGGCCCGGGGTGCCCTGTGCCACGACCAGGCGTCCTCCGTCTTCATCGAAGGCGACCCAGCGCGCGTCGTGGAGGGGAAACTCTCCCAGGGGGCTCAGATCACTCTCTGCCATCCCGAACACGCCACCGGTATTTCCCGACGTGGCATAGATGGTGTCATCCACGGGCAGCACGCTGGTTGCAGCGAAGCTGGTCAGCGGGGCGCGGCTGTTGCCGGCCAGGGTGAGTTGATCGGATCTTATCTGAACTCTCTCGATCACCGAGGGGAAAGGAAATTCCGGCGCGTCCGTGGCCATCGCCGTGAAAATGTATTTCCCGTCCGAGACCACTGCATTGATGTCAGCATCGTTGAATGTCGCGCCCGAAGTGAGTTCCGGCTTGTTGCTGTCCATCTTCGTGATCCAGTCGATGGCGCCCAGGCGCGGCGCGCCGCGCATGTTGTAGCTGACCGTCGCGTTACCGAAGGTCTTCTGTTCCACCGAGGTCGCCTGCACCACTTCTCCATCCACGACCGGCGGAGAGAGCTGGGATAGCAATGTCAGCGTCACCGAGGGCTTCCGGCCCGGGACGGCACCGGACTTTTGACCGGTCGCGCCCGCCTCCACCGGCACATCCTGCTCGGTGTAGATCACGCGGTCACCGAGAGCCGATCTATCGTTGGTGATCGTGATCCGATCGTTAGACTCGTCGGGTGCATCGGCCACCGGTACCGGGTCCGGACCCGAGCCGGAGCCACCGCCGCAGGCGGTGAGCAGGCCGGCGAGCATGGCGATCAGTCCGTGCCGAGGCATCGAACGCCATCGGAGGCGCCCGACCGCCTGTGCGTGATCAGAGCTGGATATGTTCATGGTCGATTTTCCTGTTCTTTGCCATTTCCCGTGGCGCGGATGGAGCTGCACCCAGTCCGCTGCCAGCGCGATTCCGGCGTAATCCGTATATCGGTTATCATGAGCGAGCCCTTGAATTTTCGCCGTGAGCCGGGTCACGCCATGGGAAACGGTGCAATCGGTTTCGATCGCCACCATCTGGCCGCACAACGCCGAACGGCGCCCCGCAGGCGGATTTAAGCCATTGTATTCAATGTCATAATTGGGGAGCTTGAGCGATGCCCTCATTCGATGTCGTATCCGAGATCGACGGCCACGAACTGGCCAATGCGGTCGATCAGGCCAATCGCGAGGTGGCGAACCGCTTCGACTTCAAAGGTACCGGCGCCAAATTCGAACTCCAGGACTTCGTGGTCAGCCTCGAGGCCCAGGCCGATTTCCAGCTCAAACAGATGCTCGACATGCTGACCCAGAAGCTGGCCCGGCGCGGTATCGACGTGGCCGCCATGGCGCCGGATGATCCGGAGATCGCCCTGAACAAGGCGCGGCAGAAGGTGACGATGAAACACGGCGTCGAGACCGACACGGCGCGGAAGATCGTCAAACTGATCAAGGACAGCAAGATGAAACTGCAGTCCCAGATCCAGGGCGACCAGGTCCGGGTCACCGGCAAGAAGCGGGACGATCTGCAGGCGGCCATCCAGATGCTGAAAGAGGCCGATCTCGGACTTCCGCTGCAGTTTTCGAACTTCCGGGATTGACCCATCAGGGCGGCGCGGCCGGTTCCGGTGGCGGCGAGGCCTCCAGCGACTCCAGACTCTCCAGCGGTCCGCCCAGGATGCGCTCCGCCTCGCGCCTGAGCGTGTCGACGCTGACCCGCTCGTGGTGTTCGGAAAGGGCCCGCACGACATCGTCCAGGCTGGCCTCGCCCCCGCTGCGCCGGCGCATCTCCTCATCCACCGCCGCCAGCAGACCCACTGCCCGGGCCGTCACCGCGCCCCGTGAACGATCAGTTTGCAGCCTTCCAGCCTCATCACCCCACCGGCTGACCGCCGCCAATGCGCGCCCGGCGCGTTTCTCCGTCAGGGTGCCGGTGCGGCGCATGATCTCGATGCTGTAATACTCGGCCACGCCCTCGACAATCCAGTCACCGCCGGGATCGGCGCTGTAGCCCTGAGCCAGATGGACCAGTTCGTGCAGCAGGGTGCTGGTGCCGTTTTCGCTGATCAGAGGCCGATCCGCGTGGATAAACATGGACTTCGGCCCGGACAGGCC
>JASFJM010000044.1:0-14015 GCA_050122055.1 Gammaproteobacteria bacterium | reverse complement strand
CTTTGCATCGAGGTCTCCGGCTGCGCGCACGCCCGCACGCACCAAACCGACGAGGAACCGGTGGCGGAGGCGTTGGCGGCAGGAGAGTTCGAGACTCTGCCCGGTCGATCCGCCCCACGCGGATCCGGTCACATGCTGTCGGGCCGGTCTCCGGGCTGACGAGCGGGGCGTTCCACCCCGGTCGCGTCGCCTTCCCGTCCCCGAGGGACAGTGGCTGCGGCTCTGTTAGCCGGCTTTGACGCGACCTTGACTCGATCACCGTTGCGGGGGCAGCGCCGGATTGTCCGCTTGCGGATCACCGGCTTCCCGTTATCCCGACACGTTCCGTCGAGAGCACCCGAGCAGGTGCTGGCACTCTAGGCAGCGCGGTAAGCACTGTCAACCGGGACCCTGCCGGCGCCGATGCACTAGAATCAGGTCTCCCGCCCACAACGTGATATTCATGGAAAACAGCGCCTATCTGACTGCCGCCCTCGAGGCCGCCCGCGCCGCCGCCGACGTCATCCGCCATTACTATCGCGGCCAGCTGGAAGTGAGTCTCAAGGCCGACAACAGCCCGGTGACCCGGGCAGACGTCGAGGCGGAGCAGGTGATCCGCAAGACACTGTCCCTGCGATTCCCGGATCACGGCTTCTACGGCGAGGAGACAGGGCGGGACGAGGGTGAGTCGTCGTTCCTCTGGCTGGTCGATCCGATCGACGGCACCAAGAGTTTCGTCCGGCGCTATCCGTTTTTTTCGACCCAGATCGCCCTGATGGAGGCGGGGAAGATCATCCTCGGCGTGTCCAGCGCCCCTGCTTTCGACGAGATGGCCTGGGCCGAGGCCGGCCGCGGTGCCTGGCTGGATGGCGAGCCGATCCGGGTCAGCGGGATCGATCGTCTGGAGCAGGCGGCGGTTTCCGCCGGCAACCTGCGCACCCTGGCCAGCGGAGAACGCTGGGCCGGTTGGGGCGAGGTGGTGGCCCGGGTGGACCGCATCCGCGGCTACGGCGATTTCTACCATTACCATCTGCTGGCTTCCGGGCGCATCGACGCCGTGGTGGAGTCCGATGTGAATATCCTCGATATCGCCGCCCTGTCGCTGATCGTGGAGGAAGCGGGCGGGCGTTTTACCGACCTGGAGGGTGACGCCGTCGGGCTGGAGACCACCAGCGTGCTGGCCAGCAACGGTCCGCTCCACGAGGAAATCCGGCGCTATCTGTGAGCATCCCGATCTACTGGGTGGATGCGTTCGAAGAGGGCCCGTTTACCGGTAATCCCGCTGCGGTCTGCATCCTCGACGGCTGGCTGGACGACGATCTCATGCAGGCGATCGCCGGAGAGAACGGCCTGTCCGAGACCGCGTTCCTGGTTCCGGGCGATGACGGCTGGCACATCCGCTGGTTCACTCCTGCCGCGGAAGTGGCGCTGTGCGGTCATGCCACCCTGGCCAGCGCCGCGGTCATCGTCCGCTATCTCGAGCCCGGGCCTGAGACGCTCCGTTTCCATTCCCGTGCGGGGGAGTTGTCGGTGCGCCGGGAGGACGGACGGCTGGTGCTCGTATTCCCCTCCCGGCCCGCCACCCCCGGTGGACCGAGCCGGCGGCTCGCCCGGGCGCTGGGGGCAGAGCCGGAAGCGGTCCTGTCAGCCGACTATCATCTGGCTTTGTTCGAGACCGAGGAGCAGATCCGCCGTCTGCGGCCGGATTTCCAGGCCGTGGCGGAGCTCGGCCGGACCGGCGTCATCGTCACCGCCCCCGCCGCCGCCGATGAGCTGGATTTTGTTTCCCGGTTTTTTGCCCCGGCAGTCGGGGTCGACGAGGACCCGGTGACCGGTTCCGCCCATTGCACCCTGATCCCCTACTGGGCCGATCGCCTGGGCAGGAACACGCTCAGGGCGAGGCAGATCTCGGCCAGGGGCGGCGCTCTCTACTGCCGCTCGCTGGGCGATACGGTCGAGATCGGTGGCCGCGCCCGTCACTATCTGCGGGGCGAGATCGACATCTGAACGGCGGTGTCGGCGGGGCCCGGTCAATCTCCGCGGATGGCCCGCACCGATTCGACCTCGCCGGCCGATACTGACACCTCCAGCAGGATCGGCCGGCAGCAGATGCTGCAATCTTCGACCATGGAATCCGGCGGCGCGCTCAGATCGATCAACACCGTGTTCTCCTCCCAGCAGAAAGGACAGGTGTAAGGCCACTCCATCACCGGCTCCATGACGGTCAGCCGGGCCGGCATGCGTCCGGCCATCCCGGCCGCTCACGCCCTGTCCGGGGCCACTTTCTCACGGAGCCGCGGGGCCCAGACCCAGCGCCGCCGCATCGCGACGCTCGCCGTTCGGAGGGATCCAGAACAGACTCCGGTCCAGCCCGGCGGCATCCAGCGCACTCAGCAGCTCCGCCCTGGGCTGGTCCTGGGCCTCGTCGGCCAGGCGGAAGGTGCCGTAATGCATGGCCATGCTGCGGCGGGCGCCGAGCTGCCGATGGGCGGCGACGGCTTCGGCTGGATCGATATGCTGGTAGGCCATGAACCAGCGGGGCAGATAGGCGCCGATCGGCAGGATCGCCAGATCCGGGGGCCCCAGGCGCTCGCGGATCCGGGCGAAATGATCGCCCATGCCGGTGTCGCCGGCGAAGAAGAACCGGCGTCCTCCGCCGTCGATGACGTAGCCGGCCCAGAGCGCCGCGTTGGCGTCCGTCATGCCGCGTCTGGACCAGTGCTGGACCGGTACCGCAGTGATCCGGAACCCGTCTGCCGCCTCGATGTCCTGCCACCAGTCCAGTTCACGGCAGCGCTGGTCTCCCCGCAGGCCCAGATAATCGCAGTTGCCCAGGGGCACGATAAACAGGGGATCGTGATCCTGGCGAAGCCGGTGGATGGTGTTGCGGTCCATGTGGTCGTAGTGGTTGTGGCTGATGATCACCACGTCGATGGGCGGGAGACGGGAGAACGCCAGACCCGGCGGACGATAACGGGCCGGGCCGGACCAGGAAACCGGACTGGCCCGTTCTGACCAGATCGGATCGGTCAGCAGATTGACGTTGCCCGTCTGGATCAGCACCGTCGCGTGATTGACAAAGGTGATGCTGAGCTCCGTCCCCGGCACCCGATCGGGCGGGGGCGGCCCCTCTACCGGGCTGAGATCCCGGACCCAGGGATCGCCAGGCTCACGGTTGAGCTGCCACTTGAGCACGTCGCCCAATCCCTTGACGGGCTGATGATCCAGGTGGAAACGGCGGCCGTCGTAGTGATCGCTGACCGGGCCGGAGTACGGCCGATCCAGACTGGCACAGCTGAACAGGACTGCTGCGGCCACCAGGGCCAATCCCAGCCATGCCGGCGGTCTGCCTCGACGACGCCGGGCCTGACCCTTAGCCCGCAACTGCCGTCCCACCCTGGCGCCGCGGATCACCGGCGATGTTGAAGCCCGACCCCGGTGCCCACTTGGCCGCCGCGACGCCGCCGAAGAACATGGACAAGTGATCGAACGGCCGCAGCGGCAGGGTACACGCTTCCATCGGCAGCCCCGGTTCGTGGGCGACGCGACAGCCTTCGGCCGTCTTCTCCACATGGGCCCGCGGATAACCCACCGCCTCCTTGAGGGACATGCCGAAATGCATGTAGTTGATCAGGGTTTGCAGGATGGCCGAGGTGATCCGGTCTGCGCCGGGGGAGCCCACGGCCAGCACGGTGCCGTCGGCGCGCCGGGCAACCGTCGGCGCCATATTGGAAGAAAGCCTTACACCCGGAGTCTCCAGAAGCAGGCCGCCGGCGGTCAGCTCGACTTCGCCCAACGCATTGTTGAGCCAGACACCCGTATCGGTCGGCAACACGCCGGAGCCATAGCCGGCGGACATGGTGATCGAGCAACCCGTGCCCCGGCTGTCCACCGCCGAGGTGTGCACGGTCTCGCCCGAGCGGCCCGGGGGCTTCCCGTCGCGGATGCTCTCGAGCAGTTTGACCACATCACGCCCCACATCGTCGCTGCCGGCGAGCACATTATGGCGATATTCGATGACCCGGCGCTGGGCTTCCACCATGCGGGCGACCGATTCGCTGCTCCAGCCGCCTGCCCCCACGTCCCGGGACAGCATCAACATCGCCACCAGCGCTGCCCCGCCGATCGCGGGTGGTGGCGTGGTGGCGATCTCCCAGCCGTCCATGTCCACGATCAGGCTGGTGCATTCCACGGCTTCGTAGGCCGCCATGTCGGCCCGGTTCAGCATGCCGCCCGCATCGCTGACGAAATCCGCCAGTTGATGGCCCAATTCGCCGGTATAAAACTCCTGAGCGCCGAGGCGGCCGATCCGCTCCAGGCTGTGATCGAGGCCAGGGATCCGCATGATGCTCCCGGCTGCTGGCAATTCGCCGTCGGGCCCGCGCAGCGATGCGGCGCTGTGGGCATCCCAACCGAATACCGGCTCCGCGGAAAACTCCAGGAAGAACCGGCAATTCGAGGGCATGGGGAAGCCCCGCTCGGCGATGTCCCGGGCCGGCTCGACTACCTCGCGCCAGGGCAGCTTGCCAAAGCGTTCGCAGGCCAGGCCCATGGCTGCGATGGCGCCCGGGACTGCCACCGAACCCGGCCCGACGATGGTGCGCATACCGCCGCCATAACCGAGCTCAACCTCCCAGGCCGCCTGCCCCATGCGCTCCGGCTCCAGGCCGCGACCGGGCATCTCTGAATAGCCGTCGATGGTCAGTGGCTTACCGTCCGGAGCCCACAGGGTCACGAACCCGCTGCCGCCCAGGGAGCAGACCCCGGGCTCGGTGGTCATGGATACCAGACAGGCGGCCACGGCCGCATCCACTGCGTTGCCCCCGGCCCGGGCCACGGCGGCGCCGGCGTCGGCCGCCAGCTGGGAGCTGGATGCGATCACCGCAGCGGTCATGGCCGCGCCTTCGCCCCCGGTCGTCTGCAGATCGTGCGGAAGCTCATCAGTCCATCATCAGGGCGCGCATCCCAGGCGGCGTCCGTGCCAGTCCAGATGATCGGCGATGAAAGAGGCCACGAAGTAATAACTGTGGTCATAGCCTGGCTGGCGCCGCAGGGTCAGCGTCCATCCGGCGTCGTCGCAGGCCGCTTCGAGCAGGTCCGGTTTGAGCTGGGTGTCGAGGAACTCGTCGTCCGCGCCCTGATCCACGAGGATCTCGCCGGTGTGATCGGCCGCGGTGATCAATGCGCAGGCGTCGTAGGCGGCCCAGGCGTCGCTGCGGGGGCCGAGGTAGGCGCCCAGCGCCTTCTCGCCCCAGGGGCAATTGAGCGGCGAGCAGATCGGCGAAAACGCCGAGACCGACCGGTACAGGCCCGGATGGCGCAGCGCGCTGACCAGGGCGCCATGGCCGCCCATGGAGTGGCCGCTGATCGAGACCCGCTGACCGTCGATGGGGAATGCCTCGGCGACCAGGGCCCGCAATTCGTCGTTGATCCAGCTCTGCATCCGGTAATGACGCGCCCAGGGCTCGGCGGTGGCGTCCACATAAAAGCCGGCGCCGCTGCCCAGATCCCAGGCGTCGTCCTCGCCCGGGATGCCGGTGTCTCTCGGGCTCGTATCCGGCGCGATCAGGGCGAGCCCGAGCCGGGCCGCGTGGGCCTGGGCGCCGGCCTTGATCATGAAGTTCTCCTCGCTGCAGGTCAGCCCGGAGAGCCAAAGCAACGCCGGTACCGGCCCGGTGCGGGCGGCCGGCGGCAGGTAGACTGCGAAGCGCATCTCCGCGTCGCAGAGCGCGGACCGATGGCCGCAGAACAGCATCTCGCCGCCAAAACTCCGGTGCCGCGCCCTGATCTCGGGTTTCGACTGCTCGCTCATCTCAGAACCCGATGACGGAGCGGATGCTCTTGCCTTCATGCATGACGTCGAAGGCCTCGTTGATCTGCTCCAGCGGGAAGCGGTGGGTGATCATCTCGTCGACCTTGATGTCCCCGGAGAGATATTGATCCACCATGCCCGGCAGCTGGCTGCGGCCCTTGACGCCGCCGAAGGCGGTGCCGCGCCAGACCCGGCCGGTCACCAGCTGGAACGGTCGCGTGCGGATCTCCTGGCCGGCACCCGCCACGCCGATGATGGTGGATTCACCCCAGCCCTTGTGACAGCACTCCAGCGCGGACCTCATCACATCCACGTTGCCGATACACTCGAAGGAATAATCGACCCCGCCGCCGGTCATCTCCACGATGACCTCCTGGATCGGAGCCGGGTGCTCCGACGGGTTTACCGTATCGGTGGCACCCATGGCCTCCGCCATGATGAATTTGTCTGGATTGAGATCGACACCGATGATCCGCTCGGCGCCCGCCATCACTGCCCCCTGGATGACGGACAAACCGATGCCGCCCAGTCCGAACACCGCCACCGAGGCACCGGGCCGTACCCTGGCCGTATGGAGTACGGCACCGATGCCGGTCGTGATGCCGCAACCCAGCAGGCACACCTTGTCCAGCGGTGCCTGAGGGTTGATACGGGCCACCGAGATCTCCGGCAACACCGTGTATTCGGAAAATGTGGATGTGCCCATGTAATGAAATAGCGGCTTGCCGCCGATCGAGAATCGGGAACTGCCGTCCGGCATCAGGCCCTGGCCCTGGGTGACCCGGATCGCCTGGCACAGATTGGTCCGGCCAGAGGTGCAGAAGTCGCAGCTGCCGCACTCGGGGGTGTAGAGTGGGATCACGTGGTCGCCGGGTTTGACGCTGCTCACGCCGTCGCCGACCTCGACCACCACGCCGCCCCCCTCGTGGCCCAGGATGGCCGGGAACAGGCCCTCCGGATCTTCTCCCGACAGGGTGAAGGCGTCGGTATGGCAGACTCCGGTGGCGACCAGTTTCACCATCACTTCGCCGGCTTTCGGGCCCGCCACGTCGACGGTCTCGATCTCCAGTGGTTTGCCTGCTTCCCAGGCTACGGCTGCTCTTGCTTTCATCCCTGCCCCCCAAGATGCGGATGTGTATCGGATCGGGTCCAGGCTCTCATGATAGACCAGTTGCCGGCGGCCCCGCCCGCGTCTGGATTCATGCCCGACCGGGCTTTATAGTCCATTCAGACAATATATTCGGAGAAGCTAAAGATGGCGGCCAACCCATCCATAATCCACGAGCAGCATGAGATAGAGCGGATGCGGGCCATGTTCCGGGCTCAGCGGGCATCCTTCGATGCCGCACCCATGCCGGATGCCCGGCGGCGGCGGGCGGACCTGAAGCGGCTCAAGGATGCGCTGATCGGACATCGGGACGCCTTCGCGGACGCCGTGCACGAGGACTTCGGTGGCCGTTCGCGCCACGAGACACTGGCAGAGCTGCTGGGTTCGGTGCAGGGGATCCGCTACGCGCGGCGCCACGTCCGCGGCTGGATGCGTCCGTCCCGGCGCCAGGCGGGGCTGCTCCTGGCGACCACCAGTTGCCGGGTGGTGTATCAGCCCAAGGGTGTGATCGGGGTCATCGTGCCCTGGAATTATCCGGTATTCCTTTCCATGGGCCCGCTGACCTGCGCGCTGGCGGCGGGCAACCGGATCATGCTGAAGATGTCGGAGTCGGCGCCGGCCACGGCGGAAGTCATGTGCAGGATGCTGGCCGAAGCCTTCGACGAGGATCAGGTGGGCGTCGCACTCGGCGAGGTGGAGGCGGGGCGCGCCTTCTCGGCGCTGCCCTTCGATCATCTCCTGTTCACCGGTTCGACCCAGGTCGGACGGCAGGTGATGGCGGCGGCGGCCGAGAATCTGACGCCGGTGACCCTGGAATTGGGTGGCAAATCACCCACCCTCATCGCCGAAGACGTGCCCATGAAGATGGCGGCCGAGCGGATCTGTTTCGGCAAGGCCCTGAACGCGGGACAGAGCTGTGTCGCGCCGGACTATGTTCTGTGTCCCGAGCACCGGGTGGACGAGTTCATCCGGGAGTTCAGCGCGGCACTGCAGAAGATGTACCCGGACATGGTGCGCAATGAGGACTACACCAGCGTGGTCAACGACCGCCAGTGGGAGCGCCTGCAGGATTATCTGGAGGAAGCCCGGGCCGGCGGCGCCGAGATCATCGTGCTGAGCCCCGACGGCGGGCCGCAGACGGCCGGCACGCGCAAGATGCCGATCCACCTGGTCCGGGGTGCGCGCCCCGAGATGCGGCTCATGCGTGAGGAGATCTTCGGGCCCATCCTCCCCATCGTGCCCTACCGCAGCCTCGACGAGGCACTGGCGTTTATCAACAGCCGGCCGCGGCCGTTGGCCATCAACCTGTTCGACCGGAACGCCAGGCGCCGGCAGCGGGTGCTGGACCACACGCACTCGGGTGGCGTCTGTGTCAATGACACCATCACCCATTTCCTCGCCGAGGACCTGCCCGTGGGCGGCGTGGGCGATTCGGGTATGGGCCATTACCACGCCTACGAGGGTTTCCTGACCTTCTCCCACCACAAGGCGGTGCTGTCACGGCCCCTGATTAACACGGCCAGGGTGCTCTACGCGCCGCACGGCGGCTGGTTGCAGAATCTGCTGTACAAATTGTTCCTGCGCTGAGCTGCGATCAAAGCAAGATCCGGGAGGAGAGCGGAGATGGCGGACAAGACCAGCGACCCGAGATATCTTCGCGAAGTGATCGCGATCATGCAGCGGGAGGCCAAGGACAACCACAAGATCTTCAAACGGGCCCAGCAGCGGGAACTCGCCCTGCTGCAGGCCGAGTCGCTGGTGGCGCTGTTCGACCAGATCATCGACGGTCTGCGCGATTCTCACGGCCTGGATGCGGTCAGTCTGGTGCTGGTGGACCCCCAGCACGAGGTGAGGCACCTGGCACACAGCGAGAAATTCTCCATCGAGAATCGGCCGGAAGTCCTGTTCGTGGACGTCGTGGCGGGTCTCGCGCCGCAATTCGCCACCCTCTACAAACCCTGGCTGGGGCCCTACATCGGTGCCGACCATCAACTGCTGTTCCCCGGCCGGCAGGGGCTGGCCTCGATAGCCATCCTGCCGCTGCGCCGGCAGACCCACCTGCTCGGGGCGCTGAATTTCGGCAGCGTCGACAATCATCGCTTCACCCGCCATCACGGCACCGACTTCCTCGACCACCTGGCCAACGTCACGGCGGTCTGTCTGGAGAACGCCATTAACCGGGCGCGGCTGGTCCGCAGCGGCCTGACCGACGTGCTCACGGGCCTGAGCAACCGCCGCTATCTGCAGAGCCGCCTGACCGAGGAACTGTCCCGGGCCCAGCGAGCAGCGACGACCCTGACCTGCGTGCTGGTGGATGTGGATCATTTCAAGCGGGTCAACGACACCCATGGTCACCTGGCCGGGGACCGGGTGCTGCGGGAGATCGCCGACCGCATCGAGATGGAGGTCCGCGCCAGCGACGTGGCGGCCCGTTACGGCGGCGAGGAGTTCGCGCTGCTGTTGCCGGATACCCGGGCCGAGGACGCCATCGGTCTGTCCGAGCGCATCCGCAAATCGGTGGCCAGCAGCCCGATCTGTTTCGGACCGGAACAGCAGGTCGAGATCACCGTCTCCGTGGGCATGGCCTCGGTCCGGCCGGACCCCGGCGTCACCGATCTCAAGTCCCTCGGCGAGAAGCTGATCGCGGAAGCCGACGTGCAGCTCTACCGGGCGAAGGCTGACGGCCGGGATCTGGTGCGCTGGGCCGCGTCCTGAGCCCCGCCGCGGCCGAGCCCGCGGACTTCTGATCAAAATCCGCCACAGGGACGACCCCGACGACGCATTCAGGGAGCCGGCCGGCATTCGCCGCAGGGCCTCCGGGGCGATCGTCGCGGACGATATCGCCGGCCACCGGCGGCTTGTTGTTCGCCGGCGGTCATTTGTGGAAGAATGCCGGCCAAGTAAAGGATTGTTCCTGCATGACGGATTTCATCGACGAGGAAGGCTTCCGGGCCAACGTCGGTATCGTCCTGTCCAACGGTGACCGAAGACTGTTCTGGGGCGGTCGCGCCGGCCGCGACGGCTGGCAGTTTCCCCAGGGCGGTATTCAGCCGGGTGAAAACCCCGAAGATGCTATGTTCAGGGAACTCGCCGAGGAGATAGGGCTGACGCCGGATGATGTGGAGCTGGTCGGACAGACCCGCGACTGGTTGCGCTATCGTCTGCCGCGGCGCTATGTCCGGCGCAACAGTCAGCCCGTGTGCATCGGTCAGAAGCAGCGCTGGTTTCTGCTTCGGCTGCTCAGCCCGGAGTCACGCCTGCGGTTCGACACCACGCCAAAACCCGAATTCGACCGCTGGCGCTGGGTCGACTACTGGTTCCCGCTGAAGAACGTCATCTATTTCAAGCGCCGGGTATACCGGCGGGCCCTGGAAGAGTTGCGCCCGCTCCTGTTCCCGGAGGCCGCCGCCGACAAAGTCCTGGGCGGCGCTCGTGGCCGCCGTTGATTCCTGCCGTCCGGCGGTCCGGATCCTGGGCGGCAGGGGATAGCCCGAGCCATGTCATCGCGACTCGTCGTCACTTCACGCGCACGCCTTAACACCCGGGTCGCGCTGGGTCTGGCCGCGATCCTCGGCCTGATCGCCCTCGGGGGTGCCTTCGAGTGGGGGCGTCGCGCCGCCGGTTACGACGTCTGGGCGTCAGCGGAGACCCGTGACCGCCTGGCCCAGCGCATCGCCCAGCTCGACGCGGAGAACGAGGCTCTGCGCTGGGATCTGGCCCTGCTGCGCACCACCGGGCGGGTGGAACAGGAGGGCTACGAGCGCGTCACCGGCGATCTGGATGACCTGCAGTCCCAGATAGCCGAGCTCAAGGAGGAGCTGGCCTTCTATCGAGGCATCATGTCGCCGGCGGATGGCAGCACCGGTCTGCAGATTCAGACCGTGCAGGTCTCCCGGGGCGCCGAACCGGGCAGCTATCGGCTGCGGCTGGTTTTGGTGCAGGCGGGCAGTCAGAATCGCCGCCGGAAAGGCGTCGTCAAGGTCGCGGTGGTGGGCGATCAGGGCGGCCAGACCACGCGGTTTCCGGTCGGGCCGGTGGCGGAGGACGGGTCAGGTCTGCGATATTCGTTCCAGTACTTCCAGATCGTCCGGCAGGATGTAAAGCTGCCGGGGGACTTTCAGCCGCGGCTGGTGGAGGTGACGATGCAGCCGTCGCGCAAATCCGAGGATCCGGTCACCGGCAGCTTTCCATGGCGGGTGACGGGCAAATGAGAGGTCATCGATGTTTCGCAAGCGACACCGCAGCAAACCGGAAATACGCACCCTGATCGGTGCCGGCACCCGCGTCGACGGCGATCTGGTCTTCGCCGACGGCCTCCATGTGGATGGTCTGGTCCACGGCAATGTCAGCACCGAGGAAGACCGGCCCGGTTCCCTGAGCGTCAGCGAGGAGGGCGTCATCGAGGGGGATGTCACGGTACCCGACCTGGTGCTCGACGGTACCGTCAAGGGCAATGTGGAGGCGCGCGAGCGGGTGGAACTGGGACCGACCGCCAAGGTCATAGGGAACGTGGTCTATAACCTGATCGAGATGGCGATCGGCGCCGAAGTGAACGGCAAGCTCATCCACCAGACCCCCGGCCGGCCGGAAGTGCCCGGCGTCGCGCCAGCGGCCGAGAAGGCGGGGAAGAAGACCAAAGCCGCCTCTGACGCTACGGAAGATTCGCTGGAGCGATCCTGAACCGATAGTATAGGCATCTGATCATCTGAAACGCTGGAAGGTATTCCAGCCGGGGAACGCCATGGCACAGACACAGGACATTCCGACCGCACCTTCCGTGCCGCTGGTCTTCACGGACGCGGCAGCCAGCAAGGTATCCGAGCTGCTCAAGGAAGAGGAAAACCCCGAACTCAAGCTCCGGGTCTTCATCTCCGGGGGCGGCTGCTCCGGATTCCAGTACGGATTTACCTTCGACGAGAAGATCGAGGACGGTGACGTCCAGGTGGAGAACGGCGGCGTGATGCTGCTCGTCGACCCCATGAGCGTCCAGTATCTGATGGGGGCCGAGATCGACTACAAGGAGGATCTCGAGGGCGCCCAGTTCGTGATCCGTAATCCTAATGCGACGACCACCTGCGGCTGCGGTTCCTCCTTCAGCGTCTAGGCCTCCAAAGTGATCCGCACCGGCCGGGATCCGCTCCCCTCGCCCGGCCGCATTATCGCCGCCGTCGATCTCGGCTCGAACAGTTTCCACATGGTGGTGGCCCGCCTGGACGGCGGCCAGCTCGTAATCCTCGACCGCCTCAGGGAGATGGTGCGACTCGGGGCCGGTCTGGAGCCGGGTGGCGCGCTGTCCGATGCCGCGATGGCCAGGGCGCTGGCATGCCTGCGGCGGTTCAGTGAGCGGCTCGGCGACATGAGCGCCGGCAGCGTCCGGGCCGTCGGCACAAACACCATGCGCCAGGCCCGGGATCGCGGCGTGTTCCTGGAGCGGGCGGAGGCTGCCCTGGGCCATCCCATCGAGGTGATCTCCGGCGTCGAGGAGGCACGTCTGGTCTATCTCGGTGCCGCCCACAGCCTGCCGATGGAACCCGGAAACCGTCTCGTCGTGGACATCGGAGGCGGCAGCACCGAACTGATCATCGGCGGGGAGTACCGGCCACGCATCCTCGAGAGTCTCTACATGGGATGCGTCAGCATCAGCAGAGAGTTCTTCGCCGGCGGGCGGGTCACCCCCGGCCGGTTCCGCAAGGCGCGGCTGGCGGCCCGCCAGGAACTGGAGCCGGTGACCACGCGATTTCGGAGCGACGGCTGGTCCCGGGCATTCGGCACCTCCGGGACCATACGTTCCACCGCCCGACAACTGGCCGGCGAGGGCAATCCCTCTGGCATCATCACCCGCGACGGTCTCGAAGAACTCATGGGCAGGCTGGTCGACTGCGGCCACCTCAGCCGCAAGCGCCCGCCCCATCTCAGCGAGCAGCGGGCGCCCGTGTACCCCGGTGGCCTGGCGATCCTGACCGAGGTCTTCGATGCCCTCGGTATCGAGTCGATGATGGCGGCGGACGGCGCCCTGCGGGAGGGGCTGTTGTTCGACCTGCTTGGCCGGATCACAGATCGGGACGCCCGGGAGCGCAGCGTCGATTCCATGGCCGGGCGATTCCATGCGGACCCGGATCAGGGCGCCCGGGTGGCCGACACCGCAAACATCCTCCTGGAACAGGTCAGGGACAGCTGGGATCTGGGTGGAGACATGCCGGGCCGTCTGATCGGCTGGGCCGCGCGCCTGCATGAGATCGGGATGGATATCGCCCACGCCCGGCATCAGTGCCATGCCGCATACCTGCTGCAAAACGCGGACATGGCCGGGTTCTCCACCGGCGAACAGCGTCTGGTCGCGGCCCTGGTCGGTAACCACCGGCGGCGGATCCGCAGCGAATATCTCGCCGGGCTGCCAGCAGGCTGGGCGTCCAGGATCCGGCGGCTGATCGTGATCCTGCGTCTGGCCGTGGCCCTGAATCGCGCCCGCTCGGACGGCAGTCTGCCGGCCGTCCGGCTAAAGCCCAGGCCAGCGGGTCTCAAGTTGACCTTTCCGGAACAATGGCTGGACGAGCATCCGCTGACCCGGGCCGACCTGAGCCAGGAAGCCGCTTATCTGCAAGCCCTGGGGATCAAGCTGAAATTCCGGTAACGGGCGCGATCTAGCCCCGGAACACACTGCCCAGCACGGCTTCCCTGGACGCGCCCGTCACCGCCGGGATATTGCCCGGGAGACCGGCCAGGTTGCGGTGGGCCAGCCAGGCGAAGGCCGCCGCTTCCACCCAGTCGATGCCGATGCCCAGCGCGTCCGTCGGCGCCAGCCGCCAGCCGCCGAGACTCTCGTCGATCTGGCGGGTGAGCGTCACGTTATGGGCGCCGCCGCCGCAGACCAACAAGGTGCCCGGATCGGGGCACGCCCGACGGATGGCGTCAGCGGCGGTGCGGGCCGAAAGGGCACACAGGGTCGCCTGGACGGCCGCCGGCTCCCGGGGCTGGCGCAGATCGTCCAGCACCCCCTGCAGCCACGCCATGTTGAAGTCCTCGATACCGGTGCTCTTGGGCCAGGTGCGGGCGAAGAACGGGTGCTCCACCAGCGCCTCGAGCAGCTCTTCGTCGATCTCTGCAGATGCCGCCCAT
>JASFJM010000043.1:0-14096 GCA_050122055.1 Gammaproteobacteria bacterium | reverse complement strand
TCGAACGACTGCTGGAGTCGGTGTCCTTCGAAGCCGCCGACCGCGGCGGCCAGGGGGTGGAGGTGACGGCCGGCTACGTGGACGAGCATCTGGGTGAACTGGTCCAGGACGAGGACCTGACCCGCTACATCCTCTAGCTCGTGGCCCGGCCGCGGCTCGCGGTAGAATGTCGATCCGGCGCTGCTCCGCGCCAAGGCCATGGAGCCCCATGAACGAGAAAGCCCCTGCCCCCACCGAGATCCGCCTGCGCCGGAAATCGCGGCTGCTGGAACTGAGCTATGGGGACGGCAGCAAGTCGCGGCTGCCCTGCGAATACCTGCGCGTCTTCTCTCCGTCCGCCGAGGTTCAGGGGCACGGACCGGGGCAGGCCGTGCTGATGGTCGGCAAGGAGAACGTCAACATCACCGCCATCGAGCCCGTCGGCCACTACGCCGTGCGGCTGCGCTTCGATGATGGCCACGATTCGGGGCTGTTCACATGGGCCTATCTCCATGAGCTGGCCGCCGGGCAGGAGAAGAACTGGCAGGAGTATCTCCAGCGTCTGGACGAAGTGGGCTATAAGCGGCGCGACCCGACGCCGCCGGACGAGGGGAAGTGAGCGAACACAAACGCACCGTCGATTTCGGTTTTGAGCAGGTCGCGGCCGAAGACAAGGCGCGGCGCGTGCGCAGCGTGTTCGATTCCGTGGCCGGCCGCTACGACCTGATGAACGATCTGATGTCTTTCGGCATCCACCGGCTCTGGAAACGGTTCACCATAGAGCAGACCGGACTGCGGCCGGGAGACCGGGCCCTGGATGTGGCGGGCGGCACCGGTGACCTGAGTCTCGGGATGGCGGGCAAGGTCGGCCCGGATGGCCAGGTCGTGCTCACCGACATCAACGCCGCCATGCTGACGCGGGGACGCGACCGCCTGTTGGACGAGGGCGCCTCCGGCAATCTCGGCTGCTGCGTGGCCGACGCCGAGCATCTGCCGTTTGCAGACGGGAGTTTCGACTGCGTGACCATCGGCTTCGGCCTGCGCAACGTCACCGACAAGGCCGCCGCCCTGGCCTCCATGTATCGGGTGCTGAAGCCCGGCGGCCAACTGCTGGTGCTGGAATTTTCGCGTCCGGTGGCCCCGGGCCTGGCCCCGGTCTACGACCTCTATTCCTTCAAGTTGCTGCCGGCGATGGGACGGATCGTGGCGGGCGACAGCGACAGCTATCGCTACCTGGCCGAGTCCATCCGCATGCATCCGGATCAGGAAACGCTGAAGCAGATGATGATCGATACCGGCTTCGAGAATTGCCGTTATCACAATCTCTCCGGAGGCATCGTCGCCCTCCACCGGGGCTATCGCCTTTGAGCCCTGACCAGCCCGTGTCATCGCCGCTTTACAAACCCCTGGAGACACTCCTGAACCGGGGCATCTCCGACTCCCGGGAGGCGTCCCGGCTCAGCCGCTCCCTTAACGGGCGCAGCCTCAGGATCGAGCTGCGCGGCCTGCCGCTGGCGCTGGAAATCGTCGCTGGCGAAGATGGCGTCGAGCTGACGGAAGGCGGCTCGCACACGCCCGACTGTCTGATCAGCGGCCTGCCGCTTTCCCTCGCCCGCCTCGGTCTGACCGCGGATCCCGAACTGTTCCGCCAGGGGGCGGTATCCATCAGCGGCGACCCGGTCGTGGCCCAGGACTTCAAACGGATGCTCGACCTGGCCCGCCCCGACTGGGAAGAAGAGCTGTCACGCCGGGTCGGCGACGTCGCCGCCCATCAGATCGGTAATGCGGCCAGGCGTCTCGCGCGCTGGGGACGGGAAGCGGCCGAGACCCTGAGTCGCGATACGGGGGAGTTCCTGAAGGAAGAGAGCCGGGATCTGCCGACCCGCTTCGAGGTGGACGAATTCCTCGATGCAGTGGACGAACTCAGGGGCGATCTGGATCGGGCCGAAGCGCGACTGCGGAGGCTGGAGTCCCGGGGAACCGGGAGATGATGCGGCCCGCCCAGGCCTTGCGCCTGCTGCGTATACAGCGCGTGCTGATCCGCCACGGTCTGGACGAGTTCCTGGGTGAGAGCCGTCTCTACCGCACGGCCGGGAGGATCCTCGGGTTTGGCCTGTCCCGGGCCGACATCGCCGACGAGCCTCGGGGCGTGCGGATCCGTCTGGCGCTGGAAGAACTCGGTCCCATATTCGTCAAATTCGGGCAGAGCCTGTCGACGCGCCGGGACCTGCTGCCGCGAGACATCGCGGATGAGCTGGCGAAGCTGCAGGACGCGGTGCCACCATTCCCCGCAGAGCAGGCCCGGGCTCTGGCGGAAGCGGCCTATGGCAGGCCGCTGGAGGAGATGTTCAGCCGCTTCGATGAACAGCCGATCGCGGCGGCCTCGATCGCCCAGGTCCACGGCGCGGCGCTGCAGGATGGCCGCGAAGTCGTGGTCAAGATCCTGCGGCCCGGCGTCCGGCGCCAGATCGCCGGCGATCTGGCCGTCATGTACGCCCTGGCCAGGATCGCCCGGCGCTTCTGGCCGCAAGCGCAACGGCTCAGGCCGGTCGAGGTGGTCGCCGAATACGACAAGGTGGTCAACGACGAACTGGACCTTATGCGCGAAGCCGCCAACGCTGCCCAGCTACGGCGCAACTTCACGGAGTCCCCGCTACTCTACGTGCCGGAAGTGTTCTGGGACTTCTGCCGCCCGAACGTGCTGGTCACGGAACGGATCAGCGGCATCCCCATCGGCGATGTGGATAGCCTGAGGGCCGGTGGCGTGGACATGGGCAGGCTGGCGGCCACCGGCGTCGAGATCTTCTTCACCCAGGTTTTCCGCCACAACTTCTTCCACGCAGACATGCACCCGGGCAACATCTTCGTCGACGCGCAGGATCCGGCCAGCCCCCGATATCTGGCGGTGGACTTCGGGATCGTCGGCAGCCTCAGCCCCAGGGATCAACAGTATCTGGCGGAAAACTTCCTCGCCTTTTTCAACCGGGATTATCCCCGCATCGCGCGGCTGCACCTGCACTCGGGGTGGGTCCCCCGGGACACCCGGGTCGACGAGCTGGAATCCGCCTTCCGCACCGTCTGCGAGCCGATCTTCAACCGGCCGCTGAAGGAGATCTCCTTCGGGCAGTTTCTGGTGCGGCTGTTTACGGCAGCGCGGCGCTTCAACATGGAGGTCCAGCCGCAGCTGATCCTGCTGCAGAAGACCTTGCTGAACATCGAGGGCCTCGGCCGCGAACTCTATCCGGAGCTGGATCTTTGGGAGACGGCGCAACCGATCCTGGAAGAATGGATGCGGGACCGGGTAAGCGGCAAGGCCGTGATCAACCGGCTGCGGGACCAGCTGCCGGAGGTCGGCGAAAGCCTGCAGGAGTTCCCCCAGGTCGTGCACAACATCCTGCAGCGCGCCGCCGAAGGCAAGCTGCAGATCGAGGTGCGGGTCCCGGGGCTAGATGCTCTGCGCCGGCAGAGCGCGATGGAGTCGAGGCAGCGGAACCTGGCCGTGTGTGGGGGCGCCCTGCTGATCGCCGGCGTGGTCTGGCTGGGTCTGTCGGTACAGCCGGCCTGGGCAGGTCTGGCGGGCAGTGCCGCCGGGCTGATCCTGATGTTGCTGGCGCGAAAATCCGCCCCGACAGGATCTTGAGCTGCTGGATTGACCAGCCCCATGCAAGCACAGACGGGGCAGCCGGTGCCCGTGCAGGCCCGACCGTCCGGAAGAATCCTGGCTGGCTAGTTCTCCGGCGCGCCCTGCTCTACCCACGTCCGGAGCGTCATGACCTCGTCGCTCGTGGGCGGTCTTACGTCACCGTGGGGCATCTTGAGAGCGGGATCGGCGCGGCCTTCCACCAGCATGATCAGGACGCTGCTCATGGCGTCGCCCGGCAGCACCACGGGGCCGTAGCGCGTGCCTTCCATCAATGAGGCGTATGAATTCAAGCGCAGTTCGGAGGCCTCATACCCGGGTTGTCCCGGCTCATGACAGGCGGTGCAGCGCCGCTCAAGGATCGGCTGCACGTCGGCGCTGAAGCTCACCGTCTGCGCGCTCTTGCCGCAGCCACCCAACAGGGCCGCCAACGCCATGGCGGCCGTCAGTTGTGCAGATCGATTCATGGTCCCGCCCCCGTTTTTCTGCCCTGATTGTCGGCACAGACCCAGTATAGTCTCCGCCGTCGCCAGTGGCTCGCCGAATGGCGGCGGCATACGGGATCAGCTGTCGTCGTCCAGTCGCAGAAAATAATGGAAGAAGACCTGATCACGACGATAGCCGAGGGCTTCGTAGAGGGATTGGGCCCGAAGATTATCGGTAGCGGTGGACAGACTCAGGCCGTCGGCGCCGGATTCCATGGCCAGGGATCGCGCCTGCTCCATGAGAGCCCTGGCCACCCCCTGGCTCCGGTGAGCGGGGTCGACGAACAGATCGTGGAGGATCCAGGTCGGACGCGCGGCGACGGAATTGAAGCTGGGATAAAGCAGGACGAATCCGAGCCCCGTCGCGCCGTCGTCATCGACGGCGAGGAACACGACCGCCTCCGCCGCCTGCAGACGTTCGGCGAGGAAGCGCCGGGCCAGAGCCGGATCCGCCGCCCGGCCATAGAACTGGCGATAAGCGTCGTAGAGCGGCGCCAGCAGCGCCAGGTCATCGGTGGTCGCCCGGATCAGTCTCATGACCGTCGAGCATACAACACGGCCCCGGCCGGCAGCAGCCGGACCGGGGCCGTGTCGTGATAGTCCGGATCAGCCGCGATTCTTGAGCAGATCCCGGATCTCCGTGAGCAGTTCCTCTTCCTTGGACGGCTTCGGCGGCTCAGCGGGCGCCTCTTCTTCTTTCTTGCGCATGCTGTTCATGGCCTTGATGGCTATGAAGATGGCGAAGGCGATGATCAGGAAATCGAAAATCGTCTGCAGGAATGCGCCGTAATTGACGGTCACGGCCGCAGCATCACCGGCGGCTTCCTTGATCGTCACCGCCAGATCCGAGAAATCCACGCCGCCGACCATCACCCCGATCGGTGGCATGATCACGTCCTTGACGAACGAAGAGACGATCTTGCCGAAAGCAGCGCCGATGATGATACCCACCGCCATGTCGACCACGTTGCCGCGCATGGCGAAGCTCTTGAACTCCGTCATCATTCCCATCTTATTACCCCCTGTTGGCAGCCACTTGTGGCTGTTTTTGATATCTGGCCGGGTTTCAGTGCCCGACCGCTGGCGTGAAAACTACCAGAAAACGACTCAGCCCTGCATGGCCGGGCGGGATCCCGGCGCCAGTGAGCGGATAAAATCGGCCGGCTCTTCGCCCCGCTCCATGGCCTCGACCAGCGCCGAACCGACGATGACGCCGGGTACATAGCGGCCGATCTCCGCCACCTGGTCCGGCTCGCGGACGCCGAACCCGGCACACACCGGCACCGGCGAAGCCGCCGCCACCCGTTTCAGATACCCGGCCAGGTCTTCATTGCCGCCGCTGTCGCCGCCGGTGATCCCCGTCACCGTCACCGCATACAGGAAGCCCCCGCTCGCGGCACAGGCCTGGGCGAGACGTTCGTCGGTGGTGACCGGCGTCACCAGCTGGATCAGGGCCAGCCCCTGGTCCCTGAGCGCCGCGCCGATCTCTTCGCTTTCATCCAGCGGCAGATCCGGGACGATAAAGCCGGCGACCCCGACCGCGGCCGCCCGTTCGGCCAGACGCTCGAATCCGAACGCCAGCAGGGGATTGAGATAGCTCATCAGCACCAGCGGCGCCTCGGCATCGACCGTCTCGATCTGATCCAGGATCCAGGTCAGGGTCACGCCCGCTTCGATAGCGGCCTGGGACGCCCGCTGGATGGTCAGGCCGTCCGCCATGGGATCGCTGAACGGCACCCCGATCTCGACCACGTCCGCCGCCCGGGACAAGGCGGCCAGCTGCTCGGCGAACCGGTCACGCTGCGGGTAACCGGCGGTGATAAACGCCACCAGCGCGGTGCGGCCCTCGTTGCCGGCCTGGTGGATGGCGGCGCTGATCCGTTCCTCGGGCCTCACGGGTGTGCACTCCCGGGCGGAAACCTGGCCAGGGTCGGCATGTCCTTGTCGCCCCGACCCGACAAGCCGATCACGATGCGACCGCCCGGGTGGTCGGCGGCCCAGCGCCTGGCGCCAGCGAAAGCGTGGGCGGTCTCCAGCGCGGGCAGGATGCCCTCGAGCGCGCAGCATTCATCCAGGGCAGCCAGGGCCTCGGTATCGCTCGCGGTCTCGTAGCGGACCCGGCCGATGGAGGCCAGCAGCGCATGCTCGGGACCGACGCCCGGATAGTCCAGCCCGGCGGAGACCGAATGGGTCTCCTGGACCTGTCCGTCGCTGTCATGGAGCAGCATGGAATAGGTGCCGTGGAGCACGCCCGGATGCCCGTGGGCCAGGGTTGCGGCATTCTGGCCCAGGCCCTTGCCGCTGCCCCCGGCTTCGATGCCGAGGATCTCCACGTCCCTGTCCCCGAGGAAGCGGTGGAAAAGACCGATGGCATTGGAACCGCCGCCGACGCAGGCGACCACCAGGTCGGGCAGACCGCCGGCCCGCTCGATGACCTGCTCCCGGGCTTCACGGCCGATCACCGAATGCAGCTCGCGCACCAGGTAAGGATAGGGGTGGGGGCCGACGGCGGAGCCCAGCAGATAGTAGGTCTCTACCGGGTCAGAGACCCAGTCCCGCAGCGCCTCGTCGATGGCCGCCCGCAGGGTCCGGTCCCCGCCGGTCACCGGGATGACCTCGGCGCCGAGACGGCGCATGCGTTCCACATTCGGCGATTGCCGCTCGCAATCGATCTCACCCATGTAGACGACGCAGGGCAACCCGACCCGGGCGCAGGCCGCTGCCGACGCCACACCATGCTGACCGGCCCCGGTCTCGGCCACGATCCGCCGGGCTCCGAGCAACCGCGCCAGCATCGCCTGACCCAGGGCGTTATTGATCTTGTGAGCCCCGGTATGGGCCAGGTCCTCGCGCTTCAGCCAGACTTCCGCGCCCCAGGCCTTGCCCAGTGAGGGCGCCGGGGTCAAGGCGGTTGGCCGTCCGACCCAATCCCGCAGTTCAGCAGTGAATTCCTGCTGGAAGGCCGGATCATGGAGATACTGCCTGACCCCCGATTCCAGCCGATCGAGCGCCGGCACCAGGGTCTCGGGCACATAGCGCCCCCCGAAGGGGCCGAAGCGGCCCCGCTCGTCGGGCAGCCGTCCCGAGAGCAGGTCTTCCAGCAGGGTTGCCGCGTTATCGGACTGAGCTGCTTGAGCCGTCATGATCGTGTTCTCCGATGATCTCGATGGGCGCCGCGGCGGCGCGTGCCGCGGCGATAAATTCACAGATGCGCTCAGGGTCCTTGCGCCCGGGCTCCGATTCCACGCCGGAGCTGACGTCGACGCCGTAAGGCCTGACGGCGCCGACCGCCTCCCCCACGTTATCGACCGAGAGTCCGCCGGCCAGGACCAGCCGCGAGCGCCGCGCCAGCAGGGCGGCGGTCTCCCAGTCTGCGACCTGTCCACTGCCGCTGATCGGCCCTTCGTAGAGGAGCAGGGACGGGACCCGGTCCGGTAGCGCCTCCCCGTCCCGGAAGACCGGCAGCGGGCGACAGGTTCCACGCAGGCGGATGGCGCCGAAATCGCCATGATCCGTCTGCAGGAAATCAGGCTGGAATCCCTCCAGCACGTCGATGACGGCAGCCTCGGAAGGATGACGCATCACCGCCACCCGGGTCACCGCGGCCGGCAGATCCGCCGTCAGCTCGAGCGCTCTGGCAACCGTAACCTGGCGCGGGGAGTCGGCGAACACGAACCCCAGGGAATCGGCCCCGGCCTCCACGGCCGCCCGGACGGCATCCGCGCTGGTCAGGCCGCAGATCTTGATCCTGATCTTCAAAGCCCGACCGCCCGGGCGCCGCTGCCCGCTTCGCGCAGCAAAGAGATCAGCTTCTCCGGAGCCCGGGACCGCATCAGCGCGGTCCCCACCAGCCCGGCGTCGTAACCGGCGGCCGCCATGGCCGCGGCCTGTTCGGGTGTCGAGATGCCGCTCTCGGCGACCCGCGGCCAGCCGGCCGGGAAACGGTCTGCGAGACGGATCAGGCGCTCGGGATCCACCTCGAGACTGCGTAGATCGCGACTGTTGAGACCGACCATGACCGGTGGCCGGTCTTCCGACCGCTCTCCGAGCAGCGCGCCGGCCCGCGCCAGGTCATGGGCGTCAAAGGCCTCCATCAGGACGAACATGCCCAGCTCCTCCGCCCGCGCCAGCATGCTGGCGCACTGGGCATCATCGAGCATGGTTACGATCAGCAGCACCCCGGCGGCGCCCGCTGCCCGGGCGGCAGAGATCTGCGCCGGATGGACCAGGAAGTCCTTGGCCATGACCGGGATCGCTCGCCCATCGAGGGCCCGCGCGACGCGCTCGAGATGATCCAGACTGCCTCCGAAACGCTCGGGTTCCGTGAGCACCGAGACGGCACAGGCTCCGGCCGCCCCATAGCGGTCCGCGCGGGCTTCCAGATCCTCACCGGCCTCCGCCAGCGCGCCCGCGGCCGGGGATCGCAGCTTGATCTCGGCGATGATCTCGAAGCGGCCTGCCTGCAGCCTGAGGGGCGGCGGTGCAATCTGATCGCGGGCCCGTTCCAGCAATGTCGCCTCACCGCCGGCCTCTGCCAGCAGGGCCCGGGCCCGTCGGGCGGATGCGTCGGCCATGACCGCGAGGAAATCTTCGCCCGCGCTCATCTCCCGGCCAGCTCCTGTCCTGTATCCGCGATGGCCTCCAGGAGCGCGGCGCCACGACCGCTGTCCAGCGCGGCCGCCGCGGCGGCGATACCCTCGACCGGCGTCTGGCTTCGGCCCGTCAATTCCAGCACCAGCGCCGCCCCCAGCATCAGGGCATCCCGATGCGGTCCCTGCTCCTCGCCGCGCAACACCGCCCGCAACCTGCCGGCGTTGTGTTCGGCATCGCCGCCCTTGAGATCTTCCTCGCTACAGCGGGGCAGGCCCCATTCTGTCGGATCGCGGACGGTACGCTCGACGGCGCCGGGGCGGACGTCGAACAACAGGAACGGCCCGACCGGAGTGGCCTCGTCCCAGCCCGGCTCACCGTGGACGACGAACGCCCGCTCGATCCCGGCACCGGCCAGCGCCTCGGCCATCAATTCCGCCATCTCCGGACTGTAGGCACCGATCAGGTTGAATGCCGGGCTGGCCGGATTGGTCAGTGGACCGAGGATATTGAACACGGTGCGGACGCCCAGCGCGCCCCGGACCGGGGCCAGATGCTTCATGGCCGGGTGGTAGTACGGGGCGAACAGGAACGTGAAACCGGTCCGGGCCAGGCAGGTCGCGGCCGCCTCCTCGTCCAGGGGCAGCTGGAGACCCAGGGACTCCAGCGCGTCGGCGCTGCCGCTCCGGCTGGAGATGGACCGGTTGCCGTGTTTGACCACGGGCACTCCGCAGGCGGCGGCCAGCAGCGCGGTGCCGGTGGAGATATTGAGACTGCCGGACCCGTCACCGCCGGTTCCGACCACGTCGGTGAGCCCGGCGGTGGCGTCCAGGTGCGGCCGCCGCGCGAGGCCACGCATCGCTTCGGCGAGCCCCAGGATCTCGTCCGGCGTCTCGCCCTTGGCCCGCAGGGCGGCCAGCAGCGCGCCCGCCATCGCCGGCGGACACTCGCTGTCGGTCAGGATCCCCAGTAATTCACCGGCCTCCTGCCGATCCAGATCGGTGCCGTCCAGCAGCTTTTCCAGCAGGGCCTTAGGCGCGGCGTTCATCGAGGTCGCCCGTGCCGGCCATATCCATGGCGAGGAAATTCCCCAACAGGGTCTGACCGTCAGGGGTCAGCACGCTCTCGGGATGGAATTGCACGCCCTCCAGCACCAGACGCTCGTCGCGGACTCCCATGATCTCTCCGTCGGCTGTGCGGGCGCTCACCACAAAATTCTCCGGCAGATCTTCGCGCCGGGCGGCCAGGGAATGATAGCGTCCGGCCTGCAACGGCTGTGGCAGGCTGGCGAACAGGCCCCTGCCGTCGTGGAACACCTCCGAGGTCTTGCCGTGCATTAGCACGCCCGCCCGGATGATGCTGCCACCGAAAGCAGCCACCAGGGACTGATGGCCGAGACAGACCCCCAGAACCGGCACGCGTCCTGCGAAACCCCGGATCACGTCCATGGAGACGCCGGCGTCGCCGGGATCACCGGGGCCGGGCGAAATCACGACGTGAGTCACGTCCTCGGCGAGGGCCTGATCGACGGTGATCTGGTCGTTGCGGAACACCCGGACGTCAGCGCCCAGGATGCGGAAGCCCTGCACCAGGTTGAAGGTGAACGAGTCATAGTTGTCGATCAGCAGGATGCGTGGATTCACAGGCCGTCCCTCGCAATCTCCAGAGCCTGCCGCAGGATCGCGCTTTTCGCCAGCACCTCCGCCAGTTCGTTTTCCGGCGTGCTGTCGGCGACGATGCCGGCGCCGGCCTGAAAACTGTAGCGGCCACCACCGAACACCAGGGTGCGGATGGCGATCGCCTGGTCCATGCCGCCGTCGACGTCGAAATAGCCGATGGTGCCGGCGTAGAAACCGCGGCGGGTCGGTTCGTACTCCTCGATCAGCTCCATCGCCCTGACCTTCGGCGCCCCGACCAGGGTGCCGGCGGGGAAGGCCGCTGCGAACAGGTCCATGGCGTCGTGGCCGGACTCAAGTTCGCCCACGACACCGCTGACCAGATGCATGACATGACTGTAGCGTTCTACCGCCCGGCTCGGGTCTACCCGGATGGTGCCCGGCACACCCACGCGACCGAGATCGTTGCGGGCCAGGTCCACCAGCATGACGTGCTCGGCGGCCTCCTTGGGATCCGCCAGCAATTCCCGCTCGTGATTCCGGTCCTGCTCCGGCGTTGCGCCCCGGGGCCGTGTGCCGGCGATCGGCCGCAGCGCGGCCTTGCGGCCATGGAGACGCACCAACGCCTCGGGGGACGAGCCGGCGATGGCGCCGCCGCCAAACTCGATGAAGTACATGTATGGAGAGGGATTGAGGAGCCGTAGCGCCCGGTACGCCTCGAATGGCTCCAGCGTGCACTCGCCGGAAAAACATATGGACAGCACCAGCTGGTAGACGTCGCCGGCGGCGATATTCTGTTTGGCCGCCTTCACCGCGGCGCGGAACTCTTCGCCGCTCATGCTCGCCTCGGGTGGCGCGAAATCGCCGCGGCGGCGCGCCGGTATCCCGCCCTGCAGGGCCCGGATGACATCCCGCCTGACGGCCTGGCGCTCGCTCTCTGACCCCGCATGCAGGAGCGCCGCGCGCCGTGTCAGATGGTCGAAGACCAGGACGCTGGCTGGCGCCATCCACACCGCCTCGGGCACCGGATCGACGACCTGGGCATGACGCGGGAGGCGCTCGAAAAACCGCACGATGTCATAGGCGGACGCCCCGACCAGGCCTCCGTGGAACGGCAGTTCGGGGGCGTCCGGGGACAGCCGCGGCGCCCGGGCGAGCGCCTGGCGCATCCGGTCCAGCAGTTCTTCCTGATCCTCTGGACGCTGATGCAGCTCGTCGCCGATGCGGAACCCGTCCGCATCCAGCACAACTTCGAGCGAGTCACCGAAGCCGAGGAAGGAATACCGCCCCACTCGCTCGCCGCCTTCCACGCTCTCCAGCAGGAAGCGGGGCTGGAACGGCCGCAGCTTGAGATAGGCCGAGACCGGCGTATCCAGATCGGCAGCGATGTCGAATGGTGGTTCCATGGGCCTCCCTCGTTATCCCGGCGCCAGGGAGGTCAAGAAAAAACCCATCCCCGGCTTCCGCGGGATGGGTTCGTTCTCTTCAGCGTAACCGGACGATCAGCCGCGAGCCCGTACCCTTCCCAGGGCGGCGGGCCACCACCAGTGGCGCGCGGGGGCAGTCGTGTCGGTGCTGGTGTTCATGTCGGGTTTCATCTTACCGACCACCCTCCGGGCGTCAAGCCTTATCAGGTGGTCGTTCCCGGGCCGCCGGGAATACCCGGAAGCGGGCCTGCTGGCCGGCAGCCGGCACCCGGGCTACAGCTGATACATCACCGATAGCACCAGCGAGAAGCCGATCCAGGTGATGATGCTCAGCGGTATGCCGGCGCGCAGGAAATCCGAGAACCGGTAGCCACCGGCGCTGTAGACCAGCAGATTGGTCTGATAGCCGATCGGCGTGGCGAAGCTCATATTGGCGCCGAACAGGACCGCGAGCACGAACGGCTCCGGCGGCAGAGACAGCTGTTGGGCGATATTGAGAGCGATGGGCGTGCCGATCACCGCCGCCGCGTTGTTCGACACAACGTTGGTCAGCACCGCAAGCAGCAGGATCAGACCGCTGAGTATCATGGTCGAGGACAGGCCCTGGGTGGCGGCGACGAACAACTGCGCCAGGAAGACGTCCACGCCGGTGCTGAGGATAGCGTGGCCCAGCGCAAGACTGGTGACGATGATCAAGACCACCGAGGCGGTCAGGGAGGAAAGGGCGTCGCGCCAGCCCAGACAACGGGACAGCAACATCACGGTGGCGCCCAGCACCGCGCTGGTGAAGATCGGCAGGATGCCGGTGCCTGCCATCACCACTACCGCCATCATGATGCCGAGGGCCCTGGGCGCCAGCCGCGTGTGTGGCAGGTCCATGGTGCCGTCGAGCACCAGCATGTTGCCGCTGCGTTTCAACTCCGCGATGTGCTGGCTGCTGCCCTGGACGAGGATCACGTCGCCGGCCCGCAAGAGCACGTCATCGAAGTCGCCGGTGACCTCTCCGGGTGCGGTGCGGGGTCGATGGATCGCCAGCGGAAGCAGGGAATATCGGGCGCGGAATTGCGCGGTGTTCAGGGTGCGCTGATGCAGGGGCGAGCCGGTGGTGACCACCACCTCCGCCAGCTGCTGTCCCGCGCCCGGCGTCGGCAGGTCCACCCCGCTCCCGTCTTCGAGATCGGTGGCATCGTGCATACTCACGCCGAGCAGGGTCTCGAACTCTTTCAGATTCTCGCGGGTATCCGCCACCATCAGGCGGTCACCCTCCTGCAGGACCAGCGAGGGCAGCTTCGCCACATACAGTCCGTCGGCCCGCTGTACGCGATTGATGGTCATCCGCTTTTCGGTCCGTTCGCGTATCTCCGCCAGAGTCTTGCCGAAGGCGAAGCTGTCCCGGGTCACGAACAGCATCGCCTTGAAGATTCGCGGCGAGGTGTCGGCCATCGGTGGCTCCCGGTCTGGCAGCAGCCGGGGTGCGATCAGCCACAGGTAGAGGATGCCCACACTCCCGACGATCGCGGCCGGCAGGGTGAAATCGAACATCTCGAAACGGCGCATGCCGAGATCGGCTGCCACCGAGATCACCAGCAGATTGGTGGATGTCCCGATGGCGGTACCCATGCCGCCCAGGGTCGTCGCCAGACCGATCGGCATCAGGATCCTGGACGAGGCGATACGGGTCCGCAGCGATACGGTGATCATGATCGGCAACAGCATGATCACGATGGGCGTGTTGTTGAGGAATCCGCTCAGCACGGCGCAGACGACCAGGGTCACGACCATGGCCAGCTTGGGGCGCGAACCCCACGCGCGACCGACGACCACCGCCACCGGTTGCAGGGCACCGGTCTTCTCCAGACCTTTACCCAGGATCATCAGGCAGGCGATGGTGACCAGGGCCTCATGACCGAAACCGCTGAAGAAATCCGTCGCCCGGACCCGGGCGCCGTCATGGGTGTAGGGGAAGAGCTGGAACCCGACCACCAGCAGCGCCAGGATCAGCAGACACGAGGTCTCCAGCGGGATCCGGTCGCGGGAGAACAGGATCAGCGCAAAGACCGTAAGGATCAGGGCGGCGATGCCGTGTGCGTCGGGAAGCGTGACCGGCAAGTGGGACTCCTCGCTCGACTCGGGATCTTCGCGTCCCTGGCTGCTGCTTATTATAGGGGCAGGGGCGCGGGCGTCCGGTATACCACGCCCGGTGGCAGGCCACCAGATGCGGGCGCGGGCCCCTGCGCCCTCGCCCGTCCCTGGGCGATGCGGGCGCCCGGGGCCCGCCCGCGGGGCGGAGCAGGCCTCCGTGCCCATCCCCACCACGGAGAAGTTACCGTGCCAGCCAACCCGGTCGCAGGCCGGGAAT
>JASFJM010000042.1:0-14356 GCA_050122055.1 Gammaproteobacteria bacterium | reverse complement strand
AGACGGCACAGATTTTTCCCCGGTAGCTCAGTTGGTAGAGCGGTTGACTGTTAATCAATTGGTCGGTGGTTCGAGTCCGCCCCGGGGAGCCAGATAAGCTCGGAAAATCAGCTTGTTAGACGGGCCGCCCAGTGCGGCCCGTTCTTATTCAGGCGCCTCAAACCGGCAACCGGCTCAAGCTGATAACCGGCGCGATCCACGGAGCCTGGGTCCCTGGCCGACCATCCTGCCCGGGTCTAGACTTTAAATAGACAAGCAAGGAGCCGGCCACGGCGAAAACGGGCCCCACCTGTTGGCCGTGGTCTCAGGCGCATGAAACGCCAGAACAGAAACTCGGTGGGGGGGGGCATCCGCATCGGTCTAGCGGCGATCCTCCACTGTGGGGTTCTGGCAGCAGCGCCTCCGGTCGATCCCGTCGAGCATCTTCAATATTGGCTGGACCAGGGTGTGGTGCCAGCCACTGAAGCCTCGCTCCGACCGCTCGATGTGTATCTGGTGCAGGATGACGCCATCCCCATCGAAGGGATCGGTCCCATCGCCGCCGCAGCCATTTACGGGCGGCTGACCCTGGTGGCTCCAAGGGGGTCCATACGCATCACCCTGCTGGACGCTCAGCTCCGGGAACACCTGGTCGGCGAGTTCTACCTGTTGCTCACCGGGGCCAGCGAGATCCCGCTGGACGGCGTTTGCCGCGAGACCTGCCTGCTCGACGCCGTGACCCCGCACCGGCTGAATATCACTGTCGAGGGCGCGACGCTGGAACTGGACCGGCTGGAAACCCGCCGCCAGCCCGACGCGCCGCTGGACGATCTGGCCGGGGGCCAGGAACAGATCCGCGCAGCCCAGGCCGAAGCCACCGTTGCGCGCATCAACGAGCAGATCGCGGCCCTGGAGCTGGGCTGGCAGGCCGGCGAGACGAGCTTTTCGCGGATGTCTTTCGAGGAAAAGAAGACCCGCTCCGCCGGGGGCCGCGTGCCGATCCTGCATGGTTTCGAGTACTACGTCGGCGGCGTCTTTGCCCTGCCGGATTCGGGCGAGAGCGGGAACGGAGGCGGCAGCGGACCGGTGAGTCGCTTCGACTGGCGGGAGAAACATCTGGCCAATGAACCCGGTTCGCCCTACTACGACGGCGACCCGACCGGCGGCGGTTGGATGACCCCGGTCACGGAGCAGGCCTGCTCGGATTGCTGGGCGCACGCCCCGGTCGGTATGCTCGAAGCCATAATCAACCTGTCGTTGAACCGGCACCGGGACGTCGACCTGTCCGAACAGGATCTGCTTTCCTGCAGCGGCGGGGGTGACTGCGACGGCGGCCATATCGACGTTGCGCTGGACTATATCGTCGCCAACGAACTGGTGTCGGAGCTGTGCTTCCCGTACCAGGGCCAGCCCAGCTCCTGCATCCAGCGCTGCGCCGACCCGACTATCATCGCCCACCTGGCCGGCGTCACCAAGATCCCCCTGGATCTGGGCGACAACGCGATAAAGCTCGCGCTAATCCAATACGGGCCGCTGACCTTCGGTGTCCGGGACTGGTGGCATTACATGGTCCTGGTCGGCTTCGACCGGGACCCGTTGGACAACCAGACCATCTGGATCCTCAAGAACAGCTATGGCGAGGACTGGGGCGAATCGGGTTTCGGGCGGCTGAAGGTGCCCATGGACGATATTTACTCGGTCTATGCTGTCTCCGGCGCCCGACTCATCGAGCAGGGCCAGGCCGCCACCGGCACCTGTCGCGATGCCGACGGCGATGGTTACGCGGCGTGGGGACTCAACGTTCAACGCCCCCCTGGCTGCCAGAGCACGGACGGCCAACAGGACTGCAACGACGCCGACGCGTCGGAGGGACCCGCCGCCGCAAACGGCGCCTGCCTGGATATCAATCCGCCACCGCCCGCTCCGCCACCGCCCGCTCCGCCACCGCCGGCTCCGCCGGCCCCCGCGGCTTCAGGGGGAGGCGGCGGCGGTAGCGTGGGTCTGGTAATGATTGCGATGTTGGGGTCGATGGGCCTGGCTGAGCACCGCCGCCACGTTCACGGTTGACCGCCCGCAGCGTGGCCAACGCCTCCAGGGGCTTCAGCCTGCAAAGAATTGGACTCTCCCGTTTCTGAGCCCACGACGCTCGGCGCTCGTCAGCGCCGAAACCCGGTGGCCGATCCTTGCGCCGACAAACGCCGCACAAGCGCCGCATCGGCCACCTCCGGGGCCGGGCTCACATGGGCTGCGTCACCGTGAAGGCGCCCCGTATGTCGCCCGATTCGAAACCCCGGGCCTCGTCATCCGGGTAAACGGATTCGATCTTGTCCATGACTGGCGCGGCGATCTGCGACCCGTGACAGGTCAGACAGACTTCCTGGGTGGGGATGGCCTTCATGTAGCGGAACTGGCGAACACCCTGATCGTCGACGATCTCCGCGTGTTCGATCGTCCCGGGGGTCTCGCCGGCGGCCTTGCGGGCCTCGAACTGTTCGAGGACGCCCCGCTCCCACGCATCCGGCTCATTGCCGGGATTTCGTGTCTTCAGGCTGGTCCTGCCGATCCGCCAACCTTTCTGCTCCGACATCTCGGAGGCGATCCGGGGCGCTTCGACCGCGCAGACCGAAATGGCCTCAACGGGACCTCCGCTCTGCATCGCGGACTTGAGCTCGCCCTTGAGCGATTGGGCAAACGCCTGAACAGCTTCGCGGCTGGCCTGGGCGCGCTGGTCCAGCTGATCGGCCGTCGCGGGCGCGCTCAGCAGCAGAAACACACACAGGCCTGACATCCTGGCATTCACGTAACGCCTCCTCTCTCTTTTCCGATGATTAGCGTGCGGGCCGGAGCTCAATGATATCGGAGGCAGGTCGGGCATGACAGCGCCCCGCTCGCTCGAGAGCTGCGGCGATCTGCAAAGACCATGACCTGCGGTGCCAATACGGGGGGGCGGCCGATCTCTAGTATCTCCTCCATCGCAGCCACCTGGGAGCAGCCCGATGTACAGATTCCTGCTCGTAGCCTTCGTCGTTTTGATGTTTGTCGCCACCGCTGGCGGTGCCGCCTGATCCGCGTCCGCGGGTGCCAGGGTGAGGCGGGCCGGGAGGATCGGTACTCTTCGTGCCATCTCCCCCCCGGTATCGGTGAACCGGTCTGACCGGCTCGTCTCACCCTGGCGCCTGCGCCGTTGACCCCTCTCCTCCGCCCACTGCCACCCGGCCGATAGACCAAGGTCGGATTTGCCCCTCCGTTCCCGCCCGCTAGCCTAGGCGGGAGGCGTTTTGTGTCGAGACCGGATGGGGGATGGCGACCATGGGTTACCAGGCAAGCTATAAGCGTTCACTGGACGATCCGCAGGGGTTCTGGGGCGATGCGGCGGCCGCGGTGGACTGGATCAAGCCCTGGGACAGGGTGCTGGACGATTCCCGCCCGCCGTTTTACCGCTGGTTCGCCGGCGGCGAACTCAATACCTGCTACAACGCCATCGACCGTCATGTGGCGGCCGGACAGGGCTCTCGTGTAGCCCTGATCTATGACAGCCCGGTCACCGACACCAAGGCCCGGTTCACCTATCTGGAGATGCAGGACAAGGTCGCCCGGGTCGCCGGGGCCCTGCGGGCCATGGGTGTCGAAAAAGGCGACCGGGTGATCATCTATATGCCCATGGTGCCGGAGACGGTGATGGCCATGCTGGCCTGCGCCCGCATCGGCGCCATCCATTCCGTGGTGTTCGGTGGCTTTGCCGCCCGCGAGCTGGCCACCCGCATCGACGACGCCAAGCCGAAAGTCGTGCTCTCGGCCTCCTGCGGGATCGAGGTCAGCAAGGTCATCCCCTACAAACCGCTCCTCGATGAGGCGCTGGAGATCGCCGCCCACAAGCCCGATCACTGCATGATCCTGCAGCGACCCCAGTGCGAAGCACCGATGACGGCGGGGCGCGATCTGGACTGGAGCGATGCGGTCGGGGCCGCAGAACCGGTCTCCTGCGTCCCGGTCGCCGCCACCGATCCCCTCTATATCCTCTATACGTCGGGGACGACGGGCCAGCCCAAAGGCGTGGTGCGCGACCACGGCGGCCACGCTGTCGCGCTGACCTGGAGCATGGAATACATCTATGGCGTCGAGCCCGGCGATGTCTTCTGGGCGGCCTCGGACGTGGGTTGGGTCGTGGGTCATTCCTACATCGTCTATGGGCCGCTTTTTTACGGCTGCACCACCGTGCTGTTCGAAGGCAAACCGGTGGGCACCCCGGACCCGGGCGCCTTCTGGCGCGTTATCGCCGAACACAAGGTGCGCGTGATGTTCACCGCCCCGACCGCCTTCCGGGCCATCAAGCGCGAGGACTCACACGGCGAGCACGTCAAGCGCTACGATCTGAGCCATCTCAAGGCCCTGTTCCTGGCCGGCGAACGCTGTGATCCGGATACGCTGGACTGGGCCGGAAAGATGCTCGGCGTCCCGGTCATCGACCACTGGTGGCAGACCGAGACCGGCTGGCCCATCGCCGCCAACTGCATCGGCCTGGAGCAATTGCCGATCAGGCCCGGCTCGCCCACCTGCTCCGTGCCGGGCTACGACGTCCGGGTGCTGAACAACGACGGCATCGAAGTGGCCGACGGCGAGATCGGCAGCATCATGATCCGCCTGCCCCTGCCGCCGGGCACCCTGACCACCCTGTGGAACAACGACGATCGCTTTATCGATTCCTACCTGGCGACCCACGAAGGCTGGTACCTGACCGGTGACGCGGGATATCGGGACGGAGACGGTTATCTGTGGGTGATGAGCCGGATCGACGACATCATCAATACCGCCGGCCACAGGCTGTCCACGGGCGGGATGGAAGAAGTCCTGGCGTCCCATCCGGATGTGGCGGAAGCGGCGGTCATCGGCGTGGCGGACGATCTCAAGGGCGAATTGCCGGTGGGACTGGTGGTGCTCAAGTCCGACGTGGACCGCTCCGAAGATGAGATCAAGGCCGAACTGGTGGCCATGATCCGGGAGAAGATCGGGCCGGTCGCCTCGTTCAAGAAAGTCTCCGTGGTCCAGCGTCTGCCCAAGACCCGCTCCGGCAAGGTCCTGCGCGGTATCATGCGTAACATCGCCGACAGCAAGGAATACAAGATGCCGGCGACCATCGACGATCCGCGGATCCTCGACGAGATCGAGGAGGCATTGAAGACCATCGGGTACGCACAGGATTGATCGCGTCGCCGGGTGAGCCGGCATCCCGGCTCCCTGGGGTATCCTGTGACCGGCCTTGTTGGGGGAAGCAGAGTCATGAGCGAGACCGATCTGACAAACCCGGATTCGCCGGAGCCCGAACCGATGCCGTTCCTGGCACCGTGCCGCCGCGTGCCCGCCACGGCACCATTCGGCTGGCTGGCGGCCGGCTGGAAAGACCTGCGCGCCGCCTGGCGCCAGAGCCTGAGCTGGGGACTGGTCGTATTCGTGCTCTCCCTGACCGTTAGCCTGATCGCCTACTCGCTCGGCAGCCTGGTCATGTTGCTGACACTGTTGTCGGGCTTCGTGCTGATCGGCCCGCTGCTGGCGGTCGCCCTGTATACGATCAGCTGGCGCCTCGACCGCGGCCGCCCACCGTCTTTCCGGCGCAGCATTGCCGAAGGCCGGCGTCAGCTCGGCAATTGCGCCATCTATGCCCTGGTGCTGATGGTGGTATTCCTGATCTGGGCCCGGTCGGGTTCCATGGTGCACGTGTTCTTCCCGGTGGAGTCGGAACCGGATTGGAGTCAGTTGGCGACGTTCCTGGGCATCGGCTCGGCGATCGGTGCCGTGTTCGCCACTATCACGTTTGCCGCCAGCGCCTTCAGCCTGCCGATGATCACCGACCGTCAGACCGACACCGTCACCGCTGTGGTGACCAGCGTCAATGCGGTCCTGAGAAACAAACCGGCCATGATCGTATGGATGAGTATCCTGGTGCTAAGCGTGCTGATCGGCTTCGCCACCGGTTTCGTCGGCCTGATCGTGCTGTTCCCGTTGCTGGGCCACGCAACCTGGCACAGTTACAAGGACGTGATCGACGCCTCGGACTGGCCCCGGAACGATCCGATGGGAATGCCCTGAGGGCGTCCGGCAGGACAACGAAACAGGGGCGCCGACATCACCCCTTACCGCAACGGTCAGGAGTTCAGTACTCCAGCGGGGGCCTGGGCAGATCCAGCCGGTACGTGAACGAAACACCCACCACGCTCACCTCATAGTCCGCGGCGGCGGCGCCCCAGGTCAGGACACTGCTCAGGGTATCGGGCGCCGTCCCGTCCACATGCCAGTCGCTGCTGCGATAGCGCTCATAGAGCCAGCCGCCGCGCAGCTGCATCCGCGGGCTCAGTTCGTAGGTCACGTCGAGCCGGGCGGTGTTCCGCTCAGAGCGGAAATCGGGGAAACCGCTCCCGGCCGCGAGCTCGCCCATGCTGGTGCTGCCCTGGGACTCGGCGTAGGTGTAATCCAGCTCCAGACCCCAACGCTGAGCGATGTTGTCCCAGCGGAAACCGACGGTCGCAGAATCGAAGTCATCCTTGTTTTTCGCACGCCAGTTGGGAGGTGCGGTGTTGGGATCCACGTTGCTTTGCGCACCACGCTGTTTGAATGTCGCCTGCTCGCTGGAGAGACCGGCGAAAAGATGCATGTCATCGGAGAACGCATAGCTGGCGTCGGCGGAGATGGCGTCCCGGTCGGCATCGGTGAGACCGACCTCGGAATTCTTGTAGTCCTCGGTCCAGGTATCCAGCTGGATCCCGAAACTGAATCTCTCCGACGGCCGCGCCTGCAGCCGGACCTCCGCGCCGTCCCGGTCGCGATCCGCCATGTTGTACTTGCGCAGCAGGGGATTCTGCTCCAGCTTGAGCCCGCCCACCTGACGATAGGTCGAGCCGTCGCGGCTGGCGGTCTGGCCCTTGATGTCGATATCGATAGCGTTGGACGGCTTGATCCGCAGCTTGGCCCAGAAGGTGTCTTCCTCGTTCTCGTTGACCTCCTGAAGATTGCGCTCGATCTTGTCGTAGTCGTAACCGACCGAGCCCTTTACGCGGCGGGCGATGCGGTAGTCGGCCGCCAGATCGAAGTCCGTGTCCTTGAAGCCGTAGGGCAGATTCTCCACCGATACGCCGCCGTCGATATTGTCCGCCAGCACGTAGTCGTAGCTGTCACGGGAACTCTTGTTGTCGCGCTCGTTGTAGCGGAAGTCACCGGTCAGACGCAGCCGCGACCACTCGGCTGAGGTCACACGCAGGCTGTACTGGGTCAGATCCACCTGGCCGTCGAAGGAACTCCTCGGCAGCGGGGTGCCGGCCAGGGCCGGGTTGATCGTGTAAGGCAGGAACGTGTCGTCCTGCTCGGTCTGCCCCATTGACACGGTACCGGAGGCGACCGTGCGCGGCGTGATGCTGAATGCACCGGAGAGGCTGACATTGTAGGACTTGTTGTCCGGCGCCTGGGCCATGCGGCCGTTGTCGGGGCCGGTGAACGCATTCTCCCACTGCAGGCTCAGATCCTTGTTGCTGAACCAGGAACCGAGATAGGCGAGCCGCACCTGCCAGCGCTCGGCGGTGTAGTTGATCCCGCCTTCGACCTCGTTGGTCTCGTAGTTCAGCGGCTTGATCAGTTCGGCGGCACCGCCCAGGAAGGTACCCCAGGTCTGGCCCTTCCCTTCCTTGGTCTGGTAGCGCCAGTCCACATCGAAGGTGAGGTTGGGGCTGAACAGATACTCGGCGCCCAGATCCAGGGTCTCCCGGTCCCAGCCCGGATCGAAGCCGCGCAAGTCACTGGCCAGATTGGTCATGCCGCCGGTGCCGCCGGCCCGGACCCAGCCGTCGGGCAGCCGCAGCGGGGTGTCGCCCAACGGGCGGTAGATGGTCTGGGTCGATTCCAGCAGGTAACGATAGGGGAGCCGGTCATAGCCCAGGTTGACCATCCACTTGCCCTGGCGCCCTGCTTCGATGTCGAAGTCGAAGGACTCCTGGCTGAAGCCGAAGCCGTCCGCGGTGACCATGTAACCAGAATCGCCCCAGTAAACGATCTGCGGGGAGATGCCGCCGACGGCGCCGCTGTTGTCGTAACCGGTATAGCGGCCGAATGCCGTCTCGCCGTCGGTGACATATCCGGCCCGGGCACCGATGCTGCCGGTCCAGCCCTCGCTGAACTGGCAGAACTCGCAGCTCCAGGTGGAGGTGTCGGGATCGGCGGTCTCGGCGGCGCCGGCGGCTGCGGTGAGGGACGCGGTGACCAGCATGGCCGTCAGGCGTCCCGCCCGGGGAACGATCCGGCTGTTGACTCGCTGTTCGGGGGCTGGGCTGTTCATGCCGCTACCTCATCAGATTCGCGCCGGAGGGATGGTTGGATCCGTGCACCTGGCTGTGACAGTTCATACAGCTGCCGCTGAGCAGATACTGAGAGGGCGTCGAACTGCCCGCCAGACCCGCCGAAGTGTAGGGGATGCTGGGATGCCCGGCCTGGGAATGACAGCTCTGACACAACAAGGGCGCGGTCCGCTTGAGCATGCCCGCATGGATGGTGCCGTGGGGCTCGTGGCAATTGCTGCAATCCTCCGCCACCGGGGCGTGCTCCCAGAGCAGGGGCCCGCGTTTGTCCTGGTGACAGCTGTAGCAGGTGTCGTTGAGGGTGGTGCGGACCAGGGCGTATTCCGAGGCCGACCCGTGGGGATTGTGACAGTCGGTACAGGCCATGCGGCCGAAACGGATCGGATGAGCGTAGGGCTTCTGTGCATTGGCCTTCTGCTCGAGATGGCAGGTGTAGCAGACCTGAGCCTGGGTCTCGGGGCGGAGCACCGCCTGGTGGGTGGCATGGATATTGTGGCAGTCGGCGCAGTTGGTCTCTTCCACGTCATGAGCGCTGCCCGCCCAGTGCAGACCGACCTGCTGCTGATGACAATTCATGCACTGCTGGTTGTGTTCGGCGGTGCTGGCGGTGCTCGCGGACCCCCAATAAGGCATGGAAGGCCGGTCTTTGGCCGACACGCCCCGCTTGAGCCGCTTGATGTGCTCGCCACCGGGACCGTGACAGGCCTCGCATTGGGTATTGCCGTCGCCGAACGGCGTGCGGCCATCGGCGCGTTGAGCATGTTTGGTGGTGAAGATAGCCGCGGTCACTTCGTCGGCGTGGCAGCCCAGGCAGGTATTCGCGCCCTGGATGCTGTATTCATCCCCCTGCATCTCGCCCGCTTCCTCTTGGGCGACGAGCGCGGAAGGGATGATCAATAGCGAGAGAAAACAGACGATGGAGGCCGGGTGACAAAGCGATCTCATAAGTTCCTCTCGCCGCGGATTCAGGACGCGGGCTGCGTCATGAATTTACTACATCCGTATCCTACACGAAACCGGCGCGGGTCAATCTCCCGCTCAGCAAAATGCAGAAGCCGGCCGCAGCCCTGGCGAAGCGAAAACTGACAACCTGCGGCACCTTGACGGACGAAGCTCCGATAAGAAAACGGGCCGGGAGAATCCCGGCCCGAAAGCGGTTCAAAATGGGGCGCCCATTGCGGGCGCCCCGGTTGTGGTTGTTACTCGTGAGGGGTGACGTGGTACAGGGTCGTGTCAAACGTATTCCCCGGACCATGGCAGACCGCACAGGCTTCCTGACCATTCGGCAATCCACCCACACCCGGCGTGGCGCCGATGATGGTGTCTTTCTGCACACCCACCTGGCCGGCGTTGGACGCGAAGTGTCCCACCGCCGATGAACTCGTGTGACAGGTACCGCAGGCCGCGGACGTCGGCGTGGTCGCGATGTCGTCGAGCCAGGTGTTGTTGCCCAGGTCGTCGCCGGCGAGGTTGCCTCCGGTGCTGACGGCACGCGCCGTCGCCCGGGCTACATTGTAGCCGCCAGAGATATGGCAGGCTTCGCAAACGGCCGTGCCGCCCTCGGCATCCGCGATCGGATAGGTCACCCCGTCATACAGGCCACCCGCCCACGTCGAGCTGGCGATATGGATGTTGTGGACCATGTATCCGAACTGGAAGCCCTCCACCGGAAGCTCTCCATCCTGGATCTGCAGGTCAGCGTTGTGGCAGACCAGGCAGATCTCGTAGTCCCCGGCCCTGTTGCCGCCATGGAACGCCAGCTTCTCGTGACAGTCGTTGCAATTGTCGCTGTCGACCTGGAAAGCCCGCGGGCTGTCAGGATAGTAGACCGCGCTGACAGGATAGGCCCGGAAGAAGTCCGTCACGCCATCATTATCAGTCGCAGTGAACTGCTGACGGCCGCCCAGCGCAATCATCACGTCACCCGTGAAGTCCAGCGGCACCGGTGCGAAATGATCGACGGTGTAACTGCCATCCTGGTTCTGCACCAGGCTGGCAGAGGCCTGGATAGCCGCGAGGTACATGCGGTGCGGATAACCCGGTTCTTCGACGACCTCCGTGCCACCACCGTTGTCTCTGAGGCCCCAGGTGGTGCCGTCTTCCAGACCGTTGTAGATATCGGCTGTGGCCCAGGACACGTACAGGTTCAGCGCTGTGATCTCCGGGTCGTTCAGGATATCCCAGGCTGTGCCATCGGGTTTGTCGACGCGGAAGGTGATCCGGGGCGTATCGCCCGGCTCGATCTTGCCGCCCGCCGTGTCCGTAGCGCTGAGGATGGTGTAGACGAAGTTATCACCCAACTCGTCCCGGAACCGATCACTGCCATCAACGGTGCTGTGCATGGCCAGGGCCGGTCCGGCGCTCTGGATGGCGCCCAGGTGGCAGGTCACGCAGGTGCCGTCGGGGGCGACGACGTCGAAGCCGCCATCGGAACCGGCCGCGCCATGGTCGAACTGATAGGCCGGCACGCCGGTCACCGGATCCGGATCCAGGGCGACCAGGCCGGTCGCGTGGCAACCGCCGCAGGACGGGGCGTTAGCGTACTCGTTCCACGCGTCACCGTCGGGCGTCGCCTCGGAAGCCTCATGGCAGTTTTCGCAGTAAAGGATGTCCTGCGGGTAGGTGACTTCGGAATAGTCGTGGATAAAGTCCCCGTAGCCGTAGACGATGTACGGCACGCCGCGGCCTTCCAGACCCGGATGGATCGAGTGGGACATATAGCCCATATCCATCGACTCACCCGTGTCCTGATCGATGGTGCCCGGGTTGTGACAGGTCACGCAGTATTCCACCGTGCGCCGCGGCCCGCCGTGCAGATCGAAGCGATAGTGGCAGGCGTTGCAGTTCTCGGTGTCGGCGATCAGGTTGGAGCCCGGCTCCAGGACCTCCCCGGTCTCGGGGATGAAGTCATAGACCGGGTTGTCGGGCGCCAGTGGCTCGGCGTCGCCGCTGAGACGGATCTCGAAGCCGACGCGATGGGGCAGGTTCGGTTCGTAAGTCACCGAGATGGGATCGGTCACATCGGCGATGTCCGTGGCAAAGGTGTACTCATACATGCCGCCGCCCAGTTCGACCAGGGTACCCCCGCCGTCGGTGGTCGCCTGTACAGCCTGGGGAAGCACATTGGGGGTGTTGGCGTCCGGATTGGCCGTTTCCACACGGTTCACATAGCTCTGCCAGTAGGCAGGAAAACCATTGGCGGCCGGGAGCAGCTTGGCAATGGTGAAGGCCACGCCTCCGGTGATCCCGAGCGCCGGGTTGCCATGGGCGTCCTCGACCGTGAAGGTCACGACCGGTGGGCTCGCCACCTGCACATCGATGATATCGGCGACCAGGCCGCCGAGTTCCTCGATCTGCTCCTCGGTCAGGCCGCTGCCGTCACCGATCTCGATCGTCTCTCCGACGGCGCGGCAGTCATTGACGTCGATGACGCCGTCTCCATTGGTGTCCTCGTCGGGAAAATCCTTGATGCCGTTACCATTGAGGTCCCAGCACGCCAGCCCGTCGCTGCCGTCTGTTCCGTCCGTTCCTGCCGCCCCTCGATCACCGTCATCGCCGTCGCATCCAGCGATGCCGACCGCGAGGATAAATGCCGCGAGGAGCGCGAACAGGCGGGAGTTACCGTTCTTCAAAGCTTCCATATTCTGACTGTCCCCAAGTTAAGGAATGACGCCCACAACAAGCGCCCCGATACGGCGATGCCATCGAAGCTTGCGAACTCACCACAACCACCCAGACGATCCGAACCGCCGAGGAGCCCCATGCAGCCCCGTAGAGATCGAATGGGAATGATTCTTATTAACCGCCGCTAGCCTTTTGCCTCGTATAGCTTTTTAGACGAGTGCAGGTCAAAGGCAAATGATCCAGATCAATTGCGACCCCTATTTCGGGCGATTCCCCGTTTTGCGGCGGCCCGGATCGCAGCCCCGGGCTTGGACCAGCCGAAACACAAAAAAGGCCGATGACGCAGTCACCGGCCCGGTAAATCGAACATCGCCCCAGACAGACGCCCGGATCAGGACCCGGGCGCGAGGCTGTTCTATCAATTATTTGGCAAAGAACGCGGCAATATTGGCCACATCCTCCGCGCTGAGCTTGGAAATGTCCGCCTTCTTCTTGTGTACTGACGCCGTGTCTTCGGAACTGATGAGTGCGGCGATATCGGCAGCGCTCTCGCCCTCGAAATCATCCGGCTCATGGCAATCCGCACACTGCTCATCATAGATCGCCTCGCCGGCAGCGGGATCGCCCGCGGCGGCAGTGACCGCCCAGCACAATGCCGCCGTGGCGGCCATCATCGTCAAAAAACGATTCATGGATCAGACCCTCTGAGAATGAAGATGGTGAATTTCTACTCTAAACGATCTGCCACGCCAGCGACAACTGGATTGACCGAAATCCGCCTGGGCATGGGACAGTCTAATTGGCGTTCACCTCGGTCCGGACGTAATCCGAAAACGCCGGCCCGAACTCTTCGTGTTTCATGCCGAAATGCAGCGTGGCCTGCAGATAACCCAGCTTGCTGCCACAGTCAAAGCGCAATCCGTCAAAACGGTAAGCCCGCACCGGCCGCTCGGCCAGCAGCGCGGCGATCGCGTCGGTAAGCTGGATCTCGCCACCGGCCCCGCGCTCGATAGTCTCCAGATAGTCGAACACCTGGGGTTCGAGGATATACCGCCCGACCACAGCAAGATTGGACGGGGCAGAGGCGGGATCCGGCTTCTCGACCATGGCGCGCAGCCGCCAGACGCCGTCATCCACCGGTTCGCCATCGACAATACCGTACTGGTCGGTCTGATCCGCCGGCACCGGTTGCACGCCGATGATGCTGCCGCCGGTCTCCTCATAGAGCTGACGCATCTGCTCCAGACACGGCGTCTGCGCATCGATCAGATCGTCAGCCAGATGTACGAAGAATGGCTCGTTGCCGACCACGGCCCGGGCGCATAGCACGGCGTGGCCGAGGCCCAGGGGCTCGCCCTGGCGCAGGTATATGCAGTTGACCTCCTTGGGCACCAGCGAGTGGACCATGTCCAGTAAGTCGGGCTTGTGTTTCTCCCGGAGCAGTTCCTCCAGCTCGAAATCCGAATCGAAATGGTCTTCGATGGCTCGCTTGTGACGGCCGGTGATGAACACCAGATTGGTGGCGCCGGCTGCAATCGCCTCCTCTACGGCGTACTGGATCAGCGGCTTGTCCACCACCGGGAGCATCTCCTTGGGGCTGGCCTTGGTCGCGGGCAGGAATCGGGTGCCCTTGCCGGCAACGGGGAACACGGCGTATCGGATCGCGTCTGGCACGTTTTGTCTCCGGTCTTGGAGCGGGGCCGGATCGCCCCGCCTGCGCAGCCGCAGATGCTTGCACACCGTCCATGCCGCTGGCAATGACACGGATCACGGACCGGCGGGATCCGGATACCGGTCCCGCCGGTCCGCGTCAAAAGAGCGGATGCCCGCGCCGGCGCTCAGCGAGCCGTGGTCTCGAGCCGGATATTTTCCCGGTTGATGTCCAGCACCCTGGGCCCAACCCCCTGAACGTCCAGCAACTCCTCCGCGCTTTTGAACGGCCCGTTCGTCTCCCGATAGGCGACGATGGCCCGGGCCCGGGCGGGACCGATGCCTTCCAGCTCCTGGGCCAGCAGGTCGGCATTGGCGGTGTTGATATCCACCGGGCCGGCGGCGGCCAGGGACGTAACGAAAAGGCTTGCGGCGGCAAGCCAGGCTCTTACAGACAACATGATATGACTCCTTCCTCGTTTGCCAGGCCGTCCATGCGGCCAGTGCAGACAGGCTAGAGCCGAACGGGCTCCGGCAAACCCCCGGAAATCCGCTGCGATTGCACGGATTTCATCGCGCCAGACGGGGTACGCCGAGGCTGGCCTCGAAATGGAAGCTGGCCGTCGGACGGGTCGAGTCCCAGTTCTTGCAGGTCGGGCACTGCCAGTGCAGCACTTTCCCGGAGAAGCCGCAGTTCTCGCAACGATAACTGGGGTTGGATGCCGCCAGCATGCGCAGGGCCCGAGTGATGCGACGCAGTCCCTGAT
>JASFJM010000041.1:0-14481 GCA_050122055.1 Gammaproteobacteria bacterium | reverse complement strand
CACGGTATCCGGACGCGCTGCTGATCCTGGTGCCGCGTCACCGGGAGCGATTCGTCGCCGTCGGGGAGTTGCTGGAGCGTGCCGGTTTCAGCTTTGTCCGGCGTAGCGAGGACCGGGCCTGCGAGCCCGGCCACAGCGTCTTCCTCGGCGATACCCTCGGCGAATTGCTGATGTTCTATGGGGCGGCGGACGTGGCGTTCGTCGCCGGCAGCCTCGAGCCGATCGGCGGTCATAATCTGCTGGAGCCCGCTGCACTCGGTGTGCCGGTGCTCACCGGTCCGCACAATTTCAACGCCGAGGACGTGGCCACGAAGCTGGTGGAGGGCGGTGCGGCCCGGATCGTGGACGACGTCGATGGACTGGTGCGCCAGGTGCTGCCGTTCCTGGCCGATCCGACCCTGGGTACCCAATGGGGCGAGCGGGGCCGGCGGATCGTCAGCGAGAACCGGGGCGCATTGCGCCGGCTGCTGGATATGGTCGAGCCGCTCCTGGATGGCTCGTGGAGCGGCCGCGCGGCTACTCCTTGAGCCAGCCGTCCACTTCCTCCAGGTCATCCTTGCCCAGGGTGCCGGCAGCCTGTTTGAGCAGCAGCGCGTTGACCAGGTAGGTGTAGCGGCTCCGGGCGTAGTCCCTCTGGGCCTCGAACAGATTCTGCCGCGACGCCAGCACGTCCACGGTGGTGCGCGTCCCGACTTCGAATCCCGCTTCCGTGGCCCGCAGCGCCGTCTGGTTGGATTCCACGGATCTGGCCAGCGCCATCACTCGTGAGATTTCCGCGTTGACGCTGAGGAATGAGTCCCTGACCTGGCGCTCGGTCTCCCGGGCCACACGCTCGAGGCGCTCCAGGGACGCCTGGTGCTGGAACTCGGATTCCTTGACCCTGGAGCGGACCGCGCCGCCGCTGTAGATGGGCACGCTGAGCTGCAAACCGATGACGTCGGTGTTGTCGCGGCTGTCGGCGGGGCCCTTGCCGGGGACGATGGTCGCGCCCTCCTGCTGCGGCCGGTTCTGCCGGTTGGCGTCGTTGTTGTTGCCCGAGCGGCGGGCGAAGAAGTCCAGGCTCGGCAGATGTCCGGATTTGCGCACGCCGATCTCGTCCCGGGAGATCTCCGCGGCCAGCCGGCTGGCCTCCAGGCTCAGGTTCTGCTTCAAGGCGGTCTCGACCCAGGCCTCCACGTCATCGGGGTTGGGCGAGATCAGCGGCGTGTCCGGGCCGGCGTCGGCCAGTCTTTCGTAGTATTGCCCGGTGATCTCCCGCAGGAATTCCCTGGCGACGGCAAGCGTCCGCTTGGCCTCGATGACGGCTGCCGAGGCGGAATCGTAGGAGGCCTGGGCTTCCTGCACGTCCGTGATGGCGATCAGGCCCACTTCGAAACGCTTCTCGGCCTGTTCCAGCTGACGTCCGATCGCTTCCTTGGCGGCTTCGCCGGCGCTCAGCGTGGCGCGGGCGGCGAGGACGTCGAAATAGCGCTGGGCCACCCGCGCCATCAGGTCCTGCTCGGCGGCCCGATATTCCGCTTCCGCCTGGGCCAGCTGCTTGTCCGCCTGTTTCAATGTGACCCACTGGTCCCAGCGGAAAACGGTCTGGGTCAGTTCCAGCTGCCAGGAACGGGCAGGCGTCGTGTTCTGTGAGAAATCGGTGGTCACCGTCGTCACCGTCGGCTCGCCCGTGTTCGGGTCGGTGATCACCTGGTCGAAGGTATTGCCGCCGCCGGTGTAGATATTGCTGACCCGGCCCTGGCCCGTAATCTGGGGCAGCAGCGCCGCCATCGCCTGGGGCCTGGCCTCCAGGGTCGCCATCCGATTGGCCGCCGCCTCTTTCAGCAAGGGGTCGGCGGTGAGGGCGATGTCGTAGATCTCGATCAGGTCGGCCGCCGGTGCGGAAAGCCAGGGGACCATCAGGGCCGAGATCGCCACGGCGGTGCGCAAACTGTTCATGAGTCGATATTCTCCGTCGGGAGGGGCGCTGGATCAGTTTTTAGTGTTGTAGTGAACTATATCACCACACCGGTTATGAACCAAGTCCGGGCCGGCATGGTACAGCCCTAGTAGCGAGGGATCGTCGGGTCCACCTCTGCCGACCAGGCATCGATCCCTCCAGCAAGATTGATTACGCGGGAAAATCCCTTTTGCATCATAAAGATAGCGACCTGCCGGCTGCGATTCCCGTGGTGGCACATGACCACCATCGTCTGCTCCGGGTCCAGCTCCCCGAGACGGTCGGGAACCTGGCCCATGGGGATATTCACCGTCATCTCCACCCTGGCCAGCGCCAGTTCCCAGGGTTCCCGCACGTCCAGGACCTGGGGAGCCGTTGACGGCTCGGCGAGCAGGGCGATCAGATCCCGGACTGTAATCTCTTCGACCAATCGGGATTCTCAGAATACGAAGGCGTCCGCCTCGGGAGCGTTCTCCAGGGGCGGGATATCGGTTTCGAACAGGGTCTCGCGTGCCCAGCCGTCACCGCTGCCGCGGGTGATCAATCTGGCTTCCCGGGCCGGCGACGATCCGACCACCACGAACAGCCGCCCGCCGGGCGCCAGAGATTGCTCGAACCGCCGGTCGTAGACCGGCAACGCGCCGCCGAGCACGATGATGTCGAAATTGCGCTCGAATTCGGTTTCCATGGCATCCGCGGTCTGCAGCTTCACGTTGCCGAGACCCAGATCGGCCAGCCGTGCGGCCGCCGCCGTGGTGCAGGCGGGGTCGATGTCGATGCTGACAACCGAGGCGGCGAGACGCGCCAGGCAGGCGGTGAGATAGCCTGAGCCGGTACCGATCTCCAACACGGTGTCTTCGGGCCGTGGCGCGACGGCCTGCAGCATCCGTGCCTGGATCTTGGGCTGAAGCATGTGCCCACCGGATTCGACCGGGATGCTGATATCGGCGTAGGCCAGGCTCCGGAACGCGGGCGGCACGAACTGCTCCCGCGGCAGCGAAGACATGACATCCAAAACCCGCTGGTCGCTGACGTCCCATGTCCTCAGCTGCTGGCTGATCATCTGGGCACGGGCGGCATCGAGATCCATGGGGGGCTCCGCGGGGACACGGCAGATGGTGGTTTCCGGATAAGGAAGGTTACGGTCTAGATGGACCAGTGACAAGGCGCGGGCGGGGCATTATGGTGAATAGCCCGCCGCTGGCCCGCCCCCTTGGGCTAAGCTTGCCGGATGCATTGCCGAACTGGTCACCGGGCGCCTACTACCAATAGAATCAGGGTTTTCCGCCGGACACCCGATTCCGTCCACCCTTCGAGGTATGCATGAGCACCGAAGCCGAGAACCTTTTCCGTCATACGGCCCGTCTGAGCGAGGAGGTCATCGGTCCATTCCCGGGATCCACCAAGGTCTACGTCACCGGGGGCCGACCGGATCTGCGGGTGGGCATGCGCGAGGTACGCCAGTCCGACACGCCGACCCGCGACGGCGGCAGTGTCAACCCGCCGATCTCCATCTACGACACCTCCGGGCCCTACACGGATCCCGAAACGCCCATCGAGCTGGAACGCGGCTTACCGGCGCTGCGAGGGGACTGGATAGCGGAACGCGGCGACACCGGACAGCTCGGTGGCCGCAGCGCCGAGTATGCCCGCGACCGGCTGAATAACGCGGCCCTGGACGCACTGCGTTTTCCGCGGCTGCCCACGCCGCGCCGCGCAAACGACGGCGGCAACGTCACCCAGATGCACTATGCCCGGCGCGGTCTCATCACGCCGGAGATGGAATACGTGGCGCTGCGGGAGAATGCCCGGCTGGCCGAATTGCGGGAGGCTTATCGGGACGCGGGTCTGTTGTCCCGGCACGGGGGGCAGGGATTCGGCGCGACGCTACCGGCCGAAGTGACCCCGGAATTCGTGCGTCAGGAGGTGGCCGCCGGCCGCGCCATCATCCCGTCCAATATCAATCACCCGGAGCTGGAGCCGATGATCATTGGCCGCAATTTCCGGGTAAAGATCAACGCCAACATCGGCAACTCGGCCGTGACCTCGTCCATCGCCGAGGAAGTAGAGAAGATGGTCTGGGCGGTGCGCTGGGGGGCGGATACGATCATGGATCTCTCCACCGGCAAGAACATCCATGAGACGCGGGAGTGGATCATCCGCAACTCGCCGGTCCCCATCGGCACCGTGCCCATCTATCAGGCGCTGGAGAAGGTCGGCGGCAAGGCCGAAGACCTGAGCTGGGAGATCTTCCGTGACACCCTGATCGAGCAGGCGGAGCAGGGGGTCGACTACTTCACCGTCCACGCCGGCGTGCGCCTGCCCTTCGTGCCGCTGACCGCGGACCGCATCACCGGCATCGTATCCCGCGGTGGTTCGATCATGGCCAAGTGGTGCCTGGCCCATCATCAGGAGAACTTCCTCTACACGCGTTTCGGCGAGATCTGCGAGATCATGCGCGCCTACGATGTCGCGTTCTCCCTCGGCGATGGCCTGCGGCCGGGCTGCATCGCGGACGCCAATGACGAGGCGCAGTTCGCGGAGCTGGAGACGCTCGGCGAATTGACGGCCGTGGCCTGGGACCAGGACGTACAGGTGATGATCGAGGGTCCGGGCCACGTCCCGATGCAGCTGATCCGGGACAACATGCGCAAGGAGCTGGAATCCTGCTTCGAAGCTCCGTTCTACACTCTCGGCCCGCTGGTCACCGACATCGCCCCGGCCTACGACCACATCACTTCCGCCATCGGTGCCGCACAGATCGGCTGGTACGGCACGGCCATGCTCTGCTATGTCACACCCAAGGAGCATCTGGGTCTTCCGGACAAGGATGACGTGCGTGACGGCATCGTCACCTACCGCATCGCGGCCCATGCCGCCGATCTGGCGAAGGGTCATCCCTCGGCCCAGGTGCGAGACAACGCTTTGTCGAAGGCTCGCTTCGAATTCCGCTGGGAGGACCAGTTCAATCTGAGCCTGGACCCCGATCGGGCCCGTGAATACCACGACGCCACCCTGCCCAAGGAGGCTCACAAAGTGGCCCATTTCTGCTCCATGTGCGGGCCGCAATTCTGCTCCATGAAGATCACCCGGGAGGTCCGGGAATATGCCCGCGGCCGCGGTATCGGGGAGCCGGGTAAGGCGGTAGAGGCCGGGATGCAGGAAAAGGCCATCGAATTCCGCCGCGCTGGCGGAGAGGTGTATCGCAAGTCATGAAGGAGGCCCAGGCGGACAGTCCTTGCTCGAGACACTGACCATCGCTGCCGGGCTGGGGGCCTTCGGGTTCCTGGTCTATTACCTGCGCCGCCGGCTGGCCGCGCGCGGCGTCGGCGCGCTCGGCCCTGATGACCGGCGTCTGCGGCCTGCGAATGCCCGGGCAGCCCGCGGCGGAGGGAAGGCGTCCGAGGCGGCCCGCTCCGGCCCCCTGGTCGTCCTGGCGGACCAGGACCTGTTCACCGAGCTGGCGGAGTCCATGGACGAGGCGGTGCTGGTCCACGATCGCAGGATCCTCTACGCCAATCCTGGCGCGGCCCGGATCTTCGGTATGCCCTCGACCCAGCTGGAGGGGGCGGAGCTTCTGAACTTCGCCCACCCGGAACACCGTGACGCGCTGGACGATTATCTGAGCCGGCGCCTGGAAGGCAAGGCGGAGAGTGAACCCCTGACCCTGCTGCTGCTGGATCCGGAAGATAACTCACACTGGGTCGAGATACGCCCGTTCGCCATCCCGGAGTCCCAGACGGCTCTGGGCTCGGTGGTGCGCCCGAGCGCGGCCCACGCCATCGAGGAGGCGACCCTTGCGGGCCGCAGTCTGGCCCGTCACACGCTGGATTCGATCGGCGAGGGCGTGATCACCACCGACCTCAGCGGCCGCATCGACTATGCCAACGGTGCTGCCGAACTGATGCTGGGTTGCCGCCTGGACATGGCGGAGGGCAAGCGCCTGGGCGACATGGTGGAGCTGGTGGACGAGGCGGACCGCAAACCGCTGGGCGATCCCATCCAGCGCTGTCTGACCGAGGGCAACCGGATCGATCTCGGGCGGCGCACGCTGATGGTGCCCAAGGTCAGCGGCCAGGAGCATTCGATCGAGCTCAGCGCGGCGCCGATCCGCGGTGAGCGGGATGCGTTCCTTGGCGCGGTCGTGCTGTTGCACGATGTGTCGGAGATCCGCGGCCTGGCCCGGCAGATGTCCTACCAGGCGAGCCATGATCCGCTCACCGGGCTGGTCAATCGGCGCGAGTTCGAGCGCCGGCTGGACGAGATCATCGCCGGCGCCCGGGCCGGCAGCTCCAATCACGTGCTCTGCTATCTGGATCTGGATCGATTCAAGGTGGTAAACGATACCTGCGGCCACATGGCCGGAGACAACATGCTGCGGGAAGTCGCGTCGCTGATACGCGAGCAGGTGCGCGATTCCGACATCGTCGCCCGTGTGGGCGGGGATGAATTCGGCATGTTGCTGACCGGTTGCCCGCTGGAAAAGGCCCGGCAGATCGCGGATGACGTGGTGGCGGCGATCCGCGACTACCGCTTCGTCTGGCGGGACCGGATCTTCAATATCGGCGTCAGCGTCGGCCTGGTCGAGGTCAGCCACGAGAGCGGCAGTCTCGAGGAACTGATGAGCGCCGCCGATTCAGCCTGTTACGTAGCCAAGCAGAAGGGCCGCGGTCGGGTCCATGTCTATTCCGCCCGGGACGAGGCAGTCGCCCGCCAGCGTGGCGAGATCCTCTGGCTGCAGCGTCTGCAACGGGCCCTGAAAGAGGACCGATTCGAGTTGTTCGTGCAGCCCATCGTCTCGGTGGGCGGCCGGGTCGAAACCGGTCCGGCCTGCGAGGTCCTGCTGAGGATGCGGGACGAGGACGGCGCATCGGCATCGCCGGCCGACTTCATGGAGGCGGCCGAGCGTTATCATCTGATGCCCAACGTCGATCGCTGGGTGCTGCAGACCACCTTCGGCGCCATCGGCAGCGGCGTGCTGAGTCTGCCTGATCAGCGTAGCTGCACGGTCAATCTCTCCGGCCAGACCCTGGGTGATCCGCAGTTCCTGGATTTCGTGGTGCAGTGCCTGGACTACAGCGGCGTCGCCCCGGGCCAGATCTGCTTCGAGGTGCGGGAAGCGGCGGTGCTCGGCAACCTGACCCACGCGGCGCGATTTATCGCTGTACTCCACGGCATGGGATGTCAGTTCGCGCTGGACGATTTCGGCAGCGGCATCGGTTCTTTCGCCAATCTCAAGAACCTGTCCATGGATTATCTGAAGATCGACGGCGCCATCGTCCGGGCGCTGGGGACCGACGACGTCAGTCAGGCGATGGTGGCCGCGATGATCAAGCTGGCCCGGACCCTCGGGATCCAGGTGATCGCCGAGCATGTGGAGACCGACTCGATCTTTTCCGTGGTCCGGGACATGGGCGTGGATTTCATCCAGGGCTACGCGGTCGGCCATCCGGAGGCCCTCAAGCTGCACTGATCCACCCTGCTTTTCGCCGTCTTCTCCCGCTATAATGGTGCGGATACGGTCAGCCCGGCGTCCTGCCGGTCCGACCCTGGATCAGAAACTTCCTTCGCTCCATCGCGGGGGCTGGAAAAGAAAAGGGGAATCATGGACATCAACCAATTGCCGCTGATCATGGGGGGCGTAGGCCTGGTCGCCGCGTTCGTCGTCTACCGGCTGGTGGTCAGCTATCCGGCCGGCGAGGGCAAAGTCGTGGATATCGCGCTCAAGATCCAGCAGGGATCCATGGCCTTCATGCGTCGCGAGTATCTGTTGCTGTGGGCGGTGGCTGCCCTGACCATCCTCGCCATCGGACTGTCGGATCTCGGATGGGATACGGCACTGGCCTTCCTGGTCGGCGCGCTGACCTCGTCCCTGGCCGGATTTATCGGCATGTACACGGCCACCCGGGCCAATGTGCGCACCACCGTCGCGGCCCACGAAAAAGGCGCCGGGGGTGCGCTCTCGGTGGCCTTCTACGGCGGCTCGGTGATGGGTATCACCGTGGCCTCCATGGGCCTGCTCGGGCTCGGATTCCTGTACCTGCTGTTCGGCGGTGACCCGCAGACGGCGGAGACCATCCACGGGTTCGGCATGGGCGCCTCCCTGGTGGCGCTGTTCTCCCGTGTCGGCGGTGGCATCTTTACCAAGAGCGCGGACGTTGGCGCCGACCTGGTGGGCAAGATCGAGGCCGGCATCCCCGAGGACGACCCGCGCAACCCCGGCGTCATCGCTGACAACGTCGGCGACAACGTGGGCGACGTGGCCGGCATGGGTTCGGATATCTTCGAGTCCTATTGCGGCGCCATGATCGCGTCCATCGCCATCGCCTCCACCATCGGGGTCCAGCTGATGAACGAGCGGCTCGGCGGCAGTCTCACGGGAGAGGAGCTCCGTGCCAGCCTCATGAGCCTGCCCCTGTTGCTGTCCTCCACCGGTCTGGTCTGTTCGCTGCTGGGCGTACTGATGGTGCGCATGGCCACTACCCTGCCGCCGGAGAAGGCGCTGCGGGTGGGTACGCTGGGCGCGGCGGTGCTGTTCATCATCGCCGCCTGGTTCGTGATCGGCGCGCTGGGGATCGGCAATGGTGTGTGGCTGGCGGTGATCGCCGGCGCGATCGGCGGCATGATCATCGGTCTGGTCACCGAGTACTACACCGGCGGTCCGCCGGTGCGCAAGATCGCCCGCGAGGGCGAGACCGGCCCGGCCACGGTGATCATCGCGGGGCTGTCCACCGGCATGCAATCGGTGGTGATACCGATCCTGGCCATCGCCGCTATCATCTTCTTCGCCGACCAGACCGCGAGCCTCTACGGGGTCGGCATCGCCGCCGTCGGCATGCTCGCCACCGTGGGCATGACCATGGCCATCGATGCCTATGGCCCGGTGGCGGACAACGCTGGCGGCATCGCCGAGATGGCGGCGCTGGGTCCGGAGACCCGCAAGATCACGGATTCACTGGACGAGGTGGGCAACACGACCGCCGCCATCGGCAAAGGCTTCGCGATCGGCGCAGCGGCACTCGCCGCACTGGCCATCATCACCGCCTTTATAGAAGTGATCAGCCATCACAACCCGGATTTCAGCCTGGAGATCTCCGATCCCATCGTGTTGATCGGCATGTTCATCGGCGGCATCTTCCCGTTCCTGGTGGCATCCATGACCATGAATGCGGTAGGCACCGCCGCCTACGACATGATCAAGGAGATCCGGCGCCAGTTTAAGGAGATACCCGGTCTGCTCGAGGGCAAGGCCGAGCCGGACACGGTCCGCTGCGTGGACATCGCCACGCGGGCGGCTCTGGTCCGCATGCTTCCGCCCGGACTGCTGGCGGTGCTGGCGCCCGTGGTGGTCGGGTTTGGGCTCGGCCCCGAGGCCCTGGGCGGCATGCTCGGCGGCGCGCTGCTGGGCTGCGTGCTGCTGGCCCTGACCATGGCCAATGCGGGCGGCGCCTGGGACAACGCCAAGAAGTACGTTGAGAAGGGCAACCATGGCGGCAAGGGTTCGGACACCCACAAGGCCACCGTGGTGGGCGACACCGTGGGCGATCCGTTCAAGGACACCTCGGGCCCGTCCATGAACATCCTCATCAATGTCATGGCCATCGTCAGCCTGGTGATCGCGCCGCTGTTGTGATCCCGGTGAATCCGGCGCCACTGACAGGCGTCAATGGAAAAGGGGGGCTCGGCCCCCCTTTTTCTTGCGATCTTTTTTGATCAATAGCCCGCCCGATTCAGGCTTCGATGTCGAAATCCTCGCGCAGGCGCTTGCGCACCCGGTGCTTCTCCAGGTGCACGTAATCGGGCAATCCGCCCCGGTAAGGCGGATGGTCCTCGCCCTGGATCAGCGGTTCCAGATATCGGCGGCAAGCTGCGGTGATGTGGAAGCCGTCCCGGGTGATGAACTTGCGCGGCAGCTTCTTCTCCTTGTTGGCCACCTGGCTCAGCTCGGCGATGCCGACCTCCCAGCGATAGGGTTTGTCGGACTTGCGCACGATGACCGGCATCACCGCATTGCGGCCCTCTAACGCCAGGTTCACCGCTGCTTCGCCCATGGCATAGGCCTGCTCGACGTCGGTCCTCGACGCGATATGGCGTGCAGAGCGCTGCAGATAATCGACCACGGCATAGTGATACTTGTAGCCGAGACGGTGGTTGATGATGTTCGACAGGACGGGGGCCACGCCACCCAGCTGTACATGGCCAAACGCGTCCTTGCTGCCGGCGTCCGAGACGAATTGTCCGCTCGGCCACTTGAGGCCTTCGGAGGCGACGATGACGCAGTTGTCGTATCGCTCGACGCATTCCTTGACCCGGGCGATCAGTGCCACCTCGTCCAGTGGGATCTCCGGGAACAGGATGATGTGCGGCGGCTCATGGCGCTTGATCCCGGCCAGGCCGCCAGCTGCCGCGATCCAGCCCGCATGCCGGCCCATGACTTCCATGATGAACACCTTGGTCTGTTTCATGGAAAGCACGTCGATGGCCGCCTCGCGGGTCGATGTCGCCACGTATTTCGCGACCGAGCCGAATCCGGGACAGTTGTCGGTGATGGCGAGATCGTTGTCCACGGTCTTCGGCACCCCGACGCAGGTGACGGGATAGCCCATCCGCTCGCCGATCTGTGACACTTTCCAGGCCGTGTCCATGGAATCGTTGCCGCCGTTGAAGACGAAATAACCGATGTCGTGGGCCTGGAACACGCGAATCATGCGTTCGTATTCAGCCAGACTCTCGTCCAGGCCCTTGAGACGGTAACGGGACGAACCGAATGCGCCGCCAGGCGTGTGCCGGAGGGCGGCGATGGCGGCTCTGGATTCCTTGCTGGTGTCGATCAGATCCTCGCTCAACGCCCCGATGATGCCCTGATGGCCCGCATAGACCTTGCCGATCCGTTCCGGATGCTCCCGGGCGGTCTCGATCACCCCGCAGGCAGTGGCGTTGAGGACGGCGGTGACGCCGCCGGATTGGGCGTAGAAAAGATTGCGTTTGAGCATCGGGACTCCTGAACCTCCAAGGCGAGCAAAGCATAGCCCATCCGGCGCCCTGCTTCATGGGTTTGACCTCGCTCGGGAGGGGCGCTAGCCTCAGCCGATCTACGAGTCGTGGAGCGCCGCAGATCCCCATCCCGGGGTCCTGACACACGTTCCGGAACAGCAATGAGGCCATCATGAGAATCATACTTCTAGGTGCCCCGGGATCCGGCAAGGGTACCCAGGCCCAGAAACTGGTCGAGCGCGAGGGCATCCCCCAGGTATCCACCGGCGATCTGCTCCGTGAGGCGGTCTCCCGCGGCACCGAACTCGGGAAACAGGCCAAGGTTGCCATGGACGCCGGTGAGCTGGTCTCCGACGATATCGTGCTCGGCATGATCCGCGAGCGTCTGGCGAAACCGGATGCAGAAAAGGGTTTTATCCTCGACGGGTTTCCCCGCAATCTGGCTCAGGCCGAGTCCCTGGACGGCGTACTGGACGAGATCGGCGCGCCGCTGGATGCGGCGGTCCTGATGGACGTGGATTTCGAGGTGCTCCTGAAGCGCCTGACCGGCCGCCGGACCTGCTCGGGTTGCGGGCGCGTTTACAACGTGTATTTCTTCCCGCCCGAGACCGACGGCGTCTGTGACGCGTGTGGCGGTGAGTTGATCCAGCGCGCGGACGACAATGAGGAGACCATCGGCCAGCGGCTCAAAGTCTACGAATCACAGACCGCGCCACTGGTCGCGTTCTACGAGGATCGCGGCAAGCTCAAGGTGGTGCCGGCGGAGGGTGAGATCGACGAGGTGTTCCAGCGCATGGAGACCGCGCTGAAGGCCTGATCGGTGCCGGTCTGCGGCTAATCGAGCATGGCCAGCAGCGATTCGCCGACCATTTCCCGCCGCCAGCCCTTGAGTACGGGCAGGTTCCGGTCGCCGCAGACCATGCGCTTGAGTTCGGCCCGGGTCGCCAGCAGCGACGGGGCGACATCGCTGTCCCGGGCGCACTGGTCGACGCGCTTGCCCAGGCGCCCCAGCAGCGTCGTCTCCTGACGGTTGAGGCGAACCTCGGGGGCCGGTTTGGCCGACCCGCCGCTGACGGCCAGCCGCTCGATCAGAGCTCCGGCATACCGCCGCAGCACAGCCGGCGGCACCACTTCCAGATCCTTCAATGCCTCGATGTCGGTCGGTGCGCGGATGGCCATGGCCCGCAAGGCGTCATCCGCCAGGATCCAGCGGCGGGGGCGGTTGCGGTCGACGGCGACGGCCTCGCGCCATGCGGCCAGCCGCTGCAGGCGTGCCAGGGCCGGCCCGTCCATCTGGCGCCAGCCCTTGACCTTTTTCCAGGCTGAGTCAGGGTCCGGCGCATACAGCGCCGGGTCCTCCAGCGCCACGAAATCCGCGTCCGGCCACTCGCTGCGGCCCCGCTCCTCCAGGCGTTTGCGCAACGTTTGATAGAGCGGCACCAGGTAGCGCACATCGTCAGCGGCATAGCGGAGCTGCTCGGCGCTCAGAGGACGCCGTGACCAGTCCGTGCGGGCGTGCCCTTTCTCCAGCGGTATGTCCAGCACATCGTGCACCAGCCGGCCGTAGCCGCACTGGTCCGGGAACCCCAGCAGCGCCGCCGCGATCTGGGTATCGTAGACCGGGCCAGGCACCTCTCCGGTCAGGGCATAGAACAGTTCGAGATCCTGCCGGGCGGAATGGAGCACCTTGGTGACGGACCGGTCCAGGAGCAGCCCGGTGACGGCGTCGGGTCCTTCCAATGCGATCAGGTCCACGCAGAAGATATGACCCTCGACGGCGATCTGCAGCAGGCAGGGCAGGGGATGATAGGTCTTCTCGCGGACGAATTCGGTGTCGATGGCGACGAAGGGGGCGGCAGTCAATGTCTCGACCAACTTCCGTGCGCCGGCGGCCGTATCGATGTACTGGATATCGTCCATGGGCCGGCATTATCCCAGAATCCGCCCTCCCGTATGGTCTGGGATGGCCACCCGGTTATCATGGAGCCTGGTGCGCGCTTGCACCCGGGAACGGATTGAAAGTGAAAGAGATCGTTGTTGCCCTGCTGGAGATTGCGACCTTGCGTCGAGGGCCTGAGGATCTGCCCGCGTCGCGGTTCTTTCTCGGTTTGATGTTCGTGTTCTATATCGTCACGGGCGTCGTCTCGATCGCCTTGTATTCGCAGAACCCGGCCGACCTCGTGGCCCAGCTGGTGCTGGATCTCGGTCTCCTGTTTGCGTTCTTCGGGCTGCTGTTAACCCTGTTCCGGCGCGCGTCGCGACTGACCCAGACGCTGGCGGCGGTAATGGGAGCCAGCGCTCTGCTGGCCTGTTTCGCGCTGCCCTTGTCACTGCTGTTGCGGAGCAGTGCGCCGGGGGACCCGTCCTCGCTGATCCCGGCGCTGGGCATCTATCTGATCGTGCTCTGGTCGATCAGCATCAACGGCAATATCCTGCAGCGTGCCCTGGAGATCCCCTACGTGGGCGGGGTGCTGCTGGCGGCCGCCTATTTCGTCCTCAACTACATGGCGTTCGCCCAGCTGTTTCCTGCGGAGATCTGATGCACATCCACATCCTCGGCATTTGCGGCACCTTCATGGGTGGTATCGCCGCCCTGGCGAGGGCGGCGGGCCACCAGGTGACGGGTTCCGACGAAAACGTCTATCCCCCCATGAGCACCCAGCTCACCGATCTGGGGATCGAGATCGTCGAGGGCTTCGATGAGGGGCAGCTCGAACCGGCGCCTGACTGCGTCGTCGTCGGCAATGTGATGCGGCGGGGCATGCCGGTGATCGAGGCGATGCTGGATCGCGGTCTGGTCTATACCTCGGGTCCTGAATGGCTCGCCCGGCATGTGCTGGCCGGCCGCTGGGTGCTGGCGGTGGCCGGCACCCACGGCAAGACCACCACCAGCAGCATGCTGGCCTGGATCCTTGATCAGGCGGGTCTGGAGCCCGGCTTCCTCGTCGGCGGCGTGCCGGTCGATTTCGGCGCCACGGCGCGGATCGGCGGTGGCAGTTTTTTCGTCGTCGAGGCGGACGAGTACGACACGGCATTTTTCGACAAGCGCTCCAAGTTCGTCCACTACCATCCGCGCACCGTGGTGCTCAACAATCTCGAATTCGACCATGCGGACATATTCCCCGATCTGGATGCCATCAAGCGTCAGTTCCACCACCTGATCCGCACCGTGCCGGGATCCGGCTGCATCGTCAGCAAGATGGATGACCCGAACCTGGAGGCGGTCCTGGAGATGGGCTGCTGGACGCCGGTGGAACGGTTCTCCGCCAGCACCGAGGCGCCCTGGGGTTGCCGTCTGCGCCCTGGACGCGGCTTCGACCTGGCCCATCCTGACAGCGCCATCACCCCCGTGGACTGGGGCCTGGCGGGTCAGCACAACGCCGAAAACGGCGCCGCGGCCATGCTCGCCGCGCGCCATGCCGGCGTGCCCCTGGAGAACTCGGCCGCCGCGTTGGGATCATTCCGTGGCGTGCGCCGGCGGATGGAGCTGCGCGGCGAGATCCGCGGCATCCGCGTGTACGACGACTTCGCTCATCATCCGACCGCAA
>JASFJM010000040.1:0-14567 GCA_050122055.1 Gammaproteobacteria bacterium | reverse complement strand
CAGGGGTTGTACGTCGATCTCACCGTACTTGGCGAAGTCCACCTCCGGCACCGCGGGCAGTGCCGGTGGCGCGACGGCCGCCCCCTGGCCGCTCAGGACTGACTTGACGAATGCCTTGACGTCGTCGCGGTTGATACGGCCCTTGACGCCGCTGCCGGTGACCCGGCCGAGATCCACCCCCAGCTCCCGGGCGAAGCGGCGCACCGACGGACTGGCATGAGCCCGGGCGAAACCCGGTTCGTCTATGGGTGGCAGCTCACCGCGCCGGGGCGCGGTCTTCGGCGCTGCCGATGGGGCCGCAGGCGTCTCGCCGGGGGCCGGGCCGGCCTTGGCGATCGGCGGGGGCGCCGGCTCGGCAGCAGGCGCCCGGCTGCCGCCTTCGGTGAGCAGCACCAGTATGTCCGACCCTTCGGAGACTTTGTCACCGGCCTCGATGGCCAGGCTCTTTATCACGCCTGCGGCGGGGGCCGGCACGTCCATGGAGGCCTTGTCCGTCTCCAGCGTGATCAGCGGATCCTCGGCCGCGACGCTGTCGCCGGCGGCCACGTGCACCTCGATCACGTCCACGTCGGTGAAATCGCCGATATCCGGGACCGTGACCGTGAGTTCGGCGCCGTCACCGCTGGTGACGGCCTGCGGTTCGGCGGCCGTCGGAGCCGACGCGTCGGCCTCGGCGGCAGTCCCGGCCTCCTCTTCTGCCACAGTCAGGACCAGGCTGCCCTCCGACACCTTGTCGCCCGCGCTGACCGCCACCTCGAGCACCCGGCCGGCGGCGGTCGACGGCACATCCATGGATGCCTTGTCCGTCTCCAGCGTGATCAGCGGATCTTCAATGGCCACGGTATCGCCAGCGCTGACGTGGACCTCGATCACCTCCACGTCAGTGAAGTCGCCGATATCGGGGACGCGTACCTCGATCTTGTCGCTCACGATCCTGTGCTCCCCGCCACGTCAGTCCGACACCGGATTCGGTTTCTCGGGATCGATGTCGTACCGGTTCATCGCCTTGCGCACGGTCTCCATGTCGACGGTGCCTTCGTCCGCCAGCGCCTTTAGCGCCGCCACCGCGATCTGGAAACGATCGACCTCGAAATGCCAGCGCAGAGCCTCGCGGCCATCGCTGCGCCCGTAGCCATCGGTGCCCAGGGTCACATAACGGCCCGGGATCCACTGCCGGATCTGATCGGGGATCGCCGCCATATAGTCGGTCGCCGCCACGAGCGGCCCTTCGACGTCCCCGAAACAGTCCTGTACGTGGCTGCTGCGCGGAGTCTCCAGCGGGTGCAGGCGATTCCAGCGGTCCGTGTCCATGGCCTCCCTGCGCAGCACGTTGAAGCTGGTCACGCTCCAGATATCGGCCGGGATATCCCAATCCTGCCGCAACAGCGCCGCGGCCTCCTGGACCTCACGCAGGATGGTGCCGGACCCGAGCAGCTGCACCCGCACCCGGCCCTTGCCACCTTCCTTGATGCGGTAGGCCCCGCGCAGGATGCCCTCTTCGGCACCCTTGGGCAGGGCCGGCTGCACATAGTTCTCGTTCATGCAGGTGATGTAGTAGAACACCCGCTCCTGGCGCTCGAACATGCGCGTCAATCCGTCATGGACGATCACCGCCAGTTCGTAGGCATAGGCCGGGTCATAACTGATGCAGTTAGGCACCGTGGAGGCCAGCATATGGCTGTGCCCGTCCTGATGCTGCAGGCCCTCGCCGGCCAGTGTCGTGCGGCCGGCAGTGCCCCCGATCAGGAAGCCCCGCGCCTGCATGTCGCCGGCGGCCCAGATGAAGTCGCCGACCCGCTGGAATCCGAACATGGAATAGTAGATGTAGAAGGGCACCATGTTGACGCCGTGGTTGGCGAAGGCAGTGCCCGCGGCAGTCCACGCGCAAAGCGCGCCGGCCTCGTTGATGCCCATCTCCAGTATCTGACCGCTCTTGTCCTCCTTGTAGAACATGAGCTGGTCGGCGTCCTGGGGCGTGTACAGCTGGCCGACGCTGGAGTAGATCCCCACCTGGCGGAACATGCCCTCCATGCCGAAGGTGCGGGCCTCATCCGGCACGATGGGCACGATGTGTGGACCGATCTTTTTGTCCCGGACCAGCGTCGTGAGCATACGGACCAGCGCCATGGTGGTGGAGATCTCGCGGGTGCCGGTACTCTCGAGCTGCTGCTTGAAGATCTCCAGCCCCGGCACCTCCAGCGCCGGTGCATCTTCGATACGTTGGGGCAGGGAGCCGCCGAGTTCCGCGCGGCGTGCCCGCAGATATTTCATTTCGTCACTGTCTTCGTCGGGCCGGCAGAACGGCACCGACGCGATCTCGTCATCCGAGACCGGGATATGGAAGCGGTCGCGGAACGCCTTCAGCGCTGCCTCATCCAGTTTCTTCTGCTGGTGGGCGATGTTCTGGCCTTCCCCGGCCTCACCCATGCCGAACCCCTTCACCGTCTTGGCCAGGATCACGACCGGCCGGCCATCGCTCTGCATGGCCTCGTGATAGGCCGCGTAGACCTTGCGCGCGTCATGCCCGCCGCGGTTGAGATTCCAGACTTCCTCATCCGACATGTTGGCCACCATGGCCTTGAGTTCGGGATACTTGCCGAAGAAATGCTCCCGGGTGTATGCGCCACCCTTGGCCTTGAAGTTCTGATACTCGCCGTCGACGCATTCCTCCATCCGCTGGCGCAGCAGGCCCTGGTGATCCTGTGCCAGCAGCGGATCCCAGCGGCTGCCCCAGAGCACCTTGATGACCTTCCAGCCGGCGCCCTGGAAGGTGGCCTCCAGCTCCTGGATGATGCTGGTATTGCCGCGCACCGGGCCATCGAGCCGCTGCAGATTGCAATTGATCACGAACACCAGGTTGTCGAGCTTCTCGCGGGCAGGCAGGGACAGGGCACCCATGGACTCCGGCTCATCCATCTCGCCGTCGCCGAGGAACGCCCAGACTTTCCGATCGGACGCTTCGATCAGGCCCCGGTGTTCCATATAGCGGGTGAAGAACGCCTGGAAGATCGCCATCATCGGCCCCAGGCCCATGGAAACCGTCGGGAATTGCCAGAAGTCCGGCATCAGCCACGGATGGGGGTAGGAAGACAAGCCGCCGCCGCCGACTTCCTTACGGAAACGATTGAGCCGATCCTCGTCCAGCCGGCCTTCCAGGTAGGCTCGGGCATAGATACCCGGCGAGGAGTGACCCTGGATAAAGACCATGTCGCCCCGGTTCTTATCGGTGGGTCCGCGCCAGAAGTGATTGAAGCCCACTTCGTACATCGTGGCCGAAGACGCGTAGCTGGAAATGTGACCGCCGAACTCCGAACTCTCGCGGTTGGCGTTGACCACCATCGCCATGGCGTTCCAGCGCAGGAACGCCTCGAGACGGCGCTCGATGGCACGATCTCCCGGATAGACCGGTTCGCGCTGGGGCGAGATAGTGTTGACGTATGCCGTATTGGGACTGAACGGGAGATAGGCTCCGGCCCGCCGGGTCTCGTCGATGATGCGCTCGATCAGGTAATGGGCCCGCTCCGAACCATGCACGCGGATCACGGACTCGATAGACTCGAGCCACTCGCGGGTTTCCTCCGGATCGACGTCCTGGATCTTTTCGTTCTCGGTCATTTGATCTGCCCGAAGGCCCCCAATATAGACGGATCATTCGGCACCCGGCCGGCCGCTTCGGCGGGTGATTTGTTATCCCGTAGCTGGTAGGATGTCGCCGCGTCGAAGGCGGCGCCGGATACACCATTTTCGCCCGGATTTTGCCCCGATATCATCGGGGTTTGCTTTATACAGGTCAAGGCAACTCCCATGACGCGTCTGCTGCCCGAAGCACTGGAGATCAGCATCTCAAGAGCCCGTGATCTGCCGACCACGGACCAGATCGCAAGGCTGCAGCATTTTCTGATCATCCTGCCTGCTTCTCCCGGCGAGGACTTGTGGAACCAGCTGCCCCACGGCGACGTGCTGGCAGCACTGGCCTGGCGGCGACCTTCCGACGCTCATGCTGCACTGTCTTCCCATTTTCCCGGCCCGGGCCGTGCCGGCGTCACCATAGGCTTCCTGAAAGCGGGTGACCCTCTCCCCAAACAGCAGGCCGAGCTGCGCAAGCTGGCTGCCGCCTCGCTCAACGAGTCCCCGGAAAGCGTGGGCATCGTGTGTCTTGGCTTCGACGACGAGAAAAAGAAGATGCTGCAGCAGGACGCTGTGGTCGCGCTGATGATGAAAGCCTTCCCCATGCCGAGACAGAAACGGGACGCCGGGCCAGCCAAACGCCTGCGGCGGCTGCGGGTGTTCGCGGCCGCGCCGGGCTTCGACCCGGTGCGCCTGCGGGCGGAAGTCGAGGGCAATAATCTGGCGCGCTGGTTGACTGCGCTGCCGCCCAACCAGCTGGACGCCCGGGGCTACCGCCGGGCCGTCAAACAACTGGCCGAGCGCGAGGGCTGGCAGATGAAGTTCCTCGGCGAATCGGCCCTGCGCAAGAAGGGCGCCGGTGCATTCCTGGCGGTCTGCCAGGGTAACGACAGCGAGGATGCAGGGATCGTCCGTCTGCGGTATCGGCCGCCCGGAGCCGGCAAGAAGCCGCCCCTGGCCCTGGTGGGCAAAGGCATCACCTTCGATACCGGCGGCAACAACCTTAAACCGTTCAAGAGCATGCTCGACATGCACGAGGACATGCAGGGCAGCGCCGTGGCGCTGGGCACCCTGCTCGCCCTCACCCGCAGCAAGTTCAAACATCCGGTCGATTGCTGGCTGGCGATTACAGAGAACCGCATCGGCGCCACAGCTTACAAGTCCCGGGACGTCGTGGTCGCCTCGAACGGACTCAGCATCGAGGTGATCCACACCGATGCTGAGGGCCGCATGGTGCTGGCCGATACGCTGGCCCTGGCGAGCAACGAAGATCCCGCCTGCATCATCGACTACGCCACGCTGACGGGCGCCTGTGTCGGCGCGCTCACCTCCCGCTACAGCGGCGTATTCAGCAATCGGGAATCCCTTTATCCGAAGCTGGTCGAGACCGGCTACGCCTGCGGAGAGCGTGTATGGGGATTCCCCATGGATGCGGATTTCGACGACGCCATCGACAGCGCCATCGCCGACGTGGCCCAGTGCTCGGTGGACAATGACGGGGACCATATCCTGGCAGCGCGCTTCCTCGGGCGATTCGTGGACCCGTCGATCCCTTGGGTGCACATGGATCTGTCGGCCAGCCATCACAAGGGCGGTCTCGGGCTGGTGCCGACGCCGGTGACCGGATTCGGCGTCCGCTACACCCTGCGTCTGCTGCTCGATGGCCAGCTGCTGGATCAACTCCCTGCCGGTGAAGCCGCTTGAATACCCTGACGATCACGAGACCCGACGACTGGCATCTGCACCTCCGCGACGGCGCCATGTTAAGCGCCGTCGTCGGGCACACGGCCGCGCGTTTCCGCCGGGCCATCGTGATGCCCAATCTGACGCCGCCGATCATCCGCGGCGATCATGCCCTGGCCTATCGGGATCGCATCATGGCGGCGCTGCCGGACGATTGCGATTTCGAGCCGCTGATGACCCTGTATCTCACGGACGAGACCACGCCGGAGGTCATCCGGCATGCCGCCGGGCCCGGCCAGGTGACGGCGGTCAAGCTGTATCCGGCCGGCGCCACTACCAACTCCGCGGCAGGCGTCACCGACATAGAGCGGACCTATCCGGCACTCGAGGCCATGGCCGAATCCGGCATGCCGCTGCTGGTCCACGGCGAAGTCACGGATCCGGACATCGACATCTTCGACAGAGAACGGGTGTTTATCGAACGCGTCCTCGGGCCCCTGGCCGACCGCTTTTCTTCGCTGAAGATCGTGTTCGAGCACGTCACCACCCGTGATGCAGTGGATTTCGTCCGCGGCGCCCGGGATGGCATCGCCGCGACCATCACGCCCCAGCACATGCGCTGCAACCGCAACGCCCTGTTCGCCGGCGGCCTGCGTCCGCACCACTATTGCCTGCCGGTGCTGAAAGCAGAGGATCACCGCAGGGCGGTGCTGGACGCCGCTACCAGTGGCAACCCCCGTTTCTTCCTCGGCACAGACAGTGCACCCCACACCCGCCGCAGCAAGGAGTCCGATTGCGGCTGCGCCGGTATCTACTCGGCCCACGCCGGCATCGAGCTTTACGTCGAGGCGTTCGAGGAAGAAGGCCGGCTGGACAGACTCGAAGATTTCGCCAGCCACTTCGGCGCGGATTTTTATGGCCTGCCCCGGAACCCGGACACGCTCACTCTGGTGCGCAAGCCCTGGCGGGTACCCGACCACTATCCGGCCGACGGCGAGCAGCTGGTCCCGTTTCTTGCCGGCGAGAGCGTGGAATGGGCGGTACGCCCGTGAGCGACCGGGACGCGAGCCCCGGCGTCGCCGACGACGACAGCGGGCTGCTACCCATGGGGATGCGGTTCCGTGGGTTCCTGCCGGTGGTGGTCGACGTCGAGACCGGTGGCTTCAACTGGCAGACCGACGCCCTGCTGGAGATCGCCGCGGTGCTGATCGAGATCCAGGAGGACGGCAGCATGATGCGCGGCGAGACCTTTCGCCATCATGTCCGGCCGTTCGAGGGCTCCAATATCGAGCCGGCAGCGCTGGAGGTCAACGGCATCGACCCCTATCACCCGCTGCGGCCGGCACTAAACGAAAAAGACGCCCTTGGCCGGATCTTCACTGAAATACGCAAGGCGGTACGGGGCAACGACTGCAAGCGGGCGATCCTCGTGGGACACAACGCTTTTTTCGATCTGAGCTTCCTCAATGCCGCGGTGGAGCGGGCCGGGATCAAGCGCAACCCTTTCCACCCGTTCACGAGCTTCGACACCGCCACCCTCGGCGGCGTCATCTTCGGCCAGACGGTCCTGTCGCGGATCGCCGAAGCAGCCGGCATGGCCTGGGACAGCGAGGCGGCCCACTCCGCCGCCTACGACGCCGAGATCACGGCGGATCTGTTCTGCCTGATGGTGAACCGCTGCCAGCCGGTATACGAAGCGCTGCTGGCCGGGCGCTGAATCCGACCCTGTCAGGCTGCGGCGGTGGCCTCGTCCAGCAATTTGCGCAGCTCGCCGGAGTGGTACATCTCGACGATGATGTCGCAGCCGCCGATGAGTTCGCCCTTGACGTAGAGCTGCGGATAGGTCGGCCAGTTGGAGAAGGCTTTCAGGCCCTCTCGCAGCTCCGGATCCTCGAAGATATTGAAGTGCGTGAATTCGGTCTGGCAGGCGCGCAGCGCGGCGACCGCCTGGGCCGAGAACCCACACTGAGGGAAATCGGGGTTCCCTTTCATAAACAGGATGACAGGGTTGCTGTCCAGTTGCTGCCTGATGCGCTCGTTGACTTCCATCTTCACTCCTGCAGGCGCCTCGATTCGGCGCCGTCGAAACTGTTCATCCCTCGGCGGGGACCTTGCGTATCACCTTGATCCGGTTATCCACCCCGGTCACACCCTCAACCGCAGCCGCCAGCTTGCCCGCCTGCTCCCGGGCAATATTATTGCTGACCTCGCCCTCCAGCGTGACCTTGCCCTCGTAAGTGTCTACGTTGATGTCGAAGGCATCCACGTATCTGTCACCGATAAACCGGGATTTCACCCGCGCGGTGATCGAGCTGTCTTTGGCGATCTGGTCCGCGGACCGATCGTCCTTGCCGAGATAGTAACCCCCAACCGCAGCGCCACCGATCAGGGCCGGCACGCAGGCGGTCAGGACGGCACCCATCACCACCAGCACCAGCAAACGGCTCAGGACGTGCATCAGCCTGCCCTCTCGAGGTCGGCTGCGGTGCGCCGACGCTGCAATTCCTCGATCAGTCTCCAGCGCCGATCCGGATCCATTTCCGGCCATAGCTCTATCTCTGTCGCGGTGCGCAGACAACCTTCGCAGAAGCCGTTGCGGTCAAGCCGGCACAGGCTCACGCAGGGAGATAGTGGTTCCGCCCGCGAGCGTCCCGGGATCGCCTTCACGATCTCGCTCCTCGGGTTCGACAAACGTTCGGGCAGCCAGTTCCGAACGACCGGTTGGGAATTCCGAGCATTGGACCGCGCGGAATCAGACGGCGAAATTGGACGCCACGAAATTCCAGTTCACCAGATTCCAGAACGACTCCACGTATTTCGGGCGAGCATTGCGGTAGTCGATATAGTAGGCGTGCTCCCACACGTCGCAGGTCAGCAGCGCCGTGTCGTCACCCTGCAGCGGGGTGTCCGCATTGCTGGTCTGGGTGATGGCGATGCTGCCGTCCGGCTTCTTCACCAGCCAGGCCCAGCCGGAGCCGAACAATTTCACTGCCTTGTCGCTGAATTCCGCTTTGAAGGCATCGAAGGAACCGAAAGTGCTGTCGATGGCCCCGGCCAGATCTCCCGCGGGCTCGCCGCCGCCGTTCGGGCTCAGGCAATTCCAGTAGAAGGTGTGATTCCATACCTGAGCGGCATTGTTGAATACCGGCCCGGAAGCCTGGCGGATGACGTCCTCGAGAGTGGCCCCGGCGAGCTCCGTGCCTTCCAGCATGCCGTTGAGATTGACGACGTAAGCATTGTGGTGCTTACCGTAATGGTATTCCAGGGTCTCCCGGGAGATGTGAGGCTCCAGGGCGTCCATGGCATAGGGAAGATCGGGCAGCGTATGTGCCATCGGTGACTCCTCTCGATGCGTTGTTGGCCGCGGACAGTGCGGCCGCAAATGATCGTCAATTATATCAGATTCGCCGGGCGGGACGGTGCCGGCCGATCGGCTTATGTACCGGGCCGATGACCCCTATACTATCGGCGCAACCACGGGACTTGCCATGAACATCGACCTGCCGACACCGCCGCCAGACCTTGCCGTGACCGTGCGCCGGGCGCTCGAGGAGGACCTGGGCGGCGGCGATCTGACCGCCGCGCTGATCCCCCCCGCCGCCTCCGCCCGGGCCACCGTGCTGTGCCGGGAGCCGGCGGTCATCTGCGGCCGGCCCTGGTTCGACGCGGTGTTCCGGATGCTGGATCCCACCCTGCAGATCGTCTGGCAGGTCGACGAGGGCCAGGCCATCGCCGCAGGAACGACGCTGTGTACCCTCAAGGGAAATGCCAGGTCGCTGCTTACCGGCGAGCGCACGGCGCTGAATTTTCTGCAGATGCTCTCCGGCACCGCCTCCGCCGCAAGGCAGTATGCCGAAGCAGTCGCCGGTACCGGGTGCCAGGTACTGGACACCCGGAAGACCATACCGGGGCTGCGGCTGGCCCAGAAGTACGCCACCGCCTGCGGCGGCGTGCGCAACCACCGCGTGGGTCTTTTCGACGGCATCCTGATCAAGGAAAACCACATCATGGCCGCCGGCGGCATCGATACCGCCATCGCAGCGGCCCGCGGTTCCGCCCCGGATCTGCCCGTGGAAGTAGAGGTCGAGGACGCGGATGAACTCCGGGCCGCCCTGGCCGCCGGCGCCGACATCGTTATGCTCGACAATTTCGACCTGGAGCAGATGCGGGCGGCGGTGGCTCTCAATCGCGAGACCAGGTCATCACCGGCTCTCCTGGAAGCCTCCGGCAACGTGGATATCAGTCAGCTGCCGGACATCGCGGCCACTGGCGTCGACTTCGTCTCGGTCGGCGCCGTCACCAAGCACGTGGCCGCTGTCGATCTCTCCATGCGGTTCTACCTGGACTGAGAAGGTTTACTGCGCGCATTTGCCTTTGTGCAGGTGCAAAAAACCGGCCGAATTTTGCCGCAATGCAGCAGTCAAACCGGGGAATCGCCGACTGCTGCCTTGCAGCATCGGCGAGGGTTGGGTATAAAAAAATGATGCAGTGCACTAATGCGCCGCGGCATCCGCCACCGTAGAGGCCGCAGCGCGACGAGTCCACGGAGGTTCCCCATGTCCCCTATCTATTGGCTCATTATCATCCTCGCCGGCGCGGCCGTCCTCGGCTATCGCCGTGCACCCCTCTGGCAGGCGAGCCTGGCGGCCCTGCTGCTGACCGCTGTCATCCACCTGACCGGTAACGGCGTGTCGGTTCTGACCTGGGGCGCGGTGATCGCGGTCCTGGCCATCCTCAATCTCAAGCCGCTGCGGCGCAGCCTGATCAGCGCTCCGCTGATGGCCTGGTTCCGCAAGGTCCTGCCGCCCATGTCGGAGACCGAGAAAGAAGCGATCGACGCAGGCAGCGTGTGGTGGGATGCGCAGCTGTTCAGCGGACGGCCGGATTGGCGCGCGCTGCTGGATACGGCTCCGGCGGACCTGAGCGAGGAAGAGCAGGCGTTCCTGGACGGACCCGTGGAGGAACTGTGTTCGGTCCTGGACGACTGGAAGATCAACGAGGAACTCAACGACCTTCCCCCGGAAGCGTGGGACATCATCCGCAAACACCGCTTCTTCGGCATGATTATCCCCAAGAGCTACGGCGGGCTGGATTTCTCGGCCCGGGCCCAGTCCGAGGTGGTGATGAAGATTGCGTCCCGGGGCAGCGCCGGCGCGGTCACGGTGATGGTGCCCAACTCGCTCGGCCCGGGCGAACTGCTGCTGCACTACGGCACCGAAGCCCAGAAGGATTATTACCTGCCGCGGCTGGCCAGAGGCGAGGAGATCCCCGCCTTCGCCCTGACCGGGCCCTATGCCGGCTCGGACGCGGGCTCGATGCCCGACGAGGGCATCGTCTGCAAGGGAGAATTCGAAGGACGCGAGACCCTCGGGTTCCGGGTCAACTGGGACAAACGCTATATCACGCTCGGACCGATCTGCACCGTGCTGGGTCTGGCTTTCAAGGCCAGTGATCCCGACGGGCTGCTGGGCGACAAACGGGATCTCGGCATCACCTGCGCCCTGATCCCCTCCAATACCCCCGGCGTGACTATCGGTCAGCGCCACGATCCGGCGGCGGCCTTCCAGAACGGCCCCAACAGCGGCCGGGATGTGTTCGTACCCATGGAATGGGTGATCGGCGGTCGCGAGCAGGTCGGCAAGGGCTGGCGGATGCTGATGGACTGCCTCTCCGTCGGCCGGGCCATCTCGCTCCCGGCCCTCGGCACCGCGGCCGGCAAGATGGCCAGCCGTACGACCGGCGCCTATGCCCGGATCCGCAAGCAGTTCCGGACGCCGATCGGCCGCTTCGAGGGCATCGAGGAAGCTCTGGCCCGGATCGGCGGAGTCAGCTACCGCATGGACGCCGCCAGGCGTGTGACCGCGGGTGCCCTGGACCGGGGCGAAAAGCCTTCGGTGTTATCGGCGATCCTCAAGTATCAGAACACCGAGGGGATGCGTCAGGTCATTAACGACGCCATGGATGTGCACGCCGGCCGCGCGGTCTGCCGGGGTCCGCACAACTATCTGTCCAGCACCTACGACACGGTGCCGGTGGCGATCACGGTCGAAGGCGCCAACATCCTGACCCGCAGCATGATCATCTTCGGCCAGGGGGCGATCCGGTGTCATCCCTACGTGCTGCGCGAGATGCAGGCCGCCGCCGACCCGGATAAGACCCGGGCGCTGCGGGTCTTCGACAACGCCCTGTTGGCCCACATCGGTTTCAGCCTCAGCAACATGGTCCGGGCATGGGTCATGGGGCTCAGCGGCGCGCGCTTCGCCGGCGTCCCGGACATCGGCAGCAAGACCACCTATCTGCGCCGTCTGACCCGCATGAGCGCAGCTTTCGCATTCGCGGCCGATGTCGCCATGCTGACACTGGGCGGCGATCTCAAGCGCCGCGAGAAGTTGTCCGGCCGCTTCGCCGACATCCTCAGCCATCTGTATCTGGCCTCGGCCGTGATCAAACAGCATGAGGATGACGGTCGGCCCCGGGAGGATCTGCCGCTGGCCGAATGGGCCCTGGAGGATTCGCTGTTCACGATCCAGGAGCGGCTGGCCGAGATCTGTTCCAACTTCCCCAACCGCGCGGTCGGCACCCTGCTGCGCCTGGTCACCCTGCCCCTGGGCCAGCGCCTGCGACGGCCGTCTGATCGGCTGGGCGCACGTGCCGCCGGACTGCTGCTGGAGCCCGGCGAGGCCCGCGAGCGGCTGACCTCGGGGATGTACTTCGCGCTGCGAGCGGACGATCCGGTCGGTCTGATGGAACTCACCCTGCACAAGGTCATGGCGGCGGAGCCGATCGAGCGCAAACTGCGCAAGTCGCTCAAGCGCGAGGTGGCGCCTTTCAACTTCGAGTCGCTGCTCGCCGAGGGCCAGGACCGGGGCGTGATCAACGATATCGAGGCCCAGGCGGTCAGGGAAGCGATGGAGTTGACCAGGGAGGCGATCCGGGTGGATACCTTCGGAGAACCGAGGGGGAGCGAAGCCGCCGAGGTCCGCGCCACGGGCTGACCGGTCCCGGGAAAGGAAGGAGTCTAGCTCTTGAGATTCGACGAGCTGTAGCCGGCTTCGAAGATCCGGCGCGGCTCGTCGATCGCGTAACCCTGGGCGAAATCGACGCCGATGCCGCGCAGCATGGTGACGATCTCATCGGTCTCGGCGAACTCGGCGATGGTCTGCTTGCCGGTGAGGTGGCCGATCTCGTTGATCGAGCGGACCATCTCGCGGTCGATGGGATCGTGCAGGATCTCCTTGACGAAGCTGCCGTCGATCTTGAGGTAATCCACCGGGAAATGCTTGAGATATCCGAACGACGACAGGCCGGTGCCAAAATCGTCGAGGGCGAACTTGCAGCCAAGCTCCTTGAGTGACTGTATGAAGCGGTTGGCCTGGGCGTAGCTGGCGATCGCCGCCGTCTCGGTGATCTCGAAACAGATCTTGGTCGGATCGATGCCGCTGGTCTCGAACTGCTCGATGACGAAGGGCAGGAACTTGTCGTCGCCCAGGCTCTGTCCCGACAGGTTGATCGAACACAAGGACAGACGCTGACGTTCGTCCGCCTCCGACACCAGCCAGCGCAAGGCATTCTGTATCACCCAGCGATCGATACTCGGCGTGATGCCGTAGCGCTCGGCGGCGTTGATAAACACGTCCGGGGCCACGATCTGACCGTTCTCGTCCTTCATCCGCAGCAGCAGCTCGTAATGGGCGCCCTGATCCTGCTCCTGCAGCGGCATGATCGTCATGCGGAACAGCTCGAAGCGCGCTTCCTCGAGCGCGTTGTTGATCCGTGCTGCCCACTGCATCTCGCGGCGGCGGCGCATGAGGTCGATATCGTTGACCTGGTAAGTGTGGACGCGGTTGCGTCCCGACTCCTTCGCTGCCGCACAGGCGCTATCCGCCGCCGTCAGCAGCTCCGCCACGGTCGCCGTCTCCGGCGTGATGGGCACGACGCCGAGGCTGGCCCCGAGGCGGAACGTGCGATCTTCCCACACGAAACGGAAATCCTGGACCGCTGCGAGCATCGCCTCGGCCGATTCGATCGCTTCCTCGACCGTACAATTCTCCAGCAGCACGCCGAACTCGTCGCCGCCGAGACGGGCCAGGGTATCGCGCCACCGGATCTTCGACTTCAGCAGAGCACCGAGCTGGCCGAGCATGGCGTCGCCGGCGGAGTGACCGCAGGAATCGTTGACGATCTTGAACTGGTCGAGGTCCATGTAGCAGAGCGCGTAAGAGGCCTCGCGGGAGCGCGCGTTCTTCAGCGCCCGCTCGAGCCGCGCTTCGAACTCGCGACGATTGACCAGACCGGTCAACATATCGTGGCTGGCGTGATAGCTCAGCCGCCGGTTAAGCTCCCGGGACTCGCTAACGTCGTGGAACACCAACACGCCGCCGGAGATCTGGCCCACGTCGCTGCGTATCGGCGCGGCGGTGCTCTCGATATAGAGTTCGTTACCGTCGCGGCGGATCAGAAGCGTCGGTCGGACCGACTTGATCGGCCGGCTGCGCCGGATGGCCACCGCCAGAGGATTCTCCAGCGGCTCGCAGGTCTCCTCGTGGAAACCGCGGAATATCTCGTCGATCGGCCGGCCCGAGGCGTCATCCAGTTTCCAGCCGGTCAGTTCCTCTGCAACCGGGTTGAGGTATTCCACCCGGCACTCGGCGTCGGTGGTGACGACGCCGTCGCCGATCGACTGCAGGGTTATCTGGGCACTCTCCTTCTCCCGGAACAGGGCCTCCTCGTAGAGCTTGCGTTCCGTGATATCCAGCTCCACGCCGAGCAGCCGCCGGAAGCGCCCGTCCTCGTCGATGCGGGCCTTGGCCTGACTCATGACCCAGCGCCATTCGCCGTTGCGATGACGCATCCGGTGCACGCTCTCGAACATCGGCGTCTTGCCTTCCAGATGCTCCCGGATGCGGCCCTGCACCCGGACCATGTCGTCCGGATGCACCAGGTGATGCCAGTCCAGCGAAGACTCGGTCAGCTCGTCCGGACCATAGCCCATCATCGCCTTCCAGCGTGGCGAGAAGGTGAGTGTGTTGGCGTCGACGTCGAAGTCCCAGATGCCGTCGTTGGCCGTCTGGCTGTAAAGGTCCTCACGCTCGTGGATCTCCGCCAGCGTCAGGCTGTCGCGCAGCCGTCCGAGCCCGCTGGCCAGACTGGAGCCGATCAGCTTCATCAACAGATAGAGTTCGACGTCCCAGGCGCGCACCGGACTGGCCGAGAACAGCGCCAGGAACCCGGCGGCCTCGTCGCCGACGCTGAACCCC
>JASFJM010000039.1:0-14604 GCA_050122055.1 Gammaproteobacteria bacterium | reverse complement strand
TGACGCTGGAGGGGCTGCGCGGGGAAGTGGGCGAGGCGCGGATCATCGCCGTGCTCGAGCCTCGTTCCAACACCATGCGTATGGGTATCCACCGGGATACGCTCGGGCCGGCGCTGGCGGCGGCGGATGCCGCCTACCTGTTCCAGCCGCCGGCCGTACAGTGGGAGATGGAAACGCTTACGAGTCAGGCCCGGCCGCCGACGCGTCTGTTCGCGTCCCTCGACGAGCTGCGGGACTGCCTTGTATCGGAGCTGCGCGCGGGTGATCATGTGGTGATCATGAGCAACGGTGGATTCGGTGGTCTGCATGCAAGCCTGCTGACGGCGCTCGAGGCCGGCGGTCAGGCACCATGAGCGAGCGGAGTCCGGTGTCCGACGTCGCCCTGGCCTGGACCGGGGCATCAGGGATCCAGTACGGCATCCGTCTGCTCGAATGTCTGCTCGAGGCGGATTGCCGAGTGTCCCTGATGGTATCCAAACCGGCTCAGGTGGTGGTCGGCTTGGAGACGGATCTGTCGCTGCCGGGGCGTCCGGCGGACATACAGAAGGCCCTGCAGGAGAAGTTCGCGGCGGGGCCGGACCAACTCAGGGTATACGGCCGGGATCAGTGGACGGCGCCCCTTGCGAGCGGATCGGCGGTGCCGGACGCCATGGTCATCTGTCCCTGCACCACGGCGACCGTTTCCGCGTTGGCCACGGGTGCGAGCCGTTCGTTGATCGAGCGGGCGGGCGACGTCGTGCTGAAGGAGGGCCGGGACTTGTTGCTGGTGATCCGCGAGACGCCGTTCTCCGCGATCCATCTGGAGAACATGCTGCGGCTGGCCAGGGCCGGGGCGTGTGTGATGCCCGCTGCGCCCGGTTTCTACCACCGGCCGCAGCGGGTCTCGGATCTGGTCGATTTCATGGTGGCCCGAGTCATGGATCGACTGGCCCTGCCACAGCGGCTGATCAAGCCCTGGGGCGAGGAACCCCCGGGCGCGGCCTAGGCGTCCCGGGACCGCGAAATGGACCAGACCGGCATCGATATCCCGTTGTTCCCGCTGCGTACGGTGCTGTATCCCGGCGGCCCGCTGCCGCTGCGGATCTTCGAGACCCGCTACGTGGATATGGTGGGGCGCTGTCTGAAGCAAGACCTGGGTTTCGGCGTCATCGCCCAGGTAGAGAGCCGGCAACAGGACCGGGTGGCGCTGCATCAGGTCGGGACCCTGGCGCGGATCGTGGACTGGTATCAATTCGATGACGGGCTGCTCGGTATTACCGCCGTCGGCGAGACGCGGTTCCTGCTCAAGGAGATCCACCGCCAGGAGGACGGGCTGAACGTCGGCCGGGTGGAATTTCTCGAGCCGGAAGCGCCGCTGCCCATGAGCGATCGTTTTACTCCCCTGCTGACATTGCTGGAGAACATCCTGGCGGAGCTGGAGCCCCAGTACCGTTTTATCGAGAAGCATTTCGATGATGCCGGCTGGGTCGGCTGCAGACTGGCTGAGGTTCTGCCCCTGAGCCTGGAGCAGAAGCAGATGTTTCTGGAATTGAGCGATCCGCTCAAACGTCTCGACATGCTGATGCCGCTGGTGGAGTCTCTGCGCAAATGAACGTAATCCAGGACGATCGGAGCCTGACCCGGCTGCCAGGAGCAAGAAGACCATGAGCGATTCGAGCACCCCGGTCACGGGGCCCTTCTGTGTCGAACTCGAGGCTGGCAGGACCTATTTCTGGTGCCGCTGCGGACGCAGCGTAAAACAGCCTTTCTGTGACGGTTCCCACCAGGGCAGCGGCATGGAGCCGCTACAATTCGTCGCCGAGCGCAGCGAGAAGGCGTGGTTGTGCGGCTGCAAGCAGAGCGCCGCCGCGCCGCGCTGCGATGGATCCCACAATCGGCCGGCAGCAGCGGAGTAAGGGGATGGTCGAGGGCGCGAGAGTGGTGTGCGTGCACCGGACCACCAATCCGATCGAAGCGAATCTGATCAAGGGTCTGCTGGAGCAGCAGGGCATACCGGTCGAGATCACCGGTGAGGATCTCGTCGGCGCATACTCCGGCGTGCCGCGGGTGTGTGACGTACGTCTGCTGGTACCACCCGGTCACCGACAGCGCGCCGCGTCGGTGATCGATCGCTACGAGTCCGCCAAGGACGGGCCCGAGGACGAACGCGTCTGGATCTGCGAAAGCTGCGGCGAGCAGAACGCGAGCAATTTCGAGATCTGCTGGCAATGCGGCCGGCCCGGGGAGTCCGTATGAGCAGATTGTCCGACAACATCCGCCTGGTGCTGGTGCACGGGATGGCCAGAAAACCGCCGCAGGAAGCATGGCTGGGACTCTGGCGGACCTGCCTGGTTGAGAGTCTGCGGGTGGAGGACCCCGCCCTGGGGCGCCGGGCGGCGGCCGATCCCGATCTGTTGATGCCGGCCTACTGGGCGGATGCCGTGCCCGATCACCTGGCCGAACTCCCCGACCGGGTCGAAGATCTGAAACGTGCCGTGGCCGCGCTCGCCCGGGCGCGCCGCAAGCACAAGGCGGATCTCCACGTGCCCGCGAGCGGCCTTACGCCGGCCCAGCACCGGAAATTCGGCCCCCACATCATCGAGGCGTTGCACGCCGCACTGGTGTTTGGTCCTGCGATCCGTCGCTCGCACTTGTGGGAGCTGGAGCGTTATCACAAAGACAGCAATGTCGCAGACCAGATACGGCGGCCGCTGGAGCAGGCGCTCCGGCGCTGCTGGGACGAGGGCCGACAGGTCGTGGTCCTGGCCCATTCCCTGGGCGTCGCCGTGGCCTACGACGTGCTGTGGCGGTTCAGCCACCGGCCCGAGCCGGAATTCAGCGATTATCGACGCAGGAAAGTCGATCTGTTCGTAAGCATGGGGGCACCCCTGACGGAACCCGAGGTCCAGCAGGTCATGCTCAGCGGGCGGGCGCTGGCCGGCCGGTCGGCCGTCTCTGTGGCAGAGCGGCGTCTCGCCTGGTTGTGCAATGTACGTCGCTGGCACAACTACCGGGCACTGGGCGATATCGTCTGCCAGCATCTGGATATGGAAGCGCACTTCTTCGCCGGCATGCGTCGCGACCTGCGCCAGTACAAAGCCGCAGATTTCAGGGACTACGGCGGATTGTTCAATCCCTATCGGGAGCCCGAGGGTGGCCCCAACCCGCACAAGGGCTTCGGCTATCTCGTCCAGCCGAAACTGGCGAAACACCTTGCATGGATGCTCAGGGAGTCAGAGGGGGGCTAGCCGCGCGGCCGGCTCAGCTCAGGCTTGCCATCGTCTCCCCGGCGGCGGCGACGGTGGCGGCGATGTCCTCATCGGAGTGGGCGGCGGAGACGAATCCGGCCTCGTAGGATGAAGGCGCCAGATAGACTCCCCGCTCCAGCATCCCGTGGAAGAAGCGCCGGAATCGCTCGGCATCGCAGGCCACGACCTGCTCGAATCGCGTCACCGGGGCGACGTCGGTAAAAAAGCAGCCGAACATGCCGCCGATCTGGTGGGTCGAAAATGGCACCCCGGCCGCCCTGGCCGCCTCGCCCATGCCCCGGACCAGGGCCGCGGTGCGCTCGCCGAGACGGTCGAAAAAACCCGGCTCGCTGATCCGTTCGAGAGTCGTCAGACCCGCCGCCATGGCCACCGGGTTACCGGACAGGGTGCCGGCCTGATAGACCGGCCCCACCGGCGCGATGTGCTGCATGACGTCGGCCCGGCCGCCGAAGGCGCCCACGGGCATACCGCCGCCGATCACCTTGCCCAGCGTCGTGAGGTCCGGTCTGACACCGTACACGGCCTGGGCGCCGCCCAGCGCGACGCGGAATCCGCTCATCACTTCGTCGAATATCAGCAGCGTCCCGTGCTGGTCGCAGACCGAGCGCAGGCCTTCGAGGAATCCATCAACCGGCGGCACCATGTTCATGTTGCCCGCCACCGGCTCGACGATGATGCAGGCGATCTCCCTGCCCAACTCGTCGAATACCCGGCGCACCTGATCGATATCGTTAAAGCTCAGGGTGATCGTATGTTCCGCCATGGACGCCGGTACGCCAGGCGAGGTGGGCACGCCGAGGGTCAGGGCCCCGGATCCCGCCTTCACCAGCAGCGAGTCCGAATGGCCGTGATAACAGCCCTCGAACTTGACGATCTTGTCGCGGCCGGTGAAGCCCCGGGCCAGGCGGATGGCGCTCATGGTGGCTTCGGTCCCGGAGCTGGTGAACCGGACCTGCTCGACGGACGGCATCAGCTCGCAGACCTTGCGCGCCAGCGAGGTCTCCGAGACGGTGGGGGCGCCATAGCTCAGACCCCGGTCTGCGGCCTGCTTGACCGCCTCGATGACCTCGGGCGCCGCATGCCCGAGTATCATCGGGCCCCAGGAGCCGATGTAGTCGATATATCGACGGCCATCCTCGCCGAAGATATAGGCCCCTTCAGCGCGTTTGACGAACACTGGCGTGCCGCCCACCGAGCCGAAGGCGCGCACCGGGGAATTGACGCCACCCGGGATATATTTCTGTGCTTCATCGAACAGGGGATCGCTGCGAGACATCGTTTGACGGCTCCTGGGGAGGTCGGACGGGGATCGTTATTCTAGCCGATCCGCCGCCGCGGCTGGTTCGAACAGGGCGCTGAATGCTCGCGCCTGTCCGCGGATATCGGCAGCCCCGAACAGGCTGCTGATGACCGCTACGGCATGGCAACCGGCGCTGATCAAGGCCGGTGCGTTCTCCGGGGTGATGCCGCCGATGGCGACCACCGGCACGTCCAGCTCGCCGGCGGCTCGACGATACAGCGCAAGGGACGCTTCGACCGCAGCCGGTTTGGTGGGGGAGGGGTAGGCGCTGCCGAACGCCACATAGCTGGCCCCTTGCGCGATCGCCCCACGGGCGGACGTCAGGGAGTCGTAACAGGAGACGCCGATCAGGAATCCGGGCCCCGCCTGTCTGCGTGCTTCACCACAGGGCAGATCCGCGCCGCCCAGGTGCACACCGTCTGCCCGGACGTCCAGAGCCAGGCCGAGATCGTCATTGACGACAAAGGCGGCATCGTATTCCCGGCACAGGGCCCCGATCGCCTGCGCCTGTTCCCGTCGGCGGCTCAGGTCCGAACCCTTGTCCCGGTACTGCACGGTACGCGCACCGCCTGCCAGCCCCTGGCGGATCATCTCGAGCAGCTCGTCACCGTCGGCGATGTCCCCGGGCGTAATGGCGTAGAGTCCGCGAGGCAGGATCCGACTCACCGCTGATGATCCCCGGGCGTCGTCGTAAACCGGCGTGGAACGTGCTGGCCCTTGCCTGGTCGATACGCCCCGGTGAGGGCCTGCCAGGTATAACGCTGGGCTTCGGCCACGGCCGCCGGGACCGGACGTCCCAGCGCGACCAGGGTGGCGACGGCCGAGGCCAGAGTGCATCCGGAGCCGTGATACTGGTGGGGCAGGCGGCGCCAGCGGAACGACTCTGCAAGACCATCCCGGCCGTAGAGGACGTTCTCCACCCCGGGCGTGTCCTCATCCGCGCCCTTGGCCAGCACATACCGGCATCCGCGGCGCAACAGCGCCCGGGCGCGGCTGTCGCGATCACCGGCCTCGCCGGCCAGACGGCGGATCTCCAGGGCGTTGGGAGTCACCAGGACGGCCGCCGGGACCAGCCGGTCGAGAAGCACTTCGGTCAACGCTTCCTCGGCCAGTGCGGCGCCGCCGGCCGCCACCAGCACCGGGTCCAGCACAACGGGTATCGCGGGATGATCGGCCAGCAGATCCGCAACGGCCGCGGCGATCTCGCTGGTCGCCAGCAGCCCGATCTTTATCGCCCGCACGTCCAGATCCGACAGCACGGCGCTTGCCTGTTCCTGCACCAGTTCCGCGGTGACCGGTTCCACCCGATAGGCGTTGCGGGTGTCCTGAACGGTGAGCGCCGTCATCACCGGCGCCGGATGGCCGCCCAGCGCGGACACGGCCTGGATGTCGGCGGCGAGACCGGCCCCGCCGGACGGGTCGTTGCCGGCGATGATCATGACCGCAGGCGGAGTGGATGTCGTCGTCATATGCGGCAGGGTTCCGGTGGAGGGCTCACGCATGGGAGAATAGAGAAGTTGTCCCCGAGTATCATAGAACGGTCAGTCGCCCGGCCGGCAAAGGGAATGAAATGAAGGCCTATATGTGCGTCATCTGCGGTTACGTATACGAGGAAGAAAAAGGCGATCCGGAGTCGGGCATCGAGCCCGGCACGCCGTGGGACCAGGTGCCGCTGACCTGGCGCTGCCCGGATTGTGGGGCCGGGAAGGAAGATTTCGAGATGATCGAGATCTGAGGCCGGTCCGGCGCTCAGTCGCCCGGACGCCAGGGTTCCACTGACCGGCCGCGCTGCTCCAGCATCCTGATCAGGCTGTCGTCGCCCACCAGGTGCAGCGCTCCCACGACCACCAGGAAAGTGCCGGGTCGATCTCCCAAATCGATGATCTGACGTGACCAGTCACGGTTACGCCTGGTCACCAGCGCCTCATACACTTCGGGATAGTCGGCAAAATTCCTGCCCATCATCCGGGCCAGGCCCGCCGAGTCACCGTTGCGCCAGGATCGGATCATGGCGTCCATTTCCGTCTCCAGGGACTCGGCTTCCTCCAGGGTCTGCAACAGCAGCCTGGATTGAACCCGCTCCGGCATGGCGTCGAACAGACGCAGCTGGAATTCCATGGTCTCGAGCCCGACGATCGGTTTGGCGTCGCGGGCCGCCCGGCCCGAAAGGTGAGATTCGAGACCGATCTGCGGATTGAATCCCACCCGCATCATCTGCAGATTCATGATTGTGAGAGCAGCGAACCAGGGCTCGAATCTGTCCATCATGGCGAGATCGAAGCCCATCTCGCCGGCCAGGCGATTTGCGCGATCGAAATCCCGCTGGCCCATGATCGAGCGCATGCTGCGGCCTTCCTCCAACGTGCCGAGGCCCGTGATCAGCATCTGGGCGGACAGCGGATCAAGGCTACTGGTGTCTATCTCCATCACCAGGGTGTCAGCCGCGGCATATGCGGCGTCCACCGAAGCCGGCAGCGGGTAGTCCTGTTGTCGGAGCAAGTGGACCGAACCGAGCATCAACACCGTGCCGGATCCGCCCTGATACTCCCAGATGGCCGGCCCTTCGGAGCGGGCGGCCGTCGGAGCTGCGATGACCGCCACCAGAATGAGCAGGGCGATGCGCTTTGGATGACGGAGACTGTTCATGGCTCGGGTCCTTTGTCGGAGAAGACGCGATGCAGCCACGCGATGCGTGCCGAGGACTCCAGCGAACAGCACCATTTATAAGCCCGGTCCAGATCCTCGCCCCGCGCGTAGATGCCGTGGCCCCGGACGATCGCGACCGACGAGTCGCGCAGGGCTTGCGCCACGGCCGACGGCGATTCGCGTTGATAATCGCCGTATTCGATCGCCAGCACCGGCACCCGCCGGAAGTAATACTGCCCTTCGAAATCCGGCGGTTCGAAGTCGCCCCCGACGAGGCTCAGGGCGATCGCGTGGGGGCCGTGGCAATGGATCACCGCCGCGGCTTCCGGGACCGCCTCATAGACTGCCTGATGCAGCGGCGCGTCCAGCGATGCCCCCGGCGGCAGCGCCCCATCCCTTGGGCAGCGGGTCAGCTCTCCTGCCTCGAGGGTGTCGGCACAGCAGCCAGAGGGCGTGATCCAGAACCCGCGCCCGTCGCTGACCGAAGCATTGCCGCTGTGGGAATCATTGAGTCCGTGCTGGCGAAGCAGACGATAGTAATCCACCAGCGCTGCGGGTGGTGCGCCCGGCTCGTGGCTGGCCATGTTCACGGATCCAGCTGGATCACCTGGCTGTCGATGCGCCCGTCGGCATGGAGCCGGAGACGTCGATAACCCGGACCGAGATTGTCGAGGGCGAAGTCGTCACGCCTCGGTTCGAACTGGTAGCAGGTCGAGGGCGTGCCCATCAGGCGGAGGCCGCCGTTGTGCTGATCGAAATGCTGGTGCACGTGGCCCCACAGCAGTCCGCGGACCCGCGGGAACCGTTCGATCACTGCCATCAGGTCCGGGCTGTCGTCCAGACCCACGCTGTCCAGCCATGCGCTGCCCACCGGGACCGGCTGATGATGCAGGCATACCAGCACGTGCTCGGCATCGGTGGCGGACAACTGTTCGGCCAGCCGGTCGAGTTCGTCCTGCCCGAGACGGCCGCCGCCGCGATCCCCGTCCCAGGTGTTGAGCATCGGCAGCAGCCAGTTCTGATGGCGCAGGGGCTGGCAGTAATTGAACTGCGGTCCCCGAAGCTCCCTGGCCATGACCTCCGGATCGTCGTGGTTGCCGGGGATGCAATAGACCGGTATCTGCAGCGATTCCAGGGCCTTGCGCAGCTGAAGATAGGCTTCGGCGGAGCGGTCTTCTGACAGATCGCCCGTGAGCAGAATGACGTCGGGGTTCCACGCCGCCAGCGCATGATCCAGGGCGCGGCGGAAGCTGGACGCGGTCTCCACGCCCCTGAGCAGGGTCTCCGGATCCGCGAATAAATGGGGGTCCGTGAGCTGGAGGATATCGAGGACCGTTCTGGCAGTGGTCATGGTCGGATTCGGCCTGGCCGGGGAGCGGCCCTAGTGTACCCTGAGCCGTCGTCTGCAGAGAATCCGGAGATCCCAAGGTGTCCAATCAGACCATCGCTGTCACCGATCAGATCTATCGCTATATCCTCGAGATATCGCTGCGTGAGGCGCCGGTACTGGCAGAGCTGCGGCGCCGGACCGCGGATCATCCCCAGGTGAACATGCAGATTTCGCCGGAGCAGGGGCAGCTGATGGCTCTCCTGGTGCGGCTGCTCGGAGCCCGGCGCTGTCTGGAGATCGGGGTCTTTACCGGTTACAGCAGCCTGGCTGTCGCGCTGGCCCTGCCCCCGGACGGCCGGGTGATCGCCTGCGATGTAAGCGAGGAATTCACCCGCATCGCCCGCGAGTTCTGGGACAAGGCCGGCGTGGCCAACAAGATCGACCTGCGGCTGGCGCCCGCTCTGGAGACCCTGGAGGAACTGCTCGGCCAGGGTCAGGCCGGGAGTTACGACTTCGCCTTTATCGATGCCGACAAGGGCCACTACATGGCCTACTACGAGAAGAGCCTCGAGCTGATCCGGCCCGGCGGCCTGATCGCGGTGGACAACACTCTCTGGTCTGGCCGGCTCGCCCAACCCGACCCCGATGACCCGGACAGCCGGGCCCTGGCGGAGTTCAACCGACACCTGCATGGGGACGAGCGGGTAGATATCAGTCTGATCCCCATCGGCGATGGCCTGACCCTGGCTCTGAAGCGCTGATCCGGCAAGAAAAAAGGCCCCGGCGTCGAACCGGGGCCTTCCCTTCCGATCGATCCGGAGAGGATCGCCTAGTAGCGATAGTACTCCGGCTTGTAAGGGCCCTCGACCTTGACCCCGATGTAGTCGGCCTGAGCCTTGGTCAGCTCCGTGAGCTTGGCGCCGACACGCATCAGGTGCAGCCGCGCGACCTTCTCGTCCAGATGCTTCGGCAGCACGTAGACCCGGCGCTCGTACTTGTCCGGATTCTTCCACAGGTCGATCTGCGCCAACACCTGGTTGGTGAATGAGTTGGACATGACATAGCTGGGATGACCGGTGCCGCAGCCCAGATTTACGAGCCGGCCCTCGGCCAGCAGGATCAGCCGCTTGCCGTCGGGGAAGACCACATGGTCGACCTGGGGCTTGATGTTGTCCCAATCCAGATTGCGCAGGGCGTCAACCTCGATCTCGTTGTCGAAGTGGCCGATATTGCAGACGATGGCCTGGTCGCGCATCTTCTCCATGTGCGCCATGGTGATGACGTTGGTGTTGCCGGTGGCGCTGACGAAGATGTCCGCCTTGTCGCAGACATCGTCCAGGGTCACCACCCGGTAACCCTCCATCGCGGCCTGCAGGGCGCAGATGGGGTCGATCTCCGTCACCCACACCGTCGCGCCCAGAGCACGTAGCGCCTGTGCGCTGCCCTTGCCGACGTCGCCGTATCCGCAGACGACACCGATCTTGCCGGCGATCATGACGTCGGTGGCGCGCTTGATGGCGTCCACCAGCGACTCCCGGCAGCCGTACAGGTTGTCGAACTTGGACTTCGTTACCGAATCATTGACGTTGATCGCAGGGACTTTGAGCAGACCTGCCCGCTCCATGTCGTAGAGCCGCTGCACGCCGGTGGTGGTCTCCTCGGAGAGGCCACGGACTTCCTCGAGCAGCTCCGGATACTTGTCGTGCATCAGCTGGGTCAGGTCGCCGCCGTCGTCCAGCAGCAGGTTCGGACGCCAGTTATCGGATCCGACGATGGTCTGCTCCACGCACCACCAGTAGTCCTCCTCGGTCTCGCCCTTCCAGGCGAACACCGGGATGCCCGCCGCCGCCACGGCCGCCGCGGCATGATCCTGGGTAGAGAAGATGTTGCACGAGGACCACCGCACTTCGGCGCCGAGTTCCACCAGCGTCTCGATCAGGACCGCCGTCTGGATGGTCATGTGCAGGCAGCCGGCGATGCGGGCTCCGGCCAGGGGTTTGTGGCCGGCGTACTCCTCGCGCAGAGCCATCAGCCCCGGCATTTCGGTCTCGGCGATGGCGATTTCCTTGCGCCCGAAGTCGGCGAGGCCGATGTCGGCCACCTTGTAATCCGGGTTCAACACGTGTGCGGTCTGGCTCATCAGGTTCTCCTGTAATACTTTGATTTCGCTTCCGGCCTGATGGATCAGGCGGCGGCGTCCACTCGCAACAGCTCAGCCTTGTCGGTCCGCTCCCAGTTCAGTTCCGCGTCTTCACGACCGAAATGGCCATAGGCTGCCGTCTTTTGGTATACGGGATTGAGCAGATCCAGCATTTCGACGATGCCGAAAGGCGTGAGGTCGAAATGTTGACGGATCAGCGCAATCAGTTTTTCGTCCGACACCTTGCCGGTGCCGAAGGTCTCGATATTGACCGAAGTCGGTTCCGCGACGCCGATGGCGTAGGAAACCTGGATCTCGCAGCGTTCGGCCAGTCCCGCGGCGACGATATTCTTGGCCACATAGCGGGCCGCGTAGGCGGCAGACCGGTCGACTTTGGACGGATCCTTGCCGGAGAATGCGCCACCTCCGTGCCGGGCCATGCCGCCGTAGGTGTCGACGATGATCTTGCGGCCGGTCAGGCCGCAGTCGCCCACCGGTCCCCCGACCACGAAGCGGCCCGTGGGATTGATGTGGAAGCGGGTCTCCTTGTGGATCCACTCCTTCGGCAGGGTCGGCAGGATGATGGTCTCCATCACCGCCTCGCGCAGATCCGCCTGCTGTATCTCGGGATCGTGCTGGGTCGATAGGACCACCGCGTCGACGCCGACCGGCTTGCCGTCCTCGTAGCGCAGGGTCACCTGGCTCTTGGCATCCGGGCGCAGCCAGGGCAGGGTACCGCGCTTGCGCTCCTCGGCCTGGCGGCGCACCAGCCGGTGGGCGTAGGTGATCGGCGCCGGCATCAGCACATCGGTCTCATTGCTGGCATAGCCGAACATCATGCCCTGATCACCGGCACCCTGGCGGCGCTGCTCGTCCCGATCGACGCCGATGGCAATGTCCTGGGATTGCTTGCCGATGGCGTTGAGCACGGCGCAGGTGGCGCCATCGAAACCGACGTCGGAACTGTCGTAACCGATCTCCAGGATCGTCTTGCGGGTCAGATCCTCCAGATCGACCCAGGCGCTGGTCGTGATCTCACCGGCCACCACGACCATGCCGGTCTTGACCATGGTCTCGCAGGCCACCCGGGCGCTGCGGTCCTCGGCGAGGATGGCGTCGAGCACGGCGTCGGAGATCTGATCCGCGATCTTGTCCGGATGGCCTTCCGAAACCGACTCGGAAGTGAAGATGTAGGCTGAACTCATGACGAAGACGATCCCCGCGGTAAAAGAGCCGAAATTATACAGAGTATAATTCGGACTTTCAGTTCCGGATCTTTTCCGCCCTGGAATCACCAACCGCGGCTTTACGCCGCAGGGAGCCCCCATGGCCGCCACCGAGACCCCCGTTTGCGATTTCGGAGCCGCCGCGCCGGATTTCTCGCTCCCCGACACCGCCGGCCGGATCCGGACCCTGGACGATTGTCGGGGCGAGCGCGGCACCCTGATCATGTTCATCTGTAATCATTGTCCTTATGTCAAAGCGGTGCTGGACCGATTGCTGCGCGACACGCGTGAACTGGCCGAACTCGGCGTCGCCAGCGTCGCCATCATGCCCAACGACGTCAGTCGGTACCCCCAGGACGGGCCGGAACATATGGCCAGGCTGGCCGAACAAAAGCAGTTCCCATTCCCCTATCTGTTCGACGAGAGCCAGGCTGTCGCCCGGGCCTATGGCGCCGTGTGTACCCCGGATTTATTTGGATACGACGCCGATCTGGGCCTGCAGTATCGCGGCCGGATCGACGGCGGCGGGATCCAGACGCCGCCGCCCGAGGCTGCGAGGGATCTGTTCGACGCCATGGCCCTGGTAGCCCGGACCGGCCACGGGCCGCAGACGCAGGTGCCGAGCATCGGCTGCTCAATCAAGTGGCGCGAGGACTGAGTTTGCCCCGACGCCGGGACGATCCGGCCCCATCCCTTGCCGCGCGGGTCCGCATCCCGGAAAATTGATGCTTTCCCCCTCTTACTGGAGCCCTCATGTCTGACCGCAGAGCTCTCGCCAACGCCATCCGGGCCCTCAGCATGGACGCTGTCCAGCAGGCCAACTCCGGCCATCCCGGGATGCCCATGGGCATGGCCGACATCGCTGAAGTCCTCTGGAACGACTTCCTCAATCACAATCCTGCGAACCCCCGCTGGCCCAATCGGGACCGCTTCGTCCTCTCCAACGGTCATGGATCGATGCTGCTCTATTCAGTGCTGCATCTGACCGGATACGATCTGGGCATCGATGAACTCAAGGCGTTCCGGCAGCTCGGACAGCGCACCGCGGGGCACCCGGAATACGAGCCCGAGCTGGGTATCGAGACCACGACCGGTCCTCTCGGGCAGGGGCTCGCCAACGCCGTGGGCATGGCTCTGGGCGAACGCATCCTGGCGGCGAAGTACAACCGTCCCGGCCATGAGGTCATCGATCACCACACCTATGTCTTTATCGGTGACGGCTGTCTGATGGAGGGCATCTCCCATGAGGCCTGCTCGCTGGCCGGCACGCTGGGGCTGGGCAAGTTGATCGCCATCTACGACGACAACGGCATCTCTATCGATGGTGACGTCCGCGGCTGGTTCACCGATGACACTCCGCAACGCTTCGAAGCCTATGGCTGGCACGTGATCCGGGACGTGGACGGCCATGATCCGAAGGCCATCAGAGCCGCTATCGAAGAGGCCCGCTCCCGCACGGACCGGCCCACTATCGTCTGCTGCAAGACAGTGATCGGATGGGGCTCGCCCGGGAAGCAGGGCACGGAGGCCACCCACGGCGCCGCCCTCGGCGCGGAGGAAGTCGCAAAGACGCGGGAGAACATCGGCTGGGCCCACCCGCCGTTCGAGATTCCCGATGCCATACGTGCCGGCTGGGACGCTCGCGCGGCCGGGGCTGAGGCGGAAGACGGCTGGCAGCGGCGCTTCGATGCCTATGCCGAGGCTTATCCGGAGCAGGCGGCAGAATTGACGCGACGCTGGCAGGGCGAACTCCCGGAGGACTGGAGCCGCTTTGCGGACGCGGCCGTGGCGACGCTGGCCGACGCGGGCGGCAACGTGGCGACCCGCAAGTCTTCGGAGATGGCCCTGGAGGCTTTCGGCCCGGCGCTGCCGGAGCTCATCGGCGGCTCCGCCGATCTGACCGGCTCCAACAACACGTTCTGGAGCGGGTCCTCCCCCATCAGCCGCGAAGATGCCGGCGGTAACTATCTCTACTTCGGGGTGCGCGAATTCGGCATGTCGGCCATCCTCAACGGGCTCAGCCTGTACGGCGGATTTATCCCCTATGGCGCCACCTTCCTGGTGTTTTCGGACTACGCACGCAACGCCGTGAGGATGGCGGCCCTGATGCGGCGCCCGGTGATCTTCGTCTACACCCATGACTCGATCGGTCTCGGCGAGGATGGACCGACTCATCAACCCGTCGAGCATCTTTCGAGCCTGCGGCTGATCCCGAATCTCAACGTCTGGCGTACCTGCGACACGGTGGAGACTGCGGTCGCCTGGCGCCAGGCCATCGAGAGCCGCTCGACGCCCCATGCCCTGGTGTTCTCCCGCCAGGGCCTGCCGTTCCAGACCCGTACCCGGCAACAGATCGAAGACATCGCCCGCGGCGGTTATGTGCTGGTGGACAGTGACGGGGATCCCGACCTGATCCTTATCGCCAGCGGCTCGGAGGTCGGGTTGGCGGTGGCGGCCGCCAGCGAATTCGCGGCAGAGGGACAGCGGGTCCGGGTCGTATCCATGCCCTGCACCGAGGTCTTCGACGCCCAGGACGCAAGCTATCGCGATCAGGTGCTGCCGCCGGCCGTCACCCGCCGGGTGGCCATCGAGGCAGGCGCCTCGGGGCTCTGGTGGCGCTATGTGGGTGGACAGGGCGCGGTGGTCGGTGTGGACCGATTCGGCGAATCCGCTCCCGCCGGCGAGGTTTTCGAAAAATTCGGCTTCACCGTGGC
>JASFJM010000038.1:0-14607 GCA_050122055.1 Gammaproteobacteria bacterium | reverse complement strand
CGGGTCCAGCACCCGGCGTCCCATCTGGACCTGCCGGTTGGTGTTGGTCACGGTGCCGTCCTTCTCCAGCCAGGCCGAGGCCGGCAGCACCACGTCGGCGTGGAACGCCGTCTCGGTCAGGAACAGGTCCTGGACCACCAGGTGTTCGAGACTGGCCAGGGCCTCGCGGGCGTGGTGGGTGTCCGGGTCGGACATGGCCGGGTTCTCGCCCATGACGTACATGCCGCGGATCTCACCGGCGCGGGCGGCGTTGATGATCTCCACCACCGTCAGACCGCGCTCCGGATCCAGGCGGGTCTGCCAGGCCTGTTCGAAGCGGGCCCGGGCCGGCGCCGAATCCACCGCCTGGTAGTCCGGATAGAACATGGGGATGAGACCGGCGTCCGAGGCGCCCTGGACGTTGTTCTGGCCGCGCAGGGGATGCAGGCCGGCACCGGGCTTGCCCACGTTGCCGGTGATGGTGGCGAGGGCGATCAGGCAGCGGGCGTTGTCGGTGCCGTGGACGTGCTGGGCGATGCCCATGCCCCAGAAGATCACCGCCGCTTCGGCGCCCGCGATTTCCCGCGCCACCATACGCAGGGTGTCGGCGTCGATGCCGCAGACCGGTGCCATCTTCTCCGGAGGGTAGGCCTTGATGTGGGCCGCCAGTTCGTCGAAGCCCTCGGTGCGCGCATCCACGAATTCCCGGTCCCACAGGCCCTCCTCGATGATCACGTGCAGCAGGGCATTGAGCAGGGCCACGTCGGTGCCCGGGCGGAACTGCAGCATGTGATCGGCGTGGCGTTTCAGGGCCGTGCCGCGCGGATCCATCACGATCAGCCGCGCGCCACGCTTCGCCGCCTGCTTGAAGAAGGTGGCCGCCACGGGATGGTTCCCGGTCGGGTTGGCGCCGATGACGACGATCAGGTCGGCATCCTCGCAGGCGGTAAACGGCGCCGTCACCGCGCCGGAGCCGATGCCTTCCAGCAGGGCCGCCACCGATGAGGCGTGGCACAGACGGGTGCAATGGTCCACGTTGTTGGAGCCGAATCCTGCCCGCACCAGTTTCTGGAACAGATAGGCTTCCTGGTTGGAGCCCTTGGCGGAACCGAAGCCGGCCAGGGCGCGGCCGCCATGAACCTCGCGGATGCGGCGCAGACCCCCGGCTGCCACCTCCAGGGCTTCTTCCCAGCTGGCCTCGCGGAAGTGGCTGGAGGGGTCGGCCGGGTCGACCTGGTCGGCGCCGGATTTCGGCGCGTCGGCGCGGCGGATCAGCGGCACGGTCAGGCGCTGGGGGTGGTGCACATAGTCGAGTCCGAAACGGCCCTTGACGCACAGCCGGCCGCGATTGGCCGGGCCGTCCCGGCCGTCTACCGCGACGATCCGGCCACCGTCCGTGTGCACGCGGATCTGGCAGCCGACTCCGCAGTAGGGGCACACCGTATCCCTCGGCGGGGCGGCGGTCCCGGCGCCGGCACCGACGAGAGCGGTCTCCATCAGCGCGCCGGTGGGGCAGGCCTGCACGCATTCGCCGCAGGCGACGCAACTGCTCCGTCCCATGGGATCATCGAAGTCAAATACCACCTGGCTGCGGGCACCCCGATAAGCCATGCCGATCACATCGTTGACCTGGACCTCCCGGCAGGCCCGCACGCACAGATTGCAGTGGATGCAGGCGTCCAGGAAAACCGACATGGCGGGGTGGCTGGTATCGGGGGCCGGCCCGCCCGCGGCGGGGTAGCGGCTCTGCTGGATGCCGATCCGGTCGGCCCAGTGCCAGAAAAGTGAGTCCGGGTCCCGGGCCAGATCCCGGGCGGGCTGATCCGCCAGCAGCATCTCGAACACGCCGCGTCGGGCTGCCGCCGCCCGCTCGCCGGCGAAGCGGACCGCCATGGCCGGCTTCGGCTGGCGGATGCACGCGGCCGCCAGATTGCGCTCGCCCTCGATCTCCACCATGCAGGCCCGGCAGTTGCCGTCGGGCCGGTAGCCGGGCTCCGGTCGATGGCACAGATGGGGGATCTCCACGCCCGCGCGGTGGGCGGCGGACCAGATGGTCTCGCCGTGGCGGGCTTCGATCTCCTCACCGTCGAGGAAGAAACGGATGGGGGCGGCGTCGCTCACGGGAACACCTCGGGGAAGTATCGCAGCGCGCACAGCAGCGGATTCGGCGCCGCCTGGCCGAGGCCGCAGATCGAAGCGTCGGCCATGGTGCGGGACAGTTCCTCCAGCAGTCCGCGGTCCCAGTTGTCCTTTTCCATCATCGCCACGGCCTTGCGGGTGCCGACCCGGCACGGCGTGCACTGGCCGCAGCTTTCGTCCTCGAAGAACCGCATCAGGTTCAGCACCACCCGGCGCAGATCGTCCTGGTCGCTGAGCACGATCACCGCGTGGGAGCCGACGAAGCCGCCGTGGGGCTCGAGGGAGCCGAAGTCCAGCGGCAGATCGGCCAGCCGGGCCGGCAGGATGCCGCCGGAGGCGCCGCCGGGCAGATAGGCCAGCAACGCGTGGCCGTCCGCCATGCCGCCGCAGTATTGATCGATCAGCGCGCGGGCGCTGATGCCGGCCGGGGCCAGCTTGAGCCCCGGATCCATCACCCGTCCCGAGACGGAGAAGCTGCGCAGGCCCCGTGCGTCACCCCGCCCCTGTTGACCGAACCACTCCGGGCCGCGCTCGAGGATATCGCGGACCCAGTAAAGGGTCTCCACATTGTTGACCAGGGTGGGGCGGCCGAAGATGCCGGCCCGGGAGACGTAGGGCGGGCGGTGCCGGGGCAATCCACGCTTGCCCTCGATGGACTCGATCATGGCCGACTCTTCGCCACAGATGTACGCGCCGGCACCGCGGCGCAGTTCGATCCGGGTGTGGGGCACGAGCCCCCGGTCCTCCAGCGCCGCGATCTCGGTCTGTAGTAGCTGATGGATCGCGGGATACTCGTCGCGGAGATAGATATACGCGGCCTCGGCTTCCACCGCCCAGGCGCCGATCAACATGCCCTCGAGCACCCGATGAGGATCGCGCTCCAGGTGGTAGCGATCCTTGAACGTGCCCGGTTCGCCCTCGTCGGCATTGACCGCCATATAGCGGGGGCCGGGCTCGGCCCGCACCAGTTTCCACTTCTCTCCCGGCGGGAATCCGGCTCCGCCCAGGCCGCGCAGACCCGAGGACTCCAGTGCGCGGATGACCTGGTCCAGATCCTGGTGCCCGGCCAGACAGCGGCCGAGCAGATCGTAGCCGCCCTCGTCCAGATAGGCATCCAGGCTCTTGTAAAAAGGGATCTCCGGCTCGGTCTCTCCGGCCGCCACGGCCCGCATCACGGCCTCGGCGGCGGCGCGGGGGATCTGCCGCCGCCCCACGGCGACGACCGGTGCCCGGTGGCAGTAACCCATGCAGGGTGCGCGGAGCACGCGGGCCTGCCCGGACGAAGCCTGGCTCAATTGCTCGAACAGGGCACCGGAACCGGCCATTTCGCAGCTTAGGCTGTCGCAGACCCTTAACGTGATCGGCGCCGGCTGGGGTTCGTCCGCGCCGACGATATCGAAGTGGCTGTAGAAACTCGCTACCTCGAAGACCTCGGACTGTGCCAGATCCATCTCCTGGGCCAGCGCCGCCAGATGACGCACGTTCAGGCAGCGGTAGTGATCCTGGATCCGATGCAGATATTCGATCAGCAGGTCGCGCCGGCGTGGCCCTTCGTCGAGGAGTGCGCGCACCTCGTCCAGGGCTTCCGGTTCGACCTGTCTGCCCCGGGGGCTCACGGATGCGGTCCCGCGGCCGGCCCCGGGATGCCGGAAGTGAATGACTTGGGGTTCGGTCCTGGCCATGGTGGTCTGGCGCCGGCGCCAGGTCAGACGGCGGTCCGCAATGGGTTGACGGAGCCGGGTCCCGACACCTCAGCCACCGGCGACCGCAGCGATGATGGAGACCACGTCGCCGTCATTCACCGGGCTGTCCAGGCCGTCCAGGCTGCGGATGTCGGCATCCCCCAGGAACAGTTTGACCAGCGGCCGCTGGGCTCCGTCCGGCGTCAGCACCCGCGCCATCAAGGTGCCCTGGCCGCCGTCCGCGGCCGCCAGGGCCTCCCCGACGGTGGCCGCCCGGACCCGGACCTGGTCCTCGCCGCCGGCGAAGGGCCGCAACGCCGCCGGCAGTCGCACGGTGACCTGACTCATGCCCCGATTGTATCTCCGATCGCGGCGCGCCTCATCGCCCCACGACGGCGACCACCGGATTGCCGGCCCGCCGCATGCAGGCCAGCACCACCCGGTCGAAGCGGTCGCTCTGCTCCAGGGCGGCGATCGCAGCTTGACGCGCCAGCGCCTCGCGCGCGTCGTCATCGACCATGTTGATCACCGGCACGACCTGCTGATCACCGACGCCCTGCAGCAGACCGGCATCGGCGATGAGCAGCCGCGCAAGGTGAGCCGGCGTGACGATATCGCCCTCGTGCACGCCGGCGACGGCCGCTACCCGCTCCGGGCGATGGGCGGTGCGCGGGGACAGGGGTTCGCCCAGCGCCCGGGCTGACAGCACCGGGATCACCGTGGTGCAGCCGGCGGGCAGCACGGGTTCGCCCTCCTTAGGTGCCTTCAGCCAGCGCATGCGGGCGCCATCCGCCTTGACCAGCGTCAGGGCCAGCCCCGCCTGGTGGTGGATTTCCCGGATCAGGTCCGGATCGACCCCCGCATAACGTCCGGGTTTGTCCGAGGGCCGCGCATAGCCCAGGCGGCGGTGTTTGGCTGCGGCAGCCAGCACCGCGCCGGCCAGGGAATCCGCGTCCTGTACGACGGCGGTCAGATTGAGCATCTCGGGGAACGTGGTGGTGAATACGGTCGCGGTCAGGGCCCACGGTCCGTCATGGGCCTCGGCGATCCGGTACAGGGTGCTCTTCTTGCCGCCCGCGCCGATGGCGCAGACGATGCCGCGATCGGCGCCGAACAACTCCAGCAAATCCCGCGGATCGCGGGTCATGGCGACGATGTGGGCAGGGCCAGCACGCACAGGATCCGCGGCAGGAAGCTGGCGATCAGGCGCCAGCTATCGGCGCCGTCGGTGCTGGCGAACAGGTGCCCGCTGGAGGTGCCGAAAAACACGCCATCGCGATCGTCGGTATCCATCGCCTCCCGCAGCACGGTGACGTAGGCATGTTCCTGGGGTAGCCCGTCGCTGGCCGAGCACCAGCGACGGCCGGCATCGCGGCTGCGGTAGACCCGCAGCTTGCCGTCCACGGTCGTGCGCATGTGGGAGCCGGACTCGGGAATCTGGAACACCGTATCCGGATCTCCGACCGGGGTGGCGATGGCGTAGCCGAAATCGCTGGGCAGCCCGGCGGTGATTTCGGTCCAGTTCCTGCCCCAGTCGTCGCTGCGGTAGCTGCCGTTGTAACACTGGCGATAGAGTCGCCCCGGCGCGCGGGGGTGCATGATCAGGCGATGCACGTTGTGGCCGGCGATCGGATCGGGCGTCGGCAGATTCTCCGCCCGCACGCCGGCGTTGGCAGGCCGCCACGAGCCACCGCCGTCGTCGCTGCAATAGACGCCGCCGGCCGAGACCGCCACCGCCATCCGGGCCGGATCGTTGGGATCGATGCAGATGGAGTGGACCGCGAAGATCCCCCGGGACGGTTCCCACAGCGCCCGGGTCGGATGCTCGTTGAGGGTTTCGATCTCCTGCCAGCTGCGGCCTGCGTCCGGGCTGACGAACAACCCGGCCGGGTCGATCCCCGCATAGAGGGCATCCCCTCGCGGCGACCAGGCCAGGAACCAGATCGCCTTGAGCCGGTCGCCGTGGCGATCGTGCTCGAAGTGGGGGGCGATGGCCAGGGGTTCCCAATCGTCGCCGCCGTTGCCACTGCGGTATATATGCGCCCCCCAGACCGGGTGAGACACCGCGGCGTGGATCAGGAGCGGATTGCGCGGGGCCGTGCAGGCGTGGATGACTTCGTAGCCGGCCAGGTGGGGCCCGTCCGGCCGCCAGTCTTCCGCACCGGTGGGCCGCTGGATCCGGAACAGGCCCTTGCGGGTCCCGATCAGGAGGCGGGTTGCCGAAGATCCGTGGGTGTCGCTCATGGAGCCGGTGATGTCTGCCGACTCCGCCTCAGGTTTCCCGCAGCCGAGGCATCAGTTCGACCAGGTTGCAGGGCCGGGTGCGGTAATCCAGCTGAGCGGAGATCAGCGCGTCCCAGGCCGTGGCGCAGGCGCCGGCGGAGCCCGGCACGCAAAATACATAGGTGCCGTTGGCGACGCCGGCCACCGCACGGGATTGCATGGTCGAGGTCTTGATCTGGTCGTAGGAGATGGCGCGGAAGACCTCGCCGAAACCGTCGATCACCTTGTCGAGCAGGGGCAGGACCGCCTCCGGTGTGCCGTCGCGACCGGTCACGCCGGTGCCGCCCGTCGTGATCACGGCCCGGATCTCTTCGTCGGCGATCCAGGCCGAGACCGCGGCGCGGATGTGATAGACATTATCCGGCACGATCCGTTTGTCCGCACACCGATGGCCGGCCGCCGACAGCCGATCCACCAGCAGTTTGCCCGATTTGTCGGTGGCCTCGTCACGGGAATCGGAGACCGTGAGTACGGCGATATTCAGCGCGATGAATTCTCGGCCGCTTTCGTCTTTACCGGCGGACATGTTGCTCTCCCGTGTTTCGAAGTCGGCGCTGGCGGGAAGACTCAGATCAGACCGGGGAACGGCTGCACCGTCACCTCGGAGCCCGCTTCCACCGGTCCCTGGTCGGCAGCGAGGACGATAAAACAATTCGCCTCCGCCATGGACCTGAGCACGCCGGCGCCCTGGTGGCCGACACCGCGCACAGTGTAGCGGCCGTCACCAGCATCCTCCAGCACGCCGCGCTGGAACTCGGTCCGTCCCGGCCGTTTGCGCAACGGCTCTGAACACACGGCCCGCACCAGCACCGGAGGCGGCGGACGCTCGATACCGCGCAGCCGTTCCAGCGCCGGCTGCACCAGCTGGTAGAAAGTCGCCATCACCGACACCGGGTTGCCCGGCAGGCCGAAGAACAGGGCGCTGCCGATACGCCCGAAGGCGACGGGTTTGCCGGGCTTCATCGCCACTTTCCAGAAGCCGACGCTGCCGAGGCGTTCCAGGGTGCCGGTGACGAAATCGGCCGCGCCCACCGACACGCCGCCCGTGGTGATGACCGCATCGGCTTCGGCCGCGGCCTGTTCGAAAGCGGTCTCCAGCGCTTCCCGATCGTCGCCGACCACGCCCATGTCCAGGGGCTCGATATTCAGACGGCGGATCATCGCGCCGAGAGTGTAGCGGTTGCTGTCGTAGATCTGTCCCAGCCCCAGCTTCTGTCCGATCGGCCGCAATTCGTCCCCGGTCGAGAAAAAGGCCACTCGCGGACGCCGGCGGACCCGGACCGCGGGGATGCCCAGGGAAGCCAGCAAACCGACGTGGGCCGCGCTGATGAGCGTCCCGGCGGCCACGGCCAGATCCCCTGCGCCGACATCCTCGCCCGCCTGGCGGACGTGCTGGCCGGGCCGATGACCGCTGGCGATCACCGCCGTCTCGCCATCCATGCGCACGTGCTCCTGCATGATGACGGTATCCAGTCCGGGCGGCATCGCCGCCCCGGTCATGATGCGGACGCAGTCCCCGGGCGTCACCGTGCCGGTGTAAGGACGACCCGCCCATGCGGTGCCGGCGACGGGGAACGCGCGTTCGCCCTCCGCAGGCAGGTCGGACGCAGCCACCGCGAACCCGTCCATGGCCGAATTGGTGTGTGAGGGCACATCGACACCGGAATAGACGTCCTCGGACAGGACCCTGTCCAGAGACTCGGCCAGCGGGACCGACTCGTCACCGTCCACCGCGGTCACGGCGTCCAGCATGCGGGCCCGCGCCGCAGCCAGGGGCATGGATCTGCCCTGGCGCGCTTCCTCGGCGCAGGGATCCACGTCGGCCGGCAGCCGCTGGCTCACTGGCCGCTGCCTCCGGCTGGCGCCCGCTGTCGGGCATCTGCGCCCTGATCCGCCGCGATTTCGAATGCGCGCAGTTCTTCGTCGGTATTCAGATTGGCGAAGGCCTTGCCCCAGTCGCTGAAATCCACCCGGGTGACCCGATGCAGGGCGAACCACTTGTCGACCTTGCGCCCGCCTTCGCCAAGGAATGCATCGATGCTGTCGCGCAGGTCAGTGCGCAGCATCATGAACAGGGGCTGCAGCCATTCGCCGTCGTGGGCCACGGCGATGTCCGCGTCATCCCGGACCATCGCGGCGAAGAGACGCGGGCCGAGATCCTCGCCCAGACCCGGCGTGTCGCATGGCGTGGTCAGCATCAGCGGGGTCGCCGCCCCATGCAGACCGCTGGCGATCCCGGCCAGCGGGCCGCAGAAGCCGTCCTGCTGATCGGTGACCAGGGCATGACCGAAGCCGGCGTACCGATCCTGGTTGCGGGCATGGTTGATGAGGATGGGTCCCACCTGGGGCCGGAGCCGGTCCAGCACCCAGGCGATCAGGGGTCTGCCCCTGGCCTCGATCAGGCCCTTGTCGACACCGCCCATGCGGGTGCCCTGGCCGCCCGCCAGGACCAGTCCGGTGATGCGCTCCCTCGGGTAACCCTCGGGATCGGTGACCATGTCGTTCATGTGGACTCTTTTAACATCCTGTCCTCCGGCGGTCACGCCAGGGGCCCCGGCACCGGATCGTCAGCTTCGCTTTCCTGCCTAAGGCGGCGTCCCGGCGTCCGGGAAGAATGCCTGTTCGCCGTCGATGCGGTAGTCGGCGATCAGACGCTGGCCGCGCGGTGAGACGAGCCAGTCGATAAATGCCTGTCCCTGTTCGGCGCGGACGTGGGGATGACGATCCGGGTTGACCAGGATCACCCCGTAGGGATTGAACAGCGCCGGGTCGCCCTCGCTGAGGATGACCAGATCACCCTTGTTGCCAAAGCGGATCCAGGTCCCCCGGTCGGTCAGGGCGTAGGCATCCATGGCGCTTGCGGTGTTCAGGGTGGCGCCCATGCCGGAACCCGTCTCGCGGTACCAGGAGTCGCCGGCGGCGGCCGGGTCCAGACCGGCCGCCTGCCACAGGCTGCGCTCCTTCTTGTGGGTGCCGCTGTCGTCCCCGCGAGAGGCGAAGAGACTCCTGTTGCGCGCGATCGCGGCCAGGGCGCCGGCCGCGTCGCGGTTGCCCTTGATGCCGGCCGGGTCCGAAGCGGGACCGACGATTACGAAGTCGTTGTGCATCACCGGATAACGACTCACGCCGTAGCCCTCGGCGACGAAGACTTCTTCCGACGGCCGGTGATGGACGAACAGGACATCGGCGTCGCCATTGCGGGCGATTCGGATGGCCTGGCCGGTGCCCACTGCCACCACCCGCACCTCGATGCCGCTGTCCTCCGTGAACTCCGGCAGCAGGTATTCGAACAGACCGGAGTTTTCCGTGGAGGTGGTCGAGGCGACGGTGATCGACTCGGCCGCGCATAGCGCCGGAATCCATGCGGCGATCAGTGCGGCCAGACCGACAAGACCGCGTGTCCGCCTCGGAATGCTCTTGCTCATGCCGGTGTTCTCCTCAGATGATCAACTCGCCTTCGATAAATCCGGCGGCGTCGGGGTGGCGGGGACCGGAAAAAAATTCAGTGGCGGGGGCGTGCTCCAGCAGACGCCCGTGGTGCAGGAACATGACCTCGTCGGCCAGCCGCCGGGCCTGGGCGATGTCATGGGTGGTCATGATGATCTTGGCGCCGGTGGCGTCGAGCCGGGCGATCAGGTCTTCCACCGCGCGCGTGGCACCGGGATCGAGATTGGCGGTCGGCTCGTCGAGCAGGACCACCGATGGCTCCAGCAGCCAGGCTCGCGCGATGGCCAGACGCTGCTGCTCGCCCCCCGACAAGGTCCTCGCCGGGCGGTGGGCCAGGGCCGCCAGGCCCGCCTGGCCCAGGGCCGCGTCGGTCAGTTCGCGGCGCCCTGGCCGGTCGATGCCACGGACCTTCAATACATGCTCGATATTGGCCGCTACCGAGCGGCGCAGCATCACCGGGCGCTGGAACACCAGGCCGCGCTGTCCGGTGCTGCCAGCCGGCGCGGCCCCGGCCCAGGCGATACGCCCCGACGTGGGTGCCAGCAGACCGTGACACAGACGCAGCAACACGCTCTTGCCGGCGCCGTTCGGACCGAGGATCACGGTCCGCCGGTTGTCCCGGAGGCGGAAAGACACGCCATCGATGAGCGTGCTGTCCCCGACCCGGTATGACACCTTGTCCACCACCAGGGGCAGCAGGCCGTTCGGGCTCACGCTGCTTCCGGCGGCTCCTGGCGGATCAGCCATAGCGTCGATTGGCGGCCTCCCCCAGCAGCATCGCGGCGGCGTTGATACTGATCGCCAGGCTGACCAGGATCAGCCCGAGCCCGAGAGCCAGGGCGAGATTGCCCTTGCTGGTCTCCAGCGCGATGGTGGTGGTCATCACCCGGGTCGAGTGGAGGATGTTGCCGCCGACGATCAGCACTGCGCCCACCTCGGCGATGGCGCGGCCGAAGCCGGCCAGGATCGCAGTGAGCAAGCGGAAGCGGCCGTCCCAGAGCAGCGTGGCCATGCGCTGGACCGGACCGCTGCCGATCGCGCGCAGGTGCTCGTCGTATTCCTCGTGCAGATCCGCGACGGTCTGTCGGGCCAGCGCAGCGATAATCGGGACGACCAGCACCGTCTGGGCGATGACCATGGCGGCGGGCGTGAACAGCAGGCCCATGGAGCCCAGCGGGCCGGCACGGGACAGCAACAGGTATATGGTCAGCCCGACCACCACCGGCGGCAGCCCCATCAGGGCATTGAGCACGATGACCAGAAAGTGGCGTCCGGGGAATCGGGCCAGAGCCAGGGCGGCGCCCAGGGGCAGGCCGATGAGGGCGGCGACCAGCACCGCCGTCAGGCTGATCTCCAGCGACAGAACCACGATCTCGACCAGATCCGGATCGAACCGGGCGACCAGATCCAGGGCCGTCCACAGAGCACTGGAAAAATCGTTCATATTCCTGGCTTCCCCCTCCCGATGACGCCGCCGTTCCCGCCTCTGCCCGTCCCGAGTCCGCCCCGGCCCGGAATCCGTGGGCCAGGGGGCCTCTCCGGCCGCGCGGGATCAAACGGGAAAAGGGTGCAATTCGGATGCCATGTGCCCGTTCAGGGGATTCTGATGGTTTAATTTTGGTTTCCCTTCCCGGTAGAATTGGAAGTTCCGCGACAAAATGTCAGATTTCAGAGCCTGATGTGAGTCAACTTGTCGCGATCGGTGGTCGGCCATGGTCGGGCTCTAGGTGGAAACCGTTGATCGGGGGTCGAGGGAATCCGTGAGAACGCCGGACAAGGCAAAAACCAGCGATGACGCCGATGCCGCTGGCGCTACGGTCGCCAGGCAACTGTCGGTGCTCGTGGTCTCGGCTGACCGGCGCCTGAGGTCCCGGCTTCAGAACGGTCTCGGCCGTCACTTCGGTCTCGTCGAGGGTGTCCCGGATCCGGAACGCGCCCGGCAAGTCTGCTCCCGGTGCCATTTCGATTACGTGGTCGTGGATGAAGCGCCCGGTGGGTTTTCGGCGCTGGCCGTGCTGGACGGCCTCGGTGACGCCGATTCGGTCCCGGCCGTACTCATCCTCAGCGAACGCGAGCGGGTCGAGCGCGCCATGGACGCGCTCCGGGCCGGCGCCCGGGATCTGCTGATCAAGCCCGCGTCGGTCGAGGATACCGCCGCCTCCATCAGGCGACTGGATGCACGGTCGCCGGCCGTCACGAGCGTCCCGTCTTTTTCCAGCCGCGGGCCGGCGGCGCCGGGCAGCCCGCGGCTGGTTGGCAGCTCCGCGGCCATGGGCAGGGTCAGGCAGATGATCCGGCGGGTGGCGCCGTTCCCCGCCGCGGTCCTGATCGAGGGTGAGACCGGCACCGGCAAGGAGCTGGTCGCCCGGCTGTTGCATCGTCACAGCGGACGCAAGGGCAATTTCGTCCCGGTCAACTGCGGCGCCATCGCCCCCGAGCTGATGGAGAGCGAATTGTTCGGCCATACCCGGGGCGCATTCACCAGCGCCCATCAGGTCCGCGAGGGGCTGTTCATGGCGGCCCGGGGCGGGACCCTGTTCCTGGACGAGATCAGCGAGATGCCGGTGGGACTCCAGGTCAAGCTGCTGCGGGCCCTGGAGGAGGGTAAGGTCCGTCCGGTGGGTTCCGATCGCGAAATGCCGGTGGATGCGCGCGTGGTGGCGTCCACCCAGCATGATCTCCCCGCCGAAGTGAAGCGGGGGCGTTTCCGGGAAGACCTGTTCCATCGGATCAATGTGGTACACCTGCAATTGCCCGCGCTGCGTGAGCGCCGCGACGACATCCCGGCCCTGGTGGATTACTTCATGACGGACATCGCCGCCGAACTGGCGATGGCGGCCGTGCCGCTGGACGAGGGCAGCATGGGCCTGCTGCAGGCCTGCGATTGGACCGGCAACGTGCGCCAGTTGCGCAACGTGGTCGAGCGTACGGTGCTGCTCGGAGAGCTGCCGTCGGAATTCGTCTCCGGCGGCGAACCGGCGGCGCCGCCCGGTGAATCCCACCCCTATCCGCTGGACTGGACGCTCGAAGAGGTAAAACAGCAACACATGAAACGGGTGCTCGAGGCCTGCGACGGAAACAAATCCGAGGCAGCCCGGCGCCTGGGCATTTCACGCAAGACGCTGGAGCGCAAGCTGGGCGGCAGCAGCGGGGCACGTTGAGATCCGCGCTCTCGCGCCTGGCGGATCAAACCTGCACCGGATCGGACAACGAATCTGAACGCCATCGCACCGAGGAGAAATCAATGAGTAACAGCACCATCGACCCCGAGATCCTGAAGACCGAGATCAGGAAGTTCCTGAAAAAGGTCGGCATCACTTCCCAGCAGGAAATCGAGCAGGCGGTCACCGCCGCCGACGCGGACGGCTGTCTCAAGGACCATGCGGGAGTCAGCGCGCGGATCACGCTGGAGCTGCCGGACCTGGGGGTCAGGCACGTGATCGCCCAGGATCTCGCCCTGCGCTGAGTCCGACGGCGCGCCGGTTCAGGCGGCCCAGACCAGGTCGCCCATCTCGCTCATATCGTACCCGCCCAGCAATTGGGCCAGCTTCTGGGATTCCGGGCTGCGGAGCTTGTCCAGCAGGTTGCGGAACAGGCGGCGGAAGAAGATGCCGCGGTTCATGGCCAGATCGAAGCCCTCCCATCCGAGGCTGACGAAGTCCAGCCCGAACTCGGTGGCGGCTGCGCGGACGCCCGGCGCCACGTCAGCCTGCCCCATGGCCACGGCCGCGGCCGCGTCCCGCTCGGAGAACGCATGACTGGTGATCCGCCTCCGGGCGGGATTCAGACCGCTGAGGCTGATGGTCTCTTTGAGGAAGCGCTGGGACCCGGCACCTTCCTGGCGGACTGCCCAGCGGGTCTCGGATCCGAACAGGTCTTCGATACGGCTGGTCGCGGTCCAGAGTCCGGGGGCAAGGATCAGGCCCTGCTCACGCCGGAAAGCGCGCACCAGAGTCCAGTCCGTATGCTGGTGATACTGGCGGATAAGGGCCGGATGGCGTTTTTCGCTTTCGTCAACCGGGCCCCAGTGGATGCCGCAGACGTCGGCCCGTCGTCGGGCCAGCAGCGACAATCCCAACTGGGTCCCGGTGGCCGCGTAGGTGATCAGGGCCCGCGCCTGAAGCTCGCTGGCGGTCTGCATGATGGCACGGTAAAGCAGGGGATCGTCGCTGCCGGCGATCACCATCCGGTCCGTGAGCAGGCCGCCGTGGCTGGATTCGACGATCCACTGGTCCACCAGGTCCCGGGGGAACAGCCATTTTCCGGTCAGCTTGCTGGCCGGGATCTTCCCCTCGCTGACCAGGGAATAGATCTTCTTCTCGTTGAGCTGCAGGTAACGGGCCACCTGTCTGACGCTCATGAAGCGCGGTGCTTGTCCCGATTCCGTTGCGTCGCGTGGCTCCGTGACGCGGTCCTCTTCCGATCCCTCGGACTCATCTCTGGTCGTGCGCGACCGGCCGGCTTTCATCTGTTCATCCCCCCTCCAGCCGCGCCCGATCTGACCCCGGTCAGCTGCGCGGGTGAATCGGTCGCCCCGCCCGGCGTGGCGCCAGGGCGTCCTTTTCGGATCAGGATGCAAGAAGCGTACCCCCCGGGCCGGAGGAGGGCTCCACGGCGCAAATTCGGCCCGGGCCGGGTGGGGGATGCGAGGCGCCCGCGGAGTGATCGGTGCAATTTGTACCACCCGCCGCATCCGGCTGGAACATTTCGGCACAGTGACCATCGGCGCAGCCCGCCCATCGGCCCTGCTTCGGATGCTGCTGCGGCGGATGCGCAACTTGCTGGTAAAGTTGACGTCTCGCCGGGGGCTCGCGAAGACTCCGCAACGGGCGGTCGCGACAGGTCCGGTGGCAGCAACCGACGGCCCGCAAGTACAGGAAAATCATGCCCGCAACGCCACAGCTGAGCCTGCCAGTCGCCGTTATCCTCGGCAAAAAGACCGTCTCCCGTGGCGCCTGGAGTGTGCCAAGCTGGCGGGCTGTGGCCGTGTTGGCCGGTGAAAATCTCGCCAGCGCCGGCGCCCAGGGATCGCTGATCAAGGACGTGGAGGGCGAACAGCAACTTCTGTGGAGCGATC
>JASFJM010000037.1:0-14646 GCA_050122055.1 Gammaproteobacteria bacterium | reverse complement strand
TTAAATTGAATTAAGAGAAACGTTCTCTTATAATACTCTGCTCGCTACGGCCCGGTGCGGATTTCCCGCGCCGGGCCGCTGATTTGAAAGGAACAGTCCCGCGGCGGTTCAACCGGTCCGACGGGCAAAGTTTCGATATACAGCGCTGACCAATCGAAGCCGGCGCGGTGATAGAGGAATAGACAAGATGGCTATCGGTCTAGTGGGCCGCAAGTGCGGCATGACGCGTGTGTTCACGGAAGACGGGGCTTCGATCCCGGTGACCGTGATCGAGGCGTTGCCCAACCGGATAACTCAGCTCAAGACTGCGGAATCAGACGGTTACCGGGCGGTGCAGGTAACTACCGGGGCCCGCAAGGCCTCCCGCGTCATCAAGCCCCAGCAGGGTCACTTCGCCAAGGCGGGTGTCGAACCCGGCCGCGGCCTGTGGGAATTCCGGCTGGAGGGCGAGGAAGGCGAGGACTTCGCCCCCGGGGCCGAAATCACCGTCGATGTATTCAGTGACGGCCAGACCGTGGACGTCATCGGCACCAGCATCGGTAAAGGGTTCGCCGGTGCCGTGAAACGCCATAACTTCCGTACCCAGGACGCCACCCACGGCAACTCCCTGGCCCATCGCGCTCCCGGTTCCATCGGCCAGAACCAGACCCCTGGCAGGGTGTTCAAGGGCAAGCGCATGGCCGGCCACATGGGTGACGCCCGTTCCACCGCTCAAAATCTGACCGTGGTCAGGGTGGATACGGCGCGGAATCTGCTGCTGGTTCGTGGTGCGGTGCCTGGCGCCAAGGGCAGCGACGTGATCGTGCGGCCCGCGATCAAGGCCCGGGGGTAGACATGTCGATGAAACTCCAACTCCATGGCGCCGCCGGCAAGGACCTGCAGGTTTCCGAACTCGCCTTCGGCCGGGACTACAACGAAGGACTGGTGCACCAGGTGGTCACCGCCTATCAAGCGGCCGGCCGCTCAGGGACCAAGGCCCAGAAGAATCGCAGCGATGCGCGCGGTGGCGGTATCAAGCCCTGGCGCCAGAAAGGCACCGGCCGGGCTCGCGCCGGCACTATCCGCAGCCCGATCTGGGTCGGCGGTGGCCGGGCGTTCGCCGCACGGCCGCGGAACTATGAGCAGAAGGTCAACCGCAAGATGTACCGGGCGGCGATGCGCTCGCTGCTCTCGGAGCTGATCCGCCAGCAGCGGCTGCTGATCGTCGAGGACCTGGAGGTCGCCGAGCCGCGCACCCGCCTGATGGTAGCCAAGCTCAAAGAGCTGGGCATCGACAGCGGGTTGCTGGTGACAGAGGCCTACGACGAGAAGACTTTCCTGGCCGCGCGCAACCTGCCCCATGTGGAAATGCTGGAGGCGACCGCGGTGGATCCCGCCAGCCTGATCCGTTACGGGCACGTTGTGATGACGGTCGCGGCACTGCGCAGGATCGAGGAGAAGCTGGTATGAGCCAGGAACGACTGATGACGGTCCTGCTCGGCCCCCACGTGTCGGAGAAAGGGACCGTGCTGGCGGAGAAGAACAACCAGGTGATCTTCCGGGTGCGCCGCGACGCCAACAAGGAAGAGATCCGCAAGGCCGTGGAGCTGATGTTCGAAGTCAAGGTCGAGGGCGTGCAGGTGCTCAACCAGCACGGCAAGACCAAGCGCTTCGGACGTTTGAGCGGCAAGCGTGCCGACTGGAAGAAAGCGTATGTGCGCCTGGCCGAGGGCCAGAGCATCGATTTCCTGGGCGCCGACTAGCCGGCGGCCCGGACTCATGGGGAAGAGAGCAGAGTAGCAGCCATGGCACTGCAGAAGACAAAACCGACATCGGCCGGACGGCGCTTCGTGGTCCGGGTGAAGTCACCGGGCCTGCACAAGGGCAAGCCGGTGGATTCCCTGGTGGCCAGGAAGAGCAAGACCGGCGGCCGCAACAATGCTGGCCGCATCACCAGCCGGCACATCGGCGGTGGTCACAAGCAGCGTTATCGTCTGGTCGACTTCAAGCGCGACAAGGACGGGATCCCCGGCCGCGTCGAGCGCTTCGAATACGATCCGAATCGCAGCGCCCATCTGGCGCTGGTGCTGTACGCCGACGGCGAACGTCGCTACATCATCCAGCCCAAGGGCATGGCCGTGGGTGACCCGGTGATGTCCGGTGCCGACGCACCGATCAAGCCAGGCAGCTGCCTGCCCTTGCGCAATATCCCGGTCGGCACCCAGGTGCACTGCGTCGAGATGCGCCCGGGCAAGGGCGCGCAACTCGCCCGCAGTGCCGGCGCCAGCGTCCAGGTCGCCGCTCGCGAGGGGGCCCACGCCACCCTGCGGCTGCGCTCCGGTGAGATGCGCAAGGTCCATGTGGACTGCCGCGCCACTGTCGGCGAGGTCGGCAACGGCGAGCACAGCCTGCGCAAGCTCGGCAAGGCCGGCGCCCAGCGCTGGCGGGGCGTGCGTCCGACGGTTCGCGGTGTGGCCATGAACCCGGTCGATCACCCTCACGGTGGTGGCGAGGGACGCACCTCGGGCGGACGGCACCCGGTGTCGCCCTGGGGCACGCCGACCAAGGGCTACAAGACGCGGAACAACAAGCGGACCGATAGTCAGATCGTCCGCCGACGGAACAAGAAGTAGGAGATTAAGCCGTGCCACGTTCGGTTAAAAAAGGTCCCTTCATCGACGCCCACCTCGCCAAGAAGGTGAGCGCGGCCCAGGAGCGGAATGACCGCCGGCCGATCAAGACCTGGTCGCGGCGCTCGATGATCGTGCCGGATATGGTCGGGCTGACCATCGCCATACACAACGGTCGTCAGCACATGCCGGTGCTGATCTCCGAGAACATGGTGGGCCACAAGCTGGGTGAGTTTGCCCAGACCCGGACCTTCCGCGGCCACTCGGGCGATCGCAAGGCCAAGTGAGGACAGTGACATGCAGGTAGCAGCAAAGCTCAGTCACGCGCGGATCTCGCCGCAGAAATGCCGTCTGGTCGCCGACATGGTGCGCGGCAAGTCGGTCGGTGAGGCACTGCAGACGCTGACCTTCACGCCGAAGAAAGCCGCACGCATCGTCAAGAAGGTGCTGGAGTCCGCGATCGCCAACGCCGAGCACAATCATGGCGCAGACATCGACGAGCTGAAGGTCGCCTTCATCGCCGTCGATGAGGCACCGATCTTCAAGCGTTATCGCGCGCGCGCCCGCGGCCGTGGAGCCCGGATCATCAAGCGCAACAGCCACATCACCGTGAAAGTGGCGGACGAGTAAGGACTGGAGAGGCCGCAATGGGTCAGAAAGTAAATCCGATCGGGATCCGTCTCGGGATCACCAGAGACTGGACCTCGCGCTGGTATGCCGATACCGGCAACTTCGCGGAGTTCGTGAATATGGACTTCGAGATCAGGGAATTCCTGAAGAAGAAGCTGTCCCAGGCATCGGTCAGCAAGATCCAGATCGAGCGGCCGGCCCGCAAGGCTCACATCACCGTGCATACGGCGCGTCCGGGCATCGTGATCGGCAAGAAGGGCGAGGATATCGAGCGGCTGCGGATCGAAGTGGCACAGATGATGGATATGCCGGTCGGCGACGTCCGCATCAACATCGCCGAAATCCGCAAGCCCGAGCTGGACGCCCAGCTGGTGGCGGAAGGTATCGCCCAGCAGCTCGAGCGCCGGGTCATGTTCCGGCGGGCGATGAAGCGTGCCGTGACCAACACCATGCGCCTCGGCGCCCAGGGCGTGAAGGTCCAGGTCGGCGGCCGTCTGAACGGCGCCGAGATCGCGCGCTCCGAGTGGTACCGCGAGGGCCGGGTGCCGCTGCACACTTTCCGCGCCGAGATCGACTATGGACTGGCGGAGGCCCGGACCACATATGGTGTGATCGGCGTAAAGGTGTGGATCTTCAAGGGCGAGGTTTTCGAGACACCGGAGCCGGCGGCGCAGGCGGCCGAGACCGCGGCGGCCAGGTAGGAGAGTCAGCGAGATGTTGCAGCCGAAGAGAACCAAGTACAGGAAGCAGCAAAAGGGTAAGAACCGCGGTCTTGCCCTGCGCGGAAGCACCGTGTCTTTCGGGGAGTACGCGCTCAAGGCCGTCGGTCGCGGCCGCCTTACTGCGCGGCAGATCGAGGCCGCCCGGCGCGCCATGACCCGTCACGTCAAGCGCGGCGGCAAGATCTGGATCCGGGTCTTCCCGGACAAGCCGATCACGCAGAAGCCGCTGGAGGTGCGTCAGGGCAAGGGCAAGGGCAACGTCGAGTACTGGGTCTGCCAGATCCAGCCCGGGCGGGTGCTGTACGAGATGGAAGGGGTGTCAGAGGAGATCGCGCGCGAGGCATTCCGCCTGGCCGCGGCCAAGCTCCCGATCGCCACCGCTTTCGTGAGCAGGCAGGTGATGTGATGAAGGCCAGCGAACTGCGTAAGAAGACCACGGCCGAACTGCAGGAAGAACTGCTCAACCTGCACCGTGAGCAATTCAACCTGCGGATGCAGCGGGCGACAGGCCAGATGGCCCGTCCGGATCAGTTCGGCAAGGTCCGCAAGGACATTGCACGGGTCAAGACCGTGCTCAAGCAGGTCGAGGCCGCGAGCCTCGCGGGTGATGCGAAATGAGCGAGACGAAACAGAGCGACGGCAGCAAGCAGCGCACGGTCACCGGCCGCGTGGTGAGCAACGGCATGGACAAGACCGCCGCCATCGCCGTGGAGCGGCTGGTGAAACACCCGGTCTACGGGAAGTTCATCCGCCGCACCTCGAAGCTGCTCGCGCACGACGAGAATAATGAGTGCCAGGTGGGAGATACCGTCGAGATCGCCGAGTGCCGGCCGATGTCGCGGCGCAAGGCCTGGCGTGTGGTGAACATCGTGGAGCGTGCCGAGATCCGCTGAGGCGGGGACCGGTGACGGATTCGAGAGTAACGAGAAAAAGTCATGATCCAGATGCAGACCGTTCTGACCGCTGCGGACAACAGCGGCGCCCGACGCCTCCAGTGCATCAAAGTGCTGGGGGGATCCAAGCGCCGTTATGCCGGAGTGGGGGACATCATCAAGGTCAGCGTCAAGGACGCTATCCCCCGCGGCAAGGTCAAGAAAGGTGAGGTCTACAACGCCGTTGTCGTCCGCACCCGCAAGGGAGTGCGCCGCTCCGACGGCTCACTGATCCGTTTCGACGGTAACGCGGCCGTGCTGCTGAACGCCCGCCTCGAGCCGATCGGCACCCGCATCTTCGGGCCGGTCACGCGCGAGCTGCGGACCGGGAATTTCATGAAGATCGTTTCCCTCGCGCCGGAAGTACTCTGAGGCGCCGCGGAGAGCTGAGATGGCAATAAAGAACATCAGGAAGGGTGACGACGTGATCGTCATCGCCGGCAAGGACAAGGGCCGTCAGGGCACCGTCATCCGCGTCTACGACGACGAGCGCGTGCTGGTCGAGAACGTAAACGTGGTGAAGAAGCACCAGAAGCCGAATCCGAACGCCGGCGTCCAGGGCGGCATCATCGAGAAGGAGATGCCCCTGCACGTGTCCAACGTGTTGCTGTTCAATCCGGTCACCAAGAAGGGCGACCGGGTCGGCGTGCGGACGCTGGAGGATGGCCGCAAGGTCCGTTATTTCAAGTCCAACGACGAGGTCGTTGACGTCTAGGTCAGGTCGCGGAAATGTCAAGACTGCAAGATTATTATCGTGAGACCGTGGTGCCCCAGCTGCAAGAGAAGCTGGGCCTCTCCAACACCATGGAAGTGCCGCGGATCGAGAAGATCACCGTGAACATGGGTGTCGGCGAGACCGTGCGCGACCGCAAGATCCTCGATCATGCGGTCAGCGATATGGTCAAGATCACCGGGCAGAAGCCGGTCATCACCAACGCTCGTCGCTCCGTCGCCAGCTTCAAGATCCGCGACGGCTGGCCGGTGGGTTGCAAAGTTACGCTGCGCCGCGAGCGCATGTACGAATTTCTGGATCGGCTGATCAACATCGCCATCCCGCGTGTGCGCGATTTCCGCGGCATGAGCGTCAAGTCTTTCGACGGCCGCGGTAACTACAACATGGGTGTCCGGGAGCAGATCATCTTCCCGGAAGTGGACTACGACCAGATCGACGAGCTGCGCGGGTTGAATATCACCATCACCACCAGCGCGCGAAACGACGAACAGGGAAGGGCGCTGCTGGAAGCGTTCGACTTCCCGTTCCGCAAGTGAGGACCGGTTCAGATGGCTAAGAAATCAATGCTCGAACGGGAGCGCAAGCGCGCCAAGATGGTCGCCCGCTACGCGGCGAAGCGCGCCCGGCTCAAGGACATCATCCGTAACCCGATGAGCTCCGATGACGAGCGCGAGGAGGCGCTGGCCAAGCTGCAGGCGCTGCCGCGCAACGCCAGCCCGGTACGCCTGCACAACCGCTGCAAGATCACCGGTCGTCCCCATGGGTACTACCGGAAGTTCGGCCTCGGTCGTAACAAGCTCCGCGAGACCGCCATGCGTGGCGAGATCCCGGGTCTGACCAAGGCCAGCTGGTAAGGAGAGACACCATGAGCATGACTGATCCGGTTGCCGATCTCCTGACCCGCATCCGCAACGGCCAGAAGGCCGGCAAGACCCGCGTCTCGGCGCCGTCGTCCGGCCTCAAGAAGGCGGTCCTGACGGTGCTGAAAGACGAGGGCTATATCAGCGACTTCAGCGCCGAGAAGACCGGCTCCAGGGAGCAGCTGTCGATCGAGCTGAAGTATTTCGGCGGCAAGCCGGTGATCGAGACGGTGCAGCGGATCAGCAAGCCGGGTTGCCGGGTCTACCGCAGCAAGGACGAACTGCCGAAGGTGATGGGCGGTCTCGGCGTCGCCGTGATCTCCACCCCTAGCGGCGTGATGAGTGACCGCGAGGCCAGGGCCCAGGGCCATGGCGGCGAAGTGCTGTGCGTGGTCTCGTAGCAGACGCGTGAGAGAAACCTAAGATGTCCAGAGTCGCAAAAAAGCCGATCGAGTTGCCCAAGGGAGTGGAGCTCAAGGTCGACCACAGCAGCCTGACCGTGAAGGGCCCCAAGGGGTCTCTGTCGATGGATCTGCACCCGCAGATCGGCGTCGAGCAGGGCGAGACCGGCGTGCAGGTCAGTGTCAAGTCCGGTGACCGCAAGCTCCAGGCCATGGCCGGGACGACCCGCGCGCTGGTGGCCAACATGGTGACCGGGGTGTCGGCGGGTTTCGAGCGCAAGCTCGAGCTCAAGGGTGTCGGCTACCGGGCCCAGTCCAAGGGCAAGATGCTGAATCTGACGCTGGGTTTTTCCCATCCGGTCGACTATCCGGTGCCCGAGGGCATCACCGTCGAAACCCCGAGCCAGACGGAAGTGGTCGTCAAGGGCATCGACAAGCAGGTCGTCGGTCAGGTGGCCGCCGAGATTCGCGGCTATCGTCCGCCCGAGCCCTACAAGGGCAAAGGCGTGCGCTATGCCGACGAGCGCGTGGTCCTCAAGGAAGCCAAGAAGAAGTAGCAGGTCGAGCCATGGATAAGAAACAGACACGTCTGCGTCGCGCCCGCCGGGCCCGCGCCAAGCTCCGTGAGCTGCGCGCTTTCCGCCTCAGCGTCCATCGGACGCCCCGGCATATCTATGCCCAGGTGATCGGGCCGGACGGCGATCAGGTGGTGGCCGCGGCATCGACCGTGCAGGGCGAGCTGCGCTCGGAACTGAAGTTCACGGGCAACACTACGGCGGCCGCGGCCGTCGGCAAGCGGATAGCCGAGAAGGCGAAGGAAGCCGGCATCAGCCGGGTCTCTTTCGATCGTTCCGGTTTCAAATATCACGGCCGGGTCAAGGCGCTGGCGGAAGCCGCGCGCGAAGCCGGCCTCGAATTCTGAACGCCGGCCAGGGGTTAAATCGGTATGGCAGCACCAGACAGAAATAGCGCAGGCGATGATCTCATTGAGAAACTCGTCACCATCAATCGCGTGGCCAAGGTGGTCAAGGGCGGACGCCAGTTCGGCTTCACCGCCCTGACCGTCGTCGGTGACGGCGAGGGCCGCGTCGGCTTCGGCTACGGCAAGGCCCGTGAGGTGCCGCTGGCGATCCAGAAGGCGATGCAGGCGGCGCGCAAGAACATGCAGCGCGTGCATCTCAAGGGCGACACCCTGCAGTACGCCATGGTCGGCAACCACGGCGCCACCAAGGTGTACATGCAGCCCGCCTCGGACGGTACCGGCGTCATCGCCGGTGGCGCCATGCGGGCCGTGTTCGAGTGTGCCGGCGTGCGAAACGTGCTGGCGAAGAGCTATGGCTCGCGCAATCCCATCAACGTGGTGCGCGCGACCATCGGCGCACTGGCGGACATGAACTCCCCCAAGGCCATCGCGGCCAAGCGGGGCAAGACCGTGGAACAGATCCTGGGTTAGAGCAATGGCTGGAAAGAAAGCAAAACCTGCCGCCGGACTGAAGGTGACCCTGTTGCGCAGCACCAACGGCCGGCTGGCCAGTCACAAGGCCTGCGTCTCGGGTCTCGGTCTGCGCCGGATCCGTCACACGGTCACGGTGGCCGACACCCCGGAGAACCGGGGCATGATCAACAAGGTGTCATACCTGTTGCAGGTAGAGGAAGCCTGAGATGCGACTGAATACGATCAAGCCCGCGGGCGGCAGCCGCAAGTCGGGCAAGCGCCTCGGCCGCGGCCATGCCGCCGGCCAGGGCAAGACCAGCGGCCGCGGCGTCAAGGGCCAGCATGCCCGCTCTGGCGGCTATCACAAGGTCGGCTTCGAAGGCGGCCAGATGCCCCTGCAGCGGCGTCTGCCCAAGGTCGGATTCGCCTCGCGCAAGGCGCGCTTCGCCGCCGAACTGCGGCTGCATGAGCTGGCCAAGGTCGAGGGTGACGTGGCTGACGAGCTGACCCTGAAGCGGGCCGGCCTGGTGCCTCAGCGTGCCCAGCGCATCAAAGTCATCGCCACCGGCACCATCGATCGAGCGATCACCGTCAAGGGCCTGCTGGTCACGGCCGGTGCGCGCAGCGCGATCGAAGCCGCCGGCGGCACTATCGAGGACTGATCCCCGGGATCTCAATCGTGGCGAAATCCAAAGCACTCAGCTCGAACCCGGCCGTAGCACTCGGCGAAGCGACCCGCTTCTCCGAGCTGCGCAAGCGGCTGCTGTTCCTGGTCGGAGCCCTGATCGTCTACCGCATCGGCACCTTCATCCCGGTGCCCGGTATCGATCCCGAGGCCCTGGCGCGGTTCTTCGAGCAGCAGCAGGGCACCATCCTGAGCGTGTTCAACATGTTCTCGGGCGGGGCGCTGGAGCGGCTGAGCATTTTCGCGCTGGGCATCATGCCCTACATCTCCGCGTCCATCATCATGCAGATGATGGCGGTAGTGGTGCCGTCCCTGGCTCAGCTGAAAAAGGAAGGCGAGGCCGGCCGGCGCAAGATCACCCAATACACGCGCTACGGCACGGTGGGTCTGGCGACCTTCCAGTCGATCGGCGCAGCGATCGCGTTCCAGAATCAGGGCGTGGTAATCGCTCCGGGCCCGCAGTTCGTCTTCACTGCCGCCGTGACCCTGGTCACCGGCACCATCTTCCTGATGTGGCTGGGTGAACAGGTGACCGAGCGCGGTATCGGCAACGGCATCTCGATGATCATCCTCTCGAGCATCATCGCCGGGCTGCCCGCCGCCATCGGCGGGACCCTCGAGCTGGTCCGGACCGGCGAGATGGCCGCGGCACTGGCGCTGATCCTGTTCATCCTGATCCTGGCCGTCACCGGTTTCGTGTCCTTCGTCGAGCGGGCCCAGCGGCGGATCACGGTGCATTACGCCAAGCGCCAGCAGGGACGGCGCATGGTTCAGGGTCAGACCACGCACCTGCCGTTCAAGCTAAACATGTCGGGCGTGATCCCGCCGATCTTCGCTTCCAGCATCATCCTGTTCCCGGCCACCATCGCCCAGTGGTTCGGGACCAGCGAAGGCTTCGGCTGGCTGCAGCAGATCGCCGGCAGCCTGTCGCCCGGTCAGCCGGTCTACGTCGTACTGTATGCGGCCCTGATCATATTCTTCTGCTTCTTCTACACCGCGCTGGTGTTCAACTCGCGAGAGACGGCGGATAACCTGAAGCGCTCCGGCGCCTTCATCCCGGGGATCCGTCCCGGCAAGCAGACGGGCGAATACATCGACTCGGTGCTGACTCGCCTGACATTCTGGGGCGCGATCTACGTCACCGCCGTGTGTCTGCTGCCCGAGTTCATGATCATGTATGCCCGGGTGCCGTTCTATTTCGGCGGGACTTCCCTGCTGATCATCGTGGTGGTGGTGATGGATTTCATGTCCCAGCTGCAGGCTCACATGATGAGTCACCAGTACGAGGGCATGCTCAAGAAGGCCAACCTCAGGGGTCATGGCCGCGCGGGGCGGGTCCGCTGATCGCGGCCGGTCCCGATTCGGGAGAGAGAGATGAAAGTTAGAGCCTCGGTCAAGAAAATCTGCCGGAACTGCAAGATTATCCGTCGCAATGGCGTGGTCCGCGTGATCTGTACGGACCCCCGCCACAAGCAGCGGCAGGGCTGATCGGCGCTTGTAGGAGCGCCGGTTTTACGGTAACTTGTACGGTTTCGCGCGGCTTACAGGAGTCAGTCTAAATGGCGCGTATTGCAGGGATTAACGTCCCCCCACACAAGCACGCAGTGATCGCGCTGACGCACATCTACGGGATCGGTCGCTCGACCGCCCGGAAGATCTGTGTGGCGGCCGGCATCGAGCCTGACGTGAAGATCAAGGATCTCAGCGAACCTGAGGTCGACAAGATCCGCGCGATCATCTCCAAGCAGGTCGTCGAAGGCGATCTCCGGCGCGAAACCTCTATGAACATCAAGCGCTTGATGGACCTCGGCTCCTACCGGGGTATCCGTCACCGCCGCGGCCTCCCGCTGCGGGGCCAGCGCACCCGGACGAACGCCCGGACCCGCAAGGGCCCGCGGCGGCCGATCCGCAAATAGACCGCACGGGAATCCCGGGGCGGACCCTAAGGACAGCCGCACGGCGGCACTGATCAGGTAGGCAACATGGCAAAGCCGGCAACGAAGGCGCGCAAGAAGGTGAAGAAGACGGTGGTCGATGCCATCGCTCACGTTCACGCGTCCTTCAACAACACCATCATCACCATCACCGACCGGCAGGGTAACGCGCTCTCCTGGGCCACCTCCGGTGGTTGTGGTTTCCGCGGCTCGCGCAAGAGCACGCCCTTCGCCGCCCAGGTGGCGGCCGAGAAGGCGGGCCTGGCGGCCAAGGAATACGGCGTGCAGAACCTGGAGGTGCGTGTAAAGGGACCGGGTCCGGGGCGCGAGTCGGCGGTACGGTCGCTCAATTCGGTCGGCTTCCGCATCTCCCAGATCGCCGACGTGACGCCGATCCCCCACAACGGTTGCCGGCCGCCCAAGAAGCGTCGGGTGTGACGGAGAGTTAGGTTATGGCCAGATATCTCGGACCCAAGTGCAAACTGTCGCGACGCGAAGGCACCGATCTGTTCCTCAAGAGCGGTGTGCGTCCGCTGGAATCGAAGTGCAAGCTGACGGTGCCTCCCGGAGGCGCCCCCCAGCGGCGCCCGCGGATCTCGGACTACGGTCTGCAGCTGCGGGAGAAGCAGAAGCTGCGCCGCATGTACGGCGTGCTCGAGCGCCAGTTCCGCAACTATTACAAGAAGGCGGCAGGCCGCAAGGGCTCTACGGGTGAGAACCTGCTGCAGCTCCTCGAAGGCCGTCTGGACAACGTCGTCTACCGTATGGGTTTCGCCGCCACCCGTGCCGAGGCTCGCCAGCTGGTCAGCCACAAGGGCATCCGGGTCAACGACGAGATCGTGAACATCCCCTCGTATCAGGTCGACGCCGGAGACGTGATCTCCGTGCGTGAGAGATCGAGGAAGCAGCTGCGCATCCAGAGCGCGCTGTCCATCGCAAGCCAGGTCGGCTTCCCGGAATGGGTGGAAGTCGATGACAAGAAGATGACCGGGACGCTGAAGCAGCTCCCGGATCGGGCGGAGATCCTCCCGGACATCAACGAAAACCTGGTTGTGGAGCTCTACTCCAAGTAATAGCCGAGGCGCATTGCCATGCCGGATTCTGTCACTGAATTTCTCAAGCCGCGTGTCGTCAAGGTCCAGTCCGAGACGGCCAACCGTGCGCGCGTCGTCATCGAGCCCTTCGAGCGTGGTTTCGGCCACACGCTGGGCAACGCGCTGCGCCGCATCCTGCTGTCTTCCATGCCCGGCAGCGCCATCGTCGAGGCCGAGATCGAGGGCGTGCTCCATGAGTACACCAGCATCGAGGGGGTGCAGGAGGATGTGGTCGACATCCTGCTCAATCTGAAGCAGGTGGCGATCCGGATGCACACCCGGGACGAAGCCGAGCTCACCCTGAACAAGAAGGGCCCCGGCCCGGTGACCGCCGGCGACATCACGGTCGATCACGATATCGAGATCGTGAATCCGGACATGGTCATCGCCAACCTGACCAGCGCCGGCGAGCTCAGCATGCGGCTCAAGGTGGTCCGCGGCCGCGGCTACAAGCCGGCCAACCTGCGCCCGGCCTTCGAGGAGCAGGCCGGTCCCATCGGCCGGCTGCAGCTGGACGCATCGTTCAGCCCGGTCCGCCGCGTCAGCTATACAGTCGAAGCCGCCCGCGTCGAGCAGCGCACCGACCTGGACAAGCTGCTGATCGACATCGAGACCAACGGCACCATCGATCCCGAGGAAGCGATCCGTCGCGCCGGCAATATCCTCCAGGACCAGCTGTCGGTGTTCGTCGACCTCAAGGGTCAGGCGGAAGCGTCGGCCAGCAGCGCCGAGGCACAGATCGATCCGATCCTGCTGCGTCCGGTGGACGAGCTGGAGCTGACGGTGCGTTCGGCCAACTGCCTGAAGGCCGAGAACATCAACTACATCGGCGACCTGGTCCAGCGGACCGAGGTGGAGCTGCTGCGGACGCCGAACCTCGGCAAGAAGTCGCTGACCGAGATCAAGCAGGTTCTCGAAGGCCACGGCCTGGCGCTGGGTATGCGTCTCGAGAACTGGCCGCCGCCTAGCCTCAGACAGGAAGACGAGCAGGTCGCCTGACGGCGGCCGGCTGAACATCGGGAAACGGAACCATGCGCCATCGTAATTCTGGCCGCCGGCTCGGGCGCAACAGCTCCCACCGCCGCGCCATGTACCGCAATATGACCGCCTCGCTGCTGAAGCACGAAGCCATCCGCACGACCGTGCCGAAGGCCAAAGAGCTGCGCCGCGTGGTGGAGCCCCTGATCACCATGGCCAAGACCGATGGTGTCGCCCAGCGCCGCCGCGCCTTCGACCGGCTGCGGGACAAAGAGGCGGTGGGCAAGCTGTTCGGCGAGATCGGCCCCCGCTACAAGAGCCGCCCCGGCGGTTATCTGCGGATCCTCAAGATCGGCCATCGCCCCGGCGACACCGCGCCCATGGCGCTGGTGCAGCTGGTCGGCGGCACGGCGGATCCCGCCGCGGAGACGGCCGAGAGTCAGTAGACGGCACCCATCCGCAGGTGTGAAAAAAGCCGGGCTGTGCCCGGCTTTTTTGTGGCTTTCCCGGAGAGCGGACGTCCCATCCCGTGGAGCGGGGCCGTCGCTTGCTTCATAATCGATTCGCAGCGGCGCAAGCGAAATGCTGCCGGTAATGTGCCCCCGGTAATCTGCCGTCGATCGTCTCGGGAGGATGAAGATTTGAGCGTCAAACTGGACGAATGCCTGGTGGTGGGCATCGCCTCCCGGGCCCTGTTCGATCTGCGCGAGGAAGACCGGATCTTCCGCGAACAGGGCCTCGAGGCCTATCGCCGCTATCAGCTCGAGCAGGAATCCACCCTGCTCAGGCCCGGCGCCGGGTTCTCGCTGGTCCAGGCCATCCTGCGCCTCAACGAGCTGGACGACCGCCGCCGGGCCGAGGTGGTGATCATGTCGCGCAACTCCACCGAGACCAGCCTGAGGATCTTCAAGTCGATCGAGCACTATGGTCTCGACGTCAACCGCGCGGCCCTGTCCGGCGGCGCGCCCCTGGCGTCCTATCTCCACGCCTTCAGCGTGGACCTGTTCCTGTCCCAGTACGAGGACGATGTACAGGCGGCCCTGGACGGTGGTATCGGCGCCGCGATCCTCTACGACCATGCCGGCAGGGCCGATGAAGACATCGACCAGATCCGGATCGCCTTCGACGGTGACGCGACCCTGTTCTCCGGTGAGTCGGAGCGGATCTATCAGGAGCAGGGCCTGGAGGCCTTCGAGCGCAACGAGGCCGAGAAAGCCCGCGAGCCCCTGGCCGAGGGGCCGTTCGCCGGATTCCTCAAGAGTCTCTCCGCCATCCAGCGGGACGCCCCGACCGGACATGCGCCGATCCGCACGGCCCTGGTGACGGCCCGGGGCCGGCCGGCCCACGAGCGCGTCATCCGCACCCTGCTCGAATGGGGGGTGGTCATCGACGAAGCCTTCTTCCTCGGCGGCGTGCCCAAGACCGAGGTGCTGGAGGCGTTCCGTCCCCACATCTTCTTCGACGACCAGCCGGTCCACTGCGAGCGGGCGGCCGGCACGGTGCCCACCGGCCGGGTGCCGTTTATCCTGGGTCGTTAGCCCCTGGAGGGACGGAGACCGTCGGGCGATGAACCCCGGTCATTGTCCCGGCATTCCCCCAATCCTATCGGGAGACACTTGCATCCGGGCAATTC
>JASFJM010000036.1:0-14789 GCA_050122055.1 Gammaproteobacteria bacterium | reverse complement strand
CATCAGGGGCGCCGGAGCGCCCCATGGGGGTCCTGTGCCCTCTGGCTGCGGGGAAACATATTATGTCTAATCCACTACATTTTTTTTCCTTTGGGGGGATAATGCACAAATATAACGAGAGCCCGATCCATGCTCAGGTCGAAGGGACCTGGGGGGCTCTGCCTGCGGCCGGTTCTGGCCGCGCTGTTTAACGCCGGGGGGCGTCTGTTATGAATAAACCACTCCGAATTCTGTCCGCGATCCTGTTGACCGCGAGCCTCGCCGCCTGTGGCGGCGGTGGAGGCGGCGGCGGCGCGACCGGTGCCAACAATCCGCCGCCGGTGGTCAACCCGCCCCCCGTAGGCGATGAGACCGGTACGGTCGCGGTACTGCTGACCGACGCGGCCGGTCACGACTACGACCAGGCGCTGGCCACCATCACCGCCATCGAGCTGATCGGCGACGAGGCACGGACCACGATCTGGCGGGGTCTGGAGACCATCGATCTGCTCAGTCTCGAGGATTTCTATGAGTTCTTCGCGGTCGCCGACGATGTGCCCGCCTACACGAACTTCTCCAAGGTCCGCCTTCAGGTGGTCGAGGATCTGCTCCTGCGCAAGCTCAATGACGACGGCAGCGTCAAGGAAGAGGTGGCCGCTGAGCTGCCCGGCAAGGGCAAGCTGGATCTCAACAACCAGGGTCCGTTCCAGGTCGCTCCCGGCGCGACCCTGATCATCGAGATCGACTGGCAGATGAACAAGGCCTTCAAGATCATCGAGACCGGCAACGGCCGGGTCAAGGCCCGCCCGGTCATCATGGTGAACATCCATTCCGGCGAGGCCGAGGACCGCCTGGCGCGTATTTTCGGCGTCATCGACGAAATCGACGATGAAGATCAGGACTTCCGTCTGTGCCGCACGGACTATATCGGTGACGACTACGACGACGATGACGAGGGCGAGCTCGAAGGCGTGCTCGAACTCGACAACGGCACCTGGAGCATCGACGGCGTGGTGCTGATCTTCGACGATAAAACCGAATACGAGCCCGCCAGCCTGCGGGACGCCATCGCCGATGAGAGCGCCGAGGGCTTCTTCGTCGAGGCGGAAGGCCGTTATGAAGGGGACGCTCTGCGTGTCCGGGAGATCGAGATCGAAGACGACGACGATGACGACGACGATTACGACGATGATTACGACGACCAAGACTACCGGCACTGCGTGCGGGTACGGGCGGGCGATCGCACCGGTTACTTCAACGAAGACGGTCTTCCCATCACCTTCGCTGACCTGAACGACGGCGACGAGGCCACCGTGGTCGGCATGCTGCGGGTGAATTGGGACGATGACGACGACCGGAAATTCGCGCTGGACGCCATCGTCGTCGAGCGCGGTCCGGAGGGCACATTCCCCTCCTGGAAGGGCATGGCCCGCTCTGCGGTCGACGCCGACGATCAATTCGACTTCGGCCTGGATTCCGGACAAGGCTTCGTGGAAGGCACCATAGTCACTACCCAGCTTTATGAGAGCACACCGATCGTCACGCGCGAGGGCGAATACCTGAACCGCACCGTGATCCAGGACGGCACCGACATGACCGTCGACGGCGTGCTGAGCCTGTCCAATGAGGATCCGGATCTGCTGCGCGCGGCCTTGTTGATCGTGGATTTCGACGACGAAGCCGAAGACCTGTTGCGCGGTGTCGTCGCCAGTGTGGATCCGGGCGCCGGCATCCTTTACCTGACTGTGGACGGAGCCGAGCGCTGCGTGGACGCCGATGACGCGGATATCTTTGCGGTCGAAACCGACGAGGATCAGTTCCTCAGCGTCAGGGTTGAACTCGAAGATCTGATCCCGGGCCAGCGGGCCGATGTCTTCGGCCAGGACCGCTTCGACGGCTGTTTCGACGCCGAAACCATCATCGCCGACGCCGTGGCCGACGACAGACCCGACGCCGATGCCGGCGAGGATCAGGTGGTCGCCACCGGAGAGACGGTGTTCCTGGACGGTTCCGCCAGCAGCGATCCCAACGACGATCCGCTGACCTTCGGCTGGACCCTGGTCAGCAAGCCGGACGGCAGCACGGCCAGCCTGACAGACGCCGACACCGCGACGCCCAGCTTCGTGGCGGATCTGGATGGAGAATACGAGGTCATGCTGGTCGTCAGCGACGGCATACTGTCCGATGACGATACGGTAGAGATCACCGCCAACGGCGGCTAGCGGTTTGTAACCCGATCGCGGAAAGAGGCGGCTGCGGCCGCCTCTTTTTTTGCGCGCATCACGGGCCCGGTCATTCCGCGAAACCTGCCCCAGGGGCCTCTCTTGCCTGCCCCCGATCGTCTGAGTATGGTGATCTGACGTACTCTGAAAACCATGCCCAAAGCCGGCCCCTGAACGCCATGACGACACCTGCCGCCGCCAATCCTGACCTCCTCCGCCAGCAATTCCTGACCGCCCATCGCCTGCATCAGCAGGGACGGCTGGCCGAGGCCGAGACGGCCTACCGCGAACTCCTTGCCGGCACCCCGGGCCACGCCGAGGCGCTGCGCCTGCTCGGCGTGCTGCGGTATCAGGCCGGCGATCTGGCCGGCGCCATCGATCTGTTCCGGCGCGCCGTCGAGGCGGGTTCTGCGGACGGCCGCGCCCAGGAGGCGCTGGGATGCGTACTGGGCGAGGCCGGTCGGCGGGACGAGGCCATCCACTGTCTGCAACAGGTCGTGGCCAGCCATCCCGATCAACGGTCCGCGTTTTTCAATCTGGGCATGATGCTGATGGAGGATCCGGATCGGATCGACGCCGCCGTCGAGGCCTTCGAACACACCGTCCGTCTCGATCCGGCCAACCGCCGCGCCCGGGGCGCTCTGGCCAGAGCCCTGCTCTGTCAGCGGCGGCCGGATGACGCGCTGAACCAGATCGATGAAGTCCTGAATCGCGATCCGGGCAACGTGCACGCGCTGGCCCACAAGACCGCCGCCCTTTCGCTGCTGGGAGACGAGGCCGGCGTGGCCACACTGGTGGACCTGGAAGACATGCTCCACATCGATCGGTTCGAGGGGAGCAGTGGCTTCGCGGATGCGGCGGAACTCAACACACGGCTGGCGGCGCATATCCTCAACCATCCCACCCTGGGAGCGGAACGCACCACTGCCAACGGTATGGACACCCAGGAGATATTGCGGTCGGATGTGCCCGAGATCCGGACCTTGATAGCGTTTATCGAATCGGCGCTGGAGCGGATGCTGGAGAAGCTCGATCTCGACCCGGGACATGCCTTCCCGGCCGGGCGGCCGCGACAATGGTATCTGAGCGGCTGGGGCGTGCGCATGTGGCGGGGCGGCTATCAGATCCCTCACTATCACAAGGATGCATGGATCAGCGGCGTTTACTACGTGCAGCTGCCGGAGGCGATCCGTGCCGACGACGAGACACGGCAGGGCTGGATCGAATTCGGCCGCGGACCTGACGACATCTATCACGACGCCACCCCGGTGACCCGCCGGATCCAGCCGCAGGAGGGCAGGTTGATCGCCTTCCCCTCCTATTTCTGGCACCGTACCCTGCCCTTCGATGACGAATCGGAGAGGCTGTGCATCTCCTTCAACGTAGTCCCCGCTGACGGTTGAGCCCGTCAATCAATACAGGAACAGCATCATGAGCAAGTTACCCACAATCGATGAGGAGACCCGGACCGCCATCGAATCCGAGGCGTTCCGCCAGCTGATCGCTCATCTGCAGAAGAATCCGGAAGTCCAGAATATCGATCTGATGAATCTGGCTTATTTCTGCCGCAACTGCATCTCCAAGTGGTACCGCACCGCGGCCGAGAATCAAGGTATCGAGCTTGACCAGGCTCAGGCGAGGGAGATCGTCTACGGCATGCCCTATGGCGAATACAAGGAGCGGTACCAGGAGCCCGCGTCGCCGGAGCAGCTGGAGGCGTTCAAGGCCTCGGAGGGTAAGGCCAGCGTCTGAGGCCTGCGGGTCAGGCGCAAGGGACCCACCCGGGGACCTTGGCCGGGATGAACTGACGGCCGCAAGCCATCGGCTTCCCAACCCTGCCCGCGTCGGGAGCCGGACCGGCCGGCGACTACCGGCTGGCGGCAGTCCGCTTCTTCGAGACCGTCTTCTTTGCTGGCGTCCGCCGAGCGGCGGTCTTCTTCGCGGCGGGTCTGCGCCGCGTCCCGACCTTCTTCGTTGATGGCTTCTTGCTGGCCGCAGCCTTCTTCCGTGCGGGCTTCTTGCCCGGCGCGGTCTTTCTGGCCGAGGTCTTCCTGGCAGCGGTCTTCTTCCTGGCTTCCAGTTTCTTCTTGACGTCAGCGACGTCCTTGATGATCTCCCGCTCGACCTCGCCGGCTTTCTTCGCCACCGCCTTTCCCGCCCTGGCGACTCGCGCCTTCACTGCCGGCATCTCCGCTTTCACCCGGCGGCCGAGATCCGCAGCGCCCTTCTCCAGGGATTTCTCCATCGCCACCAGACGAGCCTTGAGACCGGATTTCTTCCGGGGAGCGGTCTTGCGGGCGGCCGGCTGCCCGCTGGACGATGCCTTGCTCGCCACAGGTTTCTTCGCCCTGGGTTTCGTCTTTTTGGTCGGTGTCTTCTTGCTTGCCATGATCGTCTCCATTTCATATCCCTGTGAACTGGATATAGTTCAGATTCCGGCACTTTCCCATGGGAATTGCTCCTGACTGAGACCAGGGCCGGGGCCGCGTGAGGAGGGCGCCATCAGACGTCGACGGATCGCGCTTTTACGTCGGGAGAAATCGCCGGGTTTCTGCGTCTGGCGCCGGGTCGAATCGAAGCGCCGCAATGGGCCGGGATGGAGTCGCCAGAGTCCACGTACCCATCGCAAGACCGCCAGGCGCTCGAGATTGCCTCATGTGGGATGCCGGGATCTTATTTGGCAGGATCCCGGCGCCTGCGAGCGAAGAGGCTGCCGCGACCTGCGATAGTCTCGATCGCGCGTGGAGAGTTCGGTACGGGTCGCCCCAGGGGAAGAGATCCGTGCAGCGCCGCCCCGCGGCACGTATCATTCAGCCTGCCGCGACGGAGCCGGAACCAAAAGGACATTCGCGTGGGAGACGAGGCAAATATGGCTGATTTCTGGGCATCGCGGAGCGGACGCTGGCGGATTCGTCTGCGGGAGGAATCCGGAGGAGAAATCCACGAGCGTCTGTTCCGTGTGCTTCGCGACGAGATCGAGGACGGTCGCCTGCCACCGGGCGCCATCGTGCCTCCCACCCAGCGCATTGCCGAAGAGCTGCGGATCGAACCGGAACAGGTGGCCGGGGCCATCCAGATGCTGGTATCCGAGGGGCTGCTGCAAAGACGCGAAAACGGCCGTCTTTGCGTCGCCGATGACAGCGGAGAGGCGACGGTGGGCGATAAGACACAGGTCCTGTTCGAACAGAATCTGATCACCGCGGCGCGCTATGCGACCGAGATGGGCATGTCCACCGTCGACGCAACTGGCGTGTTCCGGGCGAAGCTGGCGGAAACGGTCAAACAGCGCGAGGAAGATTCCGGCGACTAGAGCCGGATACACCCGTACTCAGCTTTCCTCCAGGGCCATCGCCTTGCGGTAGGCGGGCCGCTCCAGACAGCGTTCCACATAGGCAGAAACCCGGGCTGAATCCGGCAGTATGCCGAACATGCCCATGAACGCGGCCGTGGACCCGACCATGACGTCCGCCACCGAGAAGCGATCCCCCAGCAGCCAGGGCCCCGGCTCGAGCCCTTCCTCCAGAGTCTGCATCATGGTCTGGAAATCGCCCCAGCCATGGCTCCCCCGGTTAGTCTCCCAGCCGCCCATCTTCTCGGCCATGGCCGGCTCCATCGCTCCCGGCGCGAAGAACATCCAGAACAGGAACCGGCCGCGATCGGGCTCCTCGATAGTCGGTGCGAGACTCCCCGCGGCATACCGATCAGCCAGATACAGGCAGATCGCCGCCGAATCGGCCAGCCGCACCTCGCCGTCTTCGAGCGCCGGCACCTTGCCCATGGGACTGGCGGCCCGGAAACCGGCGTCGGTCCTGGCATCGGGATCGCGCACATCGATCAGCACTCGCTCGTAGGGCTCGCCCACTTCTTCCAGACACCAGACTGCTCTCGAGGCGCGGGTCCGGGGACACCAGTAGAGCTTCATGTGCTTCTCCCGATTATCAGAGCCGCATTCTCGATCACCGGACACAGACGGTGCAAGCCGACCCGGGGGCGGCCCGGGACAAGACCCGTGCGATGTATCCCCGGGCCCTGCCAACCGCGCTACACTCCAGCTGTCATCCCGGAGGAAACAGACAATGATCGGATACGTGATGCTGGGCACCAATGACCTGGCGAGAGCGGCCGCATTCTACGATTCGCTGCTGGCGGAAATCGGTGCCAGCCGATTCATGGAGTCGGACAAGTTCGTCGCCTGGTCGGTGTCACCGGACCAGCCGGCCCTGTGCGTGACCCTTCCCTATGACGGCAAGCCGGCCACCGTCGGCAACGGCACCATGGTCGCCCTGGCGACCGACTCTCCCGAACGGGTCGGGACCCTGCATGCCCGGGCCCTTTCATTGGGGGCGACGGATGAAGGCGCGCCGGGTGACCGGGGTGAAGGCTTTTACGCCGGTTACTTCCGCGACCTCGACGGCAACAAGCTCAATTTCTTCTGCATGGGCTGACGCCCCTATACCGCGCAAGCCCGTCGATCGTCGTGAAAATCACAAACCGGGTCAGCCTGCCCGAGGATGAGGTCGAGATCACCGCCGTGCGAGCAAGCGGCGCGGGGGGGCAGAACGTCAACAAAGTGTCCAGCGCCGCCCACCTGCGTTTCGACATCGGCGGATCTTCGCTGCCTGCGAGCTGGAAGAGACGTCTGCGGGCGCTGAACGACAGGCGGATCAGCCCGGACGGCGTGATTGTGATCAAGGCGAGGGAGCACCGCAGCCTGGAGATGAACCGGCAGGCCGCCCTGGAACGGCTGCGAAAGCTCATCGCCAGTATCGCGACGCCGCCGAAGCCGCGCATCCCCACGCGCCCTTCACGGGGCGTCAAACAGCGACGCCTCGACGAGAAAACCCGGCGGGGCAAAATCAAGAGCCTGCGCCGGCGGATCGAAGATTGAAGGCCGTCCTGACATCAAACGGTCATCGCCTCGGGAAGCGCCGGGGCGGTTACCCGTTCCCTCTTCTGTATTGCCGCCACGCCGGCGGTATTGCTCCCTGGCGTCGGCCGGCCCTCAAGCGGTAGAAGGTCATGCACACGGAAACATCGATCGTCTGGGGCATGTTTTTCGGGGTCATCGGCTTCGGCTATTTCATGTTCGGCCGCAAGCAGGCCAGGACGACGCCTCTGCTCTGCGGGATCGGTCTGTTCGTCGCTCCCTGGTTCATCACCAGCCCCCTCCTGCTGGTAGCAGCGGGGATCCTGCTGATGGCATTGCCCTACTTCTATCGGGACTGAGCCGGGACGCGGCATGACGGGCGATCCGGGTGGTCGCGGTCATTCTCACAGGCCGGTCTCCCAGTGCTTGAGCCGGCGGCCCGTATCCGGTGCCAGCCCCCCGCAACAAGATTATGTCAAACCAACGCTTCCTCAGCAGTCACCGGCTCTCGCACCCGCCTAAAGTCAGCCCGGGCGCGGTCGATAAGTAGAGAGGAAGGATCCACCCGGGAAAGGAACCACCTGCCATGATCAAGCCTCCAACGCCGGCGGACGAACAGAGCCGATTGATGCAGCTGCGGGCCCTCGACCTGCTCGACACGGACCCCGACGAACGCTTCGACCGCATGACCCGGATGGCCCAGCGCATCTTCGATGTGCCGATCGCGCTGGTCAGCCTGGTAGATACGGATCGCCAGTGGTTCAAATCCCGGCAGGGTCTCGAGGCGGGAGAGACGCCCCGCGACGTGTCATTCTGCGGCCACACCATCCTGGGCAACGAGACCATGGTCATCCCCAATGCCCCGATGGATGAACGTTTCTGCGATAACCCGCTGGTGGTCAACGATCCCGACATCCGCTTCTATGCGGGTTGCCCGATCCGCGCACCGGACGGGAGCCGGATCGGGACTTTCTGCATCATCGATCGCCGGCCGCGGGAGTTGAGCGACGACGACAGGGTCATGTTGCGGGACCTGGCCCAGATGGTGGAGCGGGAGATCGCCAGCATCGCACTGGCCACCATCGACGAATTGACCGGGCTGACCAACCGGCGGGGATTCAAGATCATCGGCGCCCAGGCCCTGGCCGCCTGCCGCCGGGCCGGGCAGCCAGCCTGCATGCTGGCCGTGGACCTTGACCGGTTCAAAGAGATCAACGATCGCCACGGACACGCCACCGGTGACTGGGCCCTGATGGAGATCGCCGGCATCCTGAAGTCCGTCTACCGGGAGTCCGACCTCATCGCCCGTCTCGGGGGCGACGAATTCTGTGCTCTGCTGACCGGTACGCCGCGTGAGAATCTCGGCCGGCCCCTGGCCGTGCTCCAGGACCGGGTCAACCGCTGGAATTCCGATACCAGGATGCCCTTCCGTCTGGAATACAGCGCCGGTGTCGTGGCCTATGATCCGGAAAGACATGATTCCGTAGAAAGCCTGCTCCGGGACGCCGACAGCGACATGTACGGGCAAAAGCGGCAGGCCCGCCGCTGCGCTGCCGGCTGAGAAGCAGGCTCCGCACCCGGATCCCTCCGTGCCCGAGCTCCTCGGGTTATGCTCCTCCCCAGCGCCGGGATCGCGGCGCCCGCGGCGGAGAGCAGACCATGGCCGAACCCAACCCGGCAGGACCCGGGGCCGACATCATGCGCTGGCTGGAGCAGGTGGTGATCGGACTCGATCTGTGCCCCTTCGCCAGACGGGTCGTGGCAGACGGCCGCCTGCGCTTGCGGATCAGCGAGGCCGTGGGGGAAGAAGAAGCGCTGGCTGATCTGCAGGAGGAGCTGACGCTGCTGGCAGCGTCCGATCCCGCGGAGACCGAGACGACCCTGCTGGCCCTGCCCCAACTGCCGGGCAGCTTCGACGCCTTCAACGAGTTGCTGGCGCTGGTGGACCTGCTGCTTGAGGAAGGGGGCTGGCAGGACCGGTTCCAGGTGGCCAGCTTTCATCCCGGATACCGCTTTGCCGGGACCGGTCCCGAAGAGCCGGGCAATCTGACAAACCGATCGCCGGTGCCCCTGCTGCACATCCTGCGCGAGACCAGCGTCGCTGCCGCAGTGGATTCGCTGGACGATCCCGCGTCCATCCCGGCGCGCAACATCCGCCGGATGGAGTCCCTTGACGCGCCGCAGCGGCGTCAGCTGTTTCCCTGGTTGTACCGGGATGACTGAGGGCTGTGGCCGTGCCGGGAAGACATTCTATTCGTTGAGGACGAACTCGATCTCGACCTGCATGGAATGGGGTACGGGCTGGCCATCCACCACGACCGGATCGAACTGCCACTGGCGCACGGCATTCATGGCCGCCCTATCGAAAGTATTGCGCGGCGAGGCCGCAACTACCGATACGTTTTCCGGCTCACCGTCGGGCATGACCGTGAACGCCACGGCGACGGTGCCCTCCAGCCCGCGCAGGAGCGCGTCACGGGGATACTTGGGGGGCACATACTTGCGCCGTACGGGGACGACCTCGGGCTCGGGTTCCGGCTCCGGTGGCGGCGCCATAGCCAGTCCGATCCGCTGCTTGAGATCGGCCGCTTCCCGACCACTGAGACCCGTTTCCCGGGCCGCCGCCAGCAGACCCTCTGCTGCCGCGTAGTCCTCGGAATCGAACGCACCCTCAGCCTGGACCAGCAATTCCTCGGCGACCCGTTCCAGGCCTTGTCCGGCACGCGGATCACCCGGGGTCAGTGCCTGCACCGCCCGCAGATAGTCACGGGCGCTGTCGCCATCGGGCCGGATCAACTGACCGGCGGCCAGTCGTTCGGCTGCCAGAGCCAGCAGACGATCCCGCTCGGCATCGATGGCCTCACGGCGGACGATCGCTTCTTCGAGTTCATCGGCACCCTCCAGATCGATTTCCAGCGCTTCGGCCCGGCCCAGCCATTCACCGGCGAGGGCCGGCGAGCCTTCGTCCAGAGCGCTGCGCGAACGGGCCAGCATCGCGTCACCCAATTCCCGGGCGAAGTCGGCAACGGCGACAGCATCGCCACCGTTGTTGCGCGTCGCGCGCAGGTAGGTCAATGCACTGTCGTCCGCAGGCTCGACCAGCCGCCCCTGGGTCAGGCGCTTGCGGGCCAGACTCAGGAACCGTGACGCCTGTTCAGCCCGGTACCGCTCCTCGATAGCCTGGCGGGCCGACTGGACTTCCTCGGGATCGGCGGTGGCCAGCGACTCGGCCCTGGACAAGGCCTGCTCGGCCTCCTCGAGATCTCCGGACGCCGCGTCCGCCTTGACCTCCGCGACCAGTTCCTCCACCCGGGAATCCACCAGCTGCTGTTCCAGCGTGGCCAGCCGTGGATCGTTCGGCAGCACCCGGCTGGCCAGGTCGTACGCCTGCTCTGCGGCCTCCAGATCGCCCTGCTCCAACGACTCACGGGTCTCGGCGACGAAGATGCGCATGATCTTCTCGAGACCCTTCCTCGCCGACGGGTTGTCGCGATCTTCCGCCAGCACACGGCCGTAGAGACTGACCGCGTCATCCTCGACACCTTCATCGCTGGCCACATAGCGCTGTTCTTCCATCGCCTGCTCGGCTCGAGCGAGGATGACTCCGAATCGGTTCAGGTGTGGTCCGCCTTTGTCGGCGGATGCACTCGCCGGTGCCCCGGCCGGGCCGGATTCTGCCACGGCGCGCGGGGTCTCGGGTGGGACCGAAGACGGCGCGCTCAGTATCCACGCCGCACCGCCGGCAGCCAGCGCCAGCGCCGCGATACCGGCGTAGAGCACCGGAGAGGATAATGTCCGGCCTGCCACCACAGTACCGGGATTATTGGCGCCGTCATCGCCCTGGAGCTTGCGGGAAGCAGCATCCACCGCCAGACGCATCTGGCCGGCAGAGACCGGTTTCATCAGGAATCGGTAGACCGTGCCATCGGCGGTCAGATGAGTCAGTTCAGCCAGGGCGTCGTGCTCGCCGGCGAGTATGGTCACCATGCCAGGGGCAAGCTCGCGCAGCGTGTCGATCAGGGATGCGATGTCATTCCCGGATTTGTCCAGGTCGATGACCACGATCCCGACGGGATGGCGGGCGGCCAGATCCAGCGCCGCGACGGCCTCGTCGGCAATATGGACCGTATGGGCCTCGCTCAGGGACGCATCGACGGCGTCACGCACCGCCGCATCCGCGCTCAGAACGAGCAATTCTGTACTGCCAACGCTGGCCATCTGTGTCTGCCCTGCAGGCTGCCGGACCCCCGTGCCGGAATTCACCGGCACGCTCATGCCCCACGTTAAATTGACATAAGGGACGGGCCTGTGATGCCGGTCACAATTTGAGCAACGACCCGGGCCGCCCCGGTCCCGTACCCACGGGCGGGCATGGATCCCTGTGACCCGGAACAGCATGGCTACCGGCGGCCGGTTCCGCGTTATCATCGTCGCCCAACGCGCGCCCACCAGGACGTCAACATGCACGCCAGCGCCCGGCAGAGACTCGAACACCGTTTGCAGCCGATCCTGGATCTGCTCCGCAAGCAGGGGCTCGTGGAGCAGCTGATCGATCGCAGCGAAGAGGATCGCCGTTCGCTCGGAGCGGAACTGCTGCATCGACAGCACCATCAGGAATTGCGCCGGAAGCTGGCGCATCTGCACCCGGCCGATGTGACCCATCTGGTGGAGATGCTGCCGCCGGACGAGCGTTCGGCGGTGTGGGGCAGCGTGCCCGCATCCATGGCGGGCGCGATCCTGGCCGAAGCCAGCGATCCGGTCGCGGAAGGCCTGATCGAGGAAACCTCGTCCGACCGTCTGCTCAATATATGCGAAGCCATGGACCCGGATGACCTGGGTTTCATCGACGACATGCTGCCGACCGCGATCCGCGAGGAACTCGTGGGTGGCATGGCGGAACGTGACCGCAGCTGGCATGAGACCACGGTCAATTATCCGGAGGACTCGGTGGGCTATCTCATGATCCGGGATATGCTCCTGATCGAGGCCGACGCCACCGTCAGGGACACGCTCAGATATCTGCGCAGTCTGGATGATTTCCCCGATCACACCGACCAGTTGTTCGTCGTCGATGACCGCCGCCACCTGCTCGGTACACTGCCGCTGAAAGCGCTGTTCCTGAATCCGCTCAAGACACCCGTCAGTGAACTGGCCATGCCTCCGCCGACCGTATTCATGCCGGAGCAGAACGCCAGCGAGGCTGGCCAGGCCTTCGATCGCTACGACCTGGTCTCCGCTCCAGTGGTGGACAGCCGGGACCGGATCCTGGGACGCCTCACTGTCGACGTGGTGATGAATTTCCTGCGCGAGGAAGCCGAGGAGGATGCCTTCCTGCGTGAAGGCCTGCGCCGGGACGAGGATCTGTTCGGGCCGGTCATCGAAAGCGCCCGCAGCCGCTGGATGTGGTTGGCCCTCAACCTGATGACGGCCTTCGTGGCCTCCCGTGTCATCGGCTTGTTCGAGGGATCCATCGAGAGACTGGTGGCCCTGGCTACCCTGATGCCGATCGTCGCATCGATCGGCGGTAACACCGGCAACCAGACTGTCGCCCTGGTCGTGCGAGGCCTGGCGCTGAGCCAGATCAACCGGGAGAACCTGCGTTATCTGGCGCTAAAAGAGCTGGGCATCGCGGTGATGAATGGCCTGATCTGGGGCTCGGTCATGGGTGCCGTAGCCTGGCTGCTTTACCAGAATCCGGAGCTGGGTCTGGTGATGGCCGCGGCGACCCTGTGCAACCTTGTGGTGGCGGCCGCGGCGGGCATCGTGGTGCCCATCGTGCTCGACCGTCTGGAGCGTGATCCCGCGCTCGGCTCCAGCGTGGTGCTCACCTTTATCACCGACAGCATGGGGTTCTTTATCTTCCTCGGGCTGGCCACTGTCATGGTCCACGGCCAGAGCGCCTGAGCTCCTGATCACGGCGATCCTAGCCGTGGACGGGCCGGTCGGCGCTGACCAGACCGGCGCGAGCCGGGGGCGCCTTCCTCCACCGATACCAGAGCCGGAGTCCAAGCAGGACAGCCAGCACCGACGCATAGATGAGTGGCTCGCGGATGTCCTCCTTGACCTGCCACCAGAAGTGCCACACGCCGAGGATCGCGATCGGATAGACCAGCCGGTGCAGAGTCTGCCAGCGCTTCCCCAGACGGCGCATCATCCTGTTGGTCGAGGTGGCGGCCAGCGGCAACAGCAGCAGCAGCGCCAGGAGACCGATGGTGATAAACGGACGCTCGAGGATATCTTCAACGATCGGGCCCAGGGCCAGCCGCTGGTCGATCAATGCATAACTCAGGAAATGGCAGAGTACGTAGAAGAACGCGAACAGGCCCAGCATGCGGCGCAGCCGGACCAGCCAGTTCCATCCCGTCAGCCTTCTTGCCGGCGTCACGGCCAGGGTCACCAGCAGCAGCCGCAGCCCCCACAGCCCCGTCTCATGGATCAGGGCCTCGACGGGATTGGCGCCCAGGTCGAAACCGGCGATCCGGAACGCCGCCAGCACCATGATCACCAGGGGCAGCAGGCAGAGCGAAAAGACGACGGCCTTGATCGCGCGCAGCTGCCCCACTCCGGGATGTTGAAGCAATGGACCGGTCACAGGATCAGAAATTACGCCGCAGATCGAGGCCGTCGTAGAGATGGGCGACCTGCTCGGCGTAACCGTTGAACATGAGCGTCGGCTGCTTCTCTGCGAACAGGCCACCACCGATCCGGCGCTCACGGGCCTGACTCCAGCGCGGATGATCCACCTCGGGATTGACGTTGGCGTAGAAGCCATACTCCCTCGGGGCGGCCAGTTCCCAACTGCTGCGCGGGCGCTGCTCCGTGAACTCGATGCTGACGATGGACTTGATACTCTTGAAACCGTATTTCCAGGGCACCACCAGCCGCAGCGGAGCCCCATTCTGGTTGGGTAGTTCGTGACCGTACAAGCCCACCGTCATCAGCGTCAGCGGGTGTGTGGCCTCGGCGATGGTGAGGCCCTCAACGTATGGCCAGTCCAGCACGGCCCGTCGCTGTCCCGGCATCTGCGCCGGGTCGTAGAGAGTCTTGAACTTGATGTATTTGGCGCGGGAATTGGGCTCGAGACGTTTGACCAGATCCGCGAGGGGGAATCCGACCCATGGGATGACCATGGACCAGGCTTCGACACAGCGCAGGCGATAGACCCGCTCCTCCAAGGTATGGGGCCCGACGATGTCCTCGTAGCTATACTCGCCCGGGCGTGAACACTCGCCGCCGACGGTCACCTGCCACGGCCGGGCCTCGAAGTCCTGGCTGTAGCGATAGGGATCGCCCTTGCCGGTGCCGAACTCGTAGAAATTATTGTAGGTCGTGGCATCCTCATAGGAATTCGGCGCCTCGTCGGTGCTGAATGGGCTCTTGACGACCTTCGGGAAAGGCTTGCCCCGTGGCTCGGCAGCGGCCAGGGATCCGGCCATGGTCCCGGCGGCGGTAAACCCCGCAATCTGCAGAAACTTGCGCCGGTTCAGGTAGATTTTTTCATCGGTAATGGCGGACGGCCTTATGTCCGGTGCTCTTCGGATCAGCATGGTGCTCTCATCTGTCTGGTGGATCGCGGGATCCGTCACTCCAATAGACCCGGCACGGACCAAAAAAATTTCCTCGAAAAGGGGCTGACAGGTATTTTTTTTACCCCTTCGCCCCCGGGACGTGGTGCCCGCGGCGCGACTGGCTGCTCGGTTTCGGTCTCCGGGTGTCTTCAG
>JASFJM010000035.1:0-14830 GCA_050122055.1 Gammaproteobacteria bacterium | reverse complement strand
TCAAGCAGGGCCCGAAAGGCCTCCAGGCCGAGAATGTCACGCCGGCCTGATCACGCACTCATCGGCCTCAGGCCGCTACTGATAATTCTGCTCCTGGCCACCGCTGCCTGCACCGGCGGCGGTGGCCTGACCCGATGCCCGGACGGCAGCCACGTCAGGGGTGAATGCCATCTGGCGCCGGATGGAACCTACTTCGGCGACGCCGCCGGCAGGCCTGAAGACCCCGCCGCGATGCCCGAAGACGTGGCCGACGACACGGCGGACCGGGCCGCCGAGGAGGCCGATGAGCAATCCGGGCTGATTCCGGTGGAAGTGACCGAAATCGAGATCGGGTCAGACTGATCCGCGTCGGGTATCGTCTTGGTCCGGGCTTCCGGACAACCGGACCCCGGGATACCGGCTCCCGCGCCCTGCCCGCCCCCTGATCAGGCACCGGCAGCGGGCGACCGGCCGAACGGAGAGTCCTGATCGATCTCATGCCCCCATTGGCGACGATTCCACATGGCAAGCGCTGAACCGGCCATGTCCATCCAGGACACCCTGCGCCGGGTGTTCGGCCTGCATGAGTTCCGGCCCCTGCAGCAGGCCATCGTCGAGGACCTGATCGCCGGCCGGGACGCCTTCGTCTTGATGCCGACCGGCGGCGGCAAGTCGCTCTGTTACCAGCTGCCGGCGCTGCATCGCCCCGGCGTCGCCCTGGTCGCCTCGCCCCTGATCTCGCTGATGAAAGACCAGGTGGATGCGCTGAGAGCCAACGGCGTCGCCGCCGCCTGCTACAACTCGTCTCTGGACGCCGCCACGGCCCGCCAGGTGCTGGCGCGGCTGCACGCCGGTGAACTGGATCTGCTCTACGTGGCCCCGGAGCGGCTGATGGCACCGGATTTCCTCGAGCGGCTGCGGGAGATCCCGATCGGGCTGATCGCCGTGGACGAGGCCCATTGCGTGTCCCAGTGGGGACATGACTTCCGGCCCGAATACGCCGCACTCGGCGAGCTCAGATCCCGTTTCCCCTCGGTGCCGATGATCGCCCTGACCGCCACCGCCGACCCCCATACCCGGGACGACGTGGTCCGCTGCCTCGGGCTGGAGCGGGCGCACCGCTATGTCAGCAGCTTCGACCGGCCGAACATCCGCTATACGGTGCTGGAAAAGCACCGGCCCATGGATCAGCTGACCCGCTTCCTGGACGGGCGCCGGGGCGAAGCCGGCATCGTCTATGCCCTGTCCCGCAAACGCACCGAGGAAATCGCGGGCAATCTGGTCCAGGCCGGCTACGAAGCCGCCGCCTATCATGCCGGTCTTTCCGGCGAGCTGCGCCACGATATCCAGGAGCGGTTCCTGCGCGACGATCTGAAGATCGTCGTGGCGACGGTGGCATTCGGCATGGGGATCGACAAGCCCAATGTGCGCTTCGTGGTCCATTACGACCTGCCGAAGCACATCGAAGGCTATTACCAGGAGACCGGCCGTGCGGGCCGGGACGGTCTGCCGTCCGAGGCCTTGTTGCTCTACGGGGCTCAGGACGTGGTCACCGCGCGCCGGCTGCTGGAGAGCACGGAAAACCCGGAGCAGCGGCGGATCGAATCCCACAAGCTGCAGGCCATGGTCGGTCTGGCCGAGAGCCTGAGCTGCCGCCGGCGGGTGCTGCTGGGGTATTTCGGCGAAGAGCTGGCAGCCGATTGCGGCAACTGCGACGTGTGCCTGGATCCACCGGAGACCTTCGACGCCACCGTGGCGGCCCAGAAGGTGCTGTCCTGCGTTTACCGGGTCGGCGAACGTTTCGGTGTCCGCCACGTGGTGGACGTCTTGCGGGGTGCCGATACCGAGCGCATCCGCCGGCTCGGCCACGACCGCCTGTCGACCTACGGCATCGGCGCGGAGATGAGCGATGCGGAATGGATCTCGCTGACCCGGCAGCTGATCCATCTGGGTCTGCTGAGCCAGGACGTGGCCAACTACTCGGTGCTCAAGCTCACGGAGAAATCGCGCCCGGTGTTGCGCGGCGACCAGACCCTGCGGCTGGCGCGGCCGCGCATCCGGGAAGCGAAAAAGAAAAAGCGCGCCCGCTCCGCCGTGGGGCTGGGACCGGCCGACGAAGCCTTGTTCGAATCCCTGCGGGCCCTGCGCAAGCGGCTGGCCGGGGACCAGGGTGTACCGCCCTACGTGGTGTTCGGGGATGCGACGCTGGTGGAGATGAGTCAGCGCAAGCCAGCCAGCGAAGCGGAGCTGCTGGATATCACCGGTGTCGGCCAGGTGAAGCTGGAGCGCTACGGCAACGAGTTCCTCGACGCCATCGCCCGCGGCGCCGGGGAGCCAGTGGAGTAAGCGCTCCCCGCGCCCGCCTCCCGGGCAGGCTTCGCCGACCGTGCGTCAGGGACCGTCCGGCTCCTTGGATACCGGCAGCTCGCCCAGGAAATCCGCCACGGCCTCCGCCACGCGCCGGTGGCCATGGACAGAATAATGGATAGAAACCGGACCATAGAGCAGCCGCTGGGCCCGCTCCGGCCCCTGAGCCGCGATGACTTCTCGCAACGGCCCGGTCAGATCCAGGAAGAAATAGCCCAGGCGCTCTCCCGATGCCGAGAAATAATCACGCAGCGTCGTGCTCATCCCGGCCATCAGCGGCGCCAGATCGGGGTCGTCGAATCGTACGTAGTCGGCATAGGCGGTATGGGCGGAGGGCGTATAGGCGACCACCGGCACGAAGCCGTGCTCGGCGGCTAATGACACGAATTCTTCCAGCGCTTCGTCGAACAGTGTCGGCGACAGGGCCCCCTGGGCCATGGCCTTGGCCACGGCGATCTCGTCCCGGTCTGCGTTGCGCAGATTGAAGGGCACCGGTTCGCCGCCGAAATCCAGCGAATAATAGAAGCTCAGATCGTCCGTATCGACCGCCTCGAAGGCGGCATCCACAGCAGGCCCGCTGGCGGCGAAGAGCGGTTGCAGATACTCGATGTTTACGGCGACCGCCAGATTGTAGACATAGCTGCGCTCGCCCAGCGCCCGGCACAGCAGCCCCGAGCAGTCGCGCTCGGCGGCCACGTGCTGGCGGCCGTTGCGATAGGCCCAGTAGCGCATGGCGTCGCGCAGGTCGTTGCCTTCATAGACGTTCATGACCACCACCTGGGGCTGCCGGGACAGACCGAAGCGGCGCAGGATGACCAGGTACTCGTAGAGTCCGATGGCCGGGGTGCCGAGGTTGTAGACGCTGCGCCCGGATAGCCCGGACAACACCGCGGGCCAGGATGTGGCCGGCGGGACCGTGTGGCACCAGGTAAAGGAATCGCCGATGGCGATCACATCGATGGGGACGCGATCGTAGCTGGCCGCCGGCGGATTGCAGAAGCCCATGTCGTCGGTGACGATGGATTCGATGGCGCCCTCGTCGTAGAAGGTCCAGTTCACCTCGGTCTCGGGGCGGAATTTGCGCAGCAGGGGTCCGCCATCGTCCCGCTCCACCGTCATGGCCGCACGGGTCGTCGGCAGACCGCGATCTTCGGCGATGCGCTGGCGGAGGTCGGGCTGAAAGTGCTGGAGCAGGGGCAGCGGGATGACCTGGGGCAGGATCCGCAGGGACAACTCGACACCCGCCGTCAGGATGAGCAGCGGGATCAGGAGCGTGAGGAGGCCTTTGATCAATCGCATGGGAGTAGTGTTTTGGCCATGGGCTGGCCCGCATTAGCTGGCGAAAATTGGCTGACGAAGAATGGCTGACGAAGAGTGGCCGGCGCCGTGAGATGAGCGACCGTTGCCCGGGCGGATTATAGCCGCCGGATCGCGATACGACCCTGAAGGATCAGGGCGGCCGGATCATCGAGCAAGGTGCAACGTGCTGCGGGGAAGATCAGATCAACACAGCCGGCACCATCCCGGGTCGTCGCGACCGTCTCACGCTGCCCACTCGCCGCTGGTTACTTCCGGACCTCCGGCGTGAAACCCTCCAGGGCGGCCTCCAGACCCGGTATGTGCTCGGCACCGGCCGGTACCGTCGTGCTGCTGCCCTCGAGGGCGTCGCCGAGCGGTTCATAGTCTCCGCCCAGACAGGCGCTGATAAAGGCCTCGGTGATGCCGTAGAAGGCGAGGCTGTTTTCTGCCCGGGCGAAGCCATGGCCCTCGTCCGGGAACAGCACATAGGTGACGGGCAGACCCTTCTGCTGCATAGCCTCGACGATCTGGTCGGATTCCGCCTGTTTGACCCGGGGATCGTTTGCACCCTGGGCGATCAGGAGAGGCCGCTGGATGGCGTCGACCCGGCTGATGGGAGACCGGGACATCAACAGCTCCCGACCCTCCTCGGTGCGCGGGTCACCGATGTTGCGGGCGAACTCGTCCAGCACGCTGGCCCAGTACGGCGGGATGGAATTCAGCAATGTCACCAGATTGGAGGGTCCGACGATATCCACGCCGCAGGCGAAGCGCTCGGGGGTGAACGTCAGACCGACCAGGGTGGCGTAGCCCCCATAGCTGCCGCCCATGATCGCGACCTGGTCGGGCCGGGTGACGCCCTCGGCCACCGCCCACTCCACCGCGTCGATCAGATCGTCATGCATGGCGGCCGCCCACTGCTGCCGGCTGGCGTCGAGGAAATTCTTGCCGAAGCCGGTGGAGCCCCGGTAATTGACGCTGAGCACAGCATAACCGCGGTTGGCCAGCCATTGGTGATTGGCGCTGTAGCCGAATGTATCCCTGGCCCAGGGGCCGCCGTGGACCAGCAGCACCATGGGCACCGGTGCGTCGGCCTCGCCGTCGCCATCCTTGTCGGCCGAGGCAGGCAGGGTGAGATAGGACACCATGGACAGGCCGTCCCGGGTCTTGATGACCTGGGGCCACATGGGCTGCAAGGGCTGGCCCGCCAGACCCGGATAGGAGGAAAACAGCCGCTGGGCCTTCCCGCTCCGGCGATCGAACAGGTAGTAGGGCAGCGGATCGTCCGGCGCCTCGACGGCCATCACCCATTGCTCGCCGTCGCGGGTCATGCCGAGGATGTTGGCGTCGCCGGGTATCTGCGCGGCGAGCTGTTCGAAGGCGCGCTGATTGTCGTCGCCGGCGCCATACCAGCGCGAGCGCTTGTAGTTGACGTTGTAGCCGATCAGGGCATTGGTGGTGGGATCCAGCATCACATCGGCCACGTCCGCCCGGGGGTCCTGGGCGATGATCTCCACGCTGCCGTCATCCAGATCGAGGGCCGCCAGGGCGGCGGTGTCCCGATCCCGGGAGTCGAGCAGATAGACCCGCTCGCCGTCAGGCATCATCGCCAGCATGGCGGTGTTGCGGGAATCCTCCGGCGGGATAGTGGCGATAGACGTGAATCCGATCTTGCCTGCCTCGTCGACGTCCGCCCGGTGGATCTCCCCGCCGCCGTCGGGCGTCCGCTTGAGGGCGGCACGGATCTGCAGCCCATCGTCGATGATTAAGCTCTCGTAGCCGTCGTTCTGATAGACGAATTCGAGTTGACCGGTGCGGATATTCGCCCGGTAAACGTCCATGTACTGCGGGTTACGGGCATTGATCCCCACAGCGATCTCGTCGGGCCGCGACCAGCTGACCTGGTAGACGATACCGCGGGCGCCGGCGAAGGGCGTCAGGTCCCGGACCGCATTGCTGCTCAGGTCCACGGAATAGATATGCGTGTTTTCATCGCCGCCGATATCTCGACTGTAGAGCAGCACGTCATCGTTGGCGGACCAGAAATAGACCCGCACACCCCGGCTGGTGTCGTCGGTTACCGGTCTGGCGGCATCCAGGTCGTCGGCAGGCCCGACCCAGACGTTCATGACGCCATCTACGGGTGCCACGAAAGAGACTTTGCTGCCGTCGGGGCTGACGCGGCCACGGAAGCGTTCCGGGTTGCCGAACAGCAGATCCCGGGGGATGAGATCGGACTCATCGGCGGCGGCTGCGATCGTCACCGGGAAGAGATTGGCCGAGGCCAGGGCACCCAGCAGCAGCCCGATCAATGAAATTCGTTTGAGAAAGCTCACCGCTGTACCCCGCAATCGGATGTTGTTATACGACCTGCCCTGCTTGCAGGGACCCCGCGCCGCGCCCCGAGTTCCGCGCCGCCCGAGCGGACCGTTTCGGCCCGGGTCGTCCGTCAGGACCTCTCAGAATACCCAGTTTGCCCGCACGGCGACATTGAATCCCGGCGCGTCGATACCCGAGCCGTGCTCCCGGTAAGCCTTGTCCAAGAGGTTCTCGGCCCTCAGCCCCAGCTCCAGCGATCCGGCGGGATACCAGGAGAGGTCGAGATTCACTGTCCCCCATCCAGGGGTACCGTCGGGATCGATACGAGGATCCGCCTCGTCCCGGGGGCTCAGCCGGCCCTGATCATCGGCAAACAGCACATAGGGCTCGATGCGCAGGTCCGCGAATCCGGTATAGACCAGACCGATTTTGCCGTTGAGCGGCGGCACCCGATCAGCCGGGTCTTCCTCGCCGCCCGGCTCCTTCTCATCGCCGCGGGTGTAATTGAGGACGCCATAGAGTTCAAGCGTATCGCTCAATTCGGCGCGCCCGCCCGCCTCCACGCCGTATAGATCTGCCTCGTTGGCATTGACGCTGGTGACCACGTCGCGGCCCTCGGGGGTGGTCTCGCCGGTCAGCACCGATGTGATCTTGTCGTCGTAATCGAGCCGGAACACGAACATTTCCGCCTGCCAGCGGGGACGGTCGATCTTGACCCCCACATCGAGACTGATGACGGATTCCGGATCCAGATCCGGCGAGGCCACGTTGAAACGATTGCCGGGACGCGGCCCCAGTGTCCCCAGATCGAAGATGTTGGGCGCCCGGAAGCCGCGACCCAGGTTGGCGAGCAGGTTGACGGTGGGCGTCAGACGCCAGGCGGCGTGCACATCCCCGGTCAGGTCATCGGGCTTCAGCCGTACGTTCGCACCGTCGAGGGCGCCCGGCAGCTTGATGTCGAATTCGCTATAGCGGGCGCCGGCCCCGAGGGCCAGACGCTCGCTCACCTGCCAATCCGCCGCCAGATAGATCGAGGCGCTATCCAGGCTCGAATCATCGGGGAAGCGGCTGCGGACCGTCGTGGTCACGTCCGCCTCGGTCTCGACCCGGCGGCTGTCGACCGTATCGCGATAGAACTCGAGACCGCCGGTCAGCCGCAGGGCCTCGGCGGGCCTGGCATCCAGCTGCAGGGTCAGGCCGTCCAGGGTGCTCTTGTTGTCCTCGTTGACCGTGATGGTGGAACCGAAATCCCGGCTGCGCCGGTCATCCCGGATCACCTGACGGGCCAGGTGGATCTCGATCTGCTCCAGCCAACTGGCGGCCGGCGCCCAGCGATAACGGCCGTGATAGAACAGCCGGCGGTTTGGCCGGAATTCGAACAGCTCCGACGACGGCTCGTCCTGGCCGAACCCGGGCACCAATTCGTCGATGCGCGGCGTCTCCGGCTGGTTGGCATACTGAAACGAGAGCATCAGTTCGGAACGTTCACCCAAACCGGCGAGGAGTTTCAGGTCGGCGGCGCGGGCGTCGTAATCGGTGGGCCGGACCCGGCCGTCGCCGGTGCGCCGGTCGCCGAAGTCCTGCCAGGTGACGCCGCCGATCAGCCCGAGGCCGCCGCGGCCGAGTTCGGATTCCAGCCGCAGCAGCCGAGCCCGGTCCGCCGTGTCGGCCATGCCGTGAACCTGGCTGCGGGCGTCCCAACGTGCCCCGGAGAGGCCCGGCTCTGGTGTGAGGATCTGGACCACGCCGCCCATGGCGTCAGACCCATAGAGGCTGGGCGAGGCGCCGCGGACCACTTCGATCCGCTCGGTCGCGTAGGGATCGACCAGGGCCAGGTACTGGTTGGGAGCGCTGCGGAAGAAGGCGTTATTCAGCCGCATGCCATCCACCAGATGCAGCACCTGGGAGCCCTTGAGGCCGCGCACGATCGGCGTCCCCTGCCCCGGCGTGGTCTGCTGGAACCAGGTGCCGACCTGCCCGCGCAGCGCTTCGGCCAGGACCTGGGGATTCTCCCGCAGGATCTCCGGCGCGCCGACGATGGTGACCGCCGGCGCCACTTCCTGTACCCGCCGCGCATCCCGGGTCGCGGTCACCTGCATGGTCTCCAGATCCGCCGGAGAGGCCGGACAAAGCCCGGGCAGCAGCGACGCCAGGACCGGCAGCCAGGCTGCTGCCCGCCCCCTGGATGACGGCTCGCTCTCAGTCGGCAACCGGCACCCCACGGCTCGGTGACCAGGGCACGCCGGCGGCGTCCATCCGGTTCATCAGATCCGGCAGGCGTTGATCGATCAAGACGCGCAGCCGGGCACTGACCTCGGCGAACTCCTGCTCGGCGATCTCCAGGCTTGCGACCTGGGTCGCGGTGGGTCCATAGACCGTCGTGGTCTTGCCCGCGGTGGCATGACCCAGACGGCTGTCGATGGGCACCGGGCCCGGGTACCGCATCATCTTCTGTTCCTCACTCATGGTGAGCCGGTCGCGCCAGCGCCTGGATTGTTGCTGGATCTCCACGGACTCCGCATACAGGGCCGGATCGGCCTGGGATCGGCGTAGCATCTCCTTCGCCGCATCCATGTCGGTAACCAGCTCGTCAATAGCGGAGACCGATCCCTTGACGGCCCGCTGCAATTCGCTTGCCCGCATGTCGAACGCCAGCCGGGTCGCCTGGTCGGGCTCGGCCAGAACCGGATCGCGGATGGACTCGACCTCGAAGGATTGTGGTTCGCCCACGGGCTCCAGCCTGCCGTCGACGCGGCGGGCCAGACTGACCGCGTAGGCACCCGGGATGGCCATCACCCCGGACGGCGGGGTGTAGGGCTCGTCGTCGCTGGGTGGCGCCCAGGGATCGAGCAGCGGGTAGCGAAGGTCCCAGCTCACCCGATGGAAACCGGCCGTGGCCGGCCCCTCCAGATGACGGACGATCTCGCCGGCCGCGTCGCGCACGGTCAGCACCATCATCGGCGGCTCCTCGATCGCTTCCTCCCGCATGGCGTCCCAGCCGGTGAAAGGCGTGTCCTTGCCCTCCGCCTCCATCGGTTTCTCCCGATCCCGGCGCTGATCCTTCAGGCTCATCAACGGCTCAGCCAGGTAGTAGGTGAAGATGGCACCGAACGGCGGGTTCGGCGCCACATAGAAATTATCGCCCTGGCTGGAGCGGCAGTCCGGCAGCGAACAGCCCAGGGGCCGCCGCGGCACATACCAGCGCGCATCGCGCACCGGGAATAGCGCCGTCTCCCCGGCCAGCATGTCCGCATCGATCCGGCGCAGCGGCGTGTAGTCGTCCAGCACATAGAAGCCGCGTCCGAAGGTGGCCCCCACCAGATCGTTCTCACGGGTCTGGATGACCAGATCCCTGAAGGGGATGGTCGGCGCGCCACCCAGCCTTACCCACCGTCGGCCGCTATCGATGGTGAAGAAGACGCCGAACTCGGTGCCCAGGAACAGAAGATCCGGCTTGACGTGATCCTGTACCAGCCGCCAGAGCACGTGTCGGTCCGGCAGATCACCGGCGATGCTGCGCCAGGAGCGGCCCCGGTCGGTGCTCTTCAGCACGTAGGGCGAGAAGTCGCCGGACTTGTGATCATCCACCACCACGTAGACGGAGTCGGGGTCGTGCAGGTCGGCCTTGATATCGTTGACGAAGAAACCCGCCGGCACGCCAGGCAGCTTCTCGATCTTGCGCCAGCTGCCGCCACCGTCCTCCGTCACCTGGATCAGGCCATCATCGGTGCCCGTATAAATCAGCCCGGGCACCAGGGGCGATTCGGAAACCGAAGTCACGGAACCGTAGACCGACATGGCGTAAAGATCCCAGAGGGAGTCGAAACTCCACACCCGTCCCATGATCGGCATCATCATGCGGTCCTTGCCCCGGGACAGATCGCCGCTGATCGCCGTCCACGAATCGCCCCGATCGTCACTGCGCCACAGCCGCTGGCTGGCGAAATAGAGCCGCGCCGGATCATGGGGACTGATCAGGATCGGTGAATCCCAGTTGAAGCGCTCGGCACCCTCGCCCGGGCCCGGCTGGGGCTGGATGGAGACCGACTCGCCGGTGCGGCGATCGTAGCGTCGCAGGAATCCCTGCTGGGATTGGGCATAGACGATATCCGGGTTGCTGTAGTCGGCAGCGGGCTGGTGGCCGTCGCCGGTCAGGACCACGTTCCAGTCGCTGTTGACGATGCCGCTGATGGTGTCGGTGCGGGACGGCCCGCCCTGGGTATTGTTGTCCTGGGTGCCACCGTAGACGTTGTAGAACGGCTCGTCGTAATCCACTGATACCTTGTAGAACTGGGTCACCGGCAGATTGGCAACGAATTTCCAGGTAGCCCCCAGATCGAAGCTTTCGTAAAGACCGCCATCGGTGCCGGCAAGCAGATAATCCGGATCGTCCGGGTCGAAGACCAGGGCGTGGTGATCGGAATGCTTGGCGCCGCGGGGCGTCTTGATGAACGTCTTACCTCCGTCCTCGGTCACGTGCATCAGCACGTCCATCTGGTAAACCCGGTCGAAAGCGTGGGGACTGGCGAAGATCTCCATGTAGTAATGGGGACCGGTGCCGCTGGAAAGATAGTCGTTGCGCTTCTCCCAGGTCTCGCCCCCGTCGGCCGAGCGCCAGAACCCGCCGGTGCGCCGGGCCAGCTCGATGGTGGCGTAGACCACATCGGGATCCTGGGGCGAGATGGCGAGACCGATCTTGCCCATGTCCTCCTCCGGCAGACCCTCGGTCAGCTCGCGCCAGCTGGCGCCGGCATCGGTGGATTTGAAGATCCCCGATTCGGGACCGCCGTTGATCAGCACCGCCACGTTACGCATGCGCTGGTGCAGCACGGCATAGACCACGTCCGGGTCCCGGGGGTCCAGATGCACTTCATTGGCGCCGGTGTACTCGCCGGCGGACAGGATCCGGTTCCAGGTCTCGCCGCCGTCTTCGGTCTTGTAGACGCCGCGATCACCGCCGCCGGACCACAACGGTCCCTGGGCAGCCACATAGATGACGTCCGAGTCCCGCGGGTCGATGCGGATAGTGCTGATGTGTTCCGACGCGGCCAGACCCATGTTGGTCCAGCTCTTGCCACCGTCGCGGCTGCGGTAGATACCGTCGCCATAGCCTACGTGGCGACCGCTGACGTTCTCACCGGTGCCGACCCAGATCGTGTCCGGGTCATTGGGGTCGATCGCCACCGAACCGATGGAATAGGAGACCTGCTCATCGAAGACCGGCTCCCAGGTCGTGCCCCGGTTGATGGTTTTCCAGACGCCGCCGCTGCCCACCGCCACGTACCAGACATTGGTGTTCTCCGGATGGATCGCGATATCGGCGATCCGGCCCGACATCAGCGCCGGCCCGATGCCGCGGAGTTCCAGACCTGCAAGGGTCTCGTCATTGAGACCCGGCTCCGGGGCGTCCTCCGCCGCTGCTACTGACATGAGAATGCTCATCAGCGCGGCCGCGATCGCTTTTCTTGTCATCCCTGCGTTCCTCGTTGGACTCGCGCGCCCCCTCCCGGGCGCACGTGATCGGTTGGAGGCGAAAGTCTGCCACATCGCGGCGATCTGTGCGGGCGACGTGGCCGCGGGATGGGCTGCAGCAAAAACAGGAGCCGGACCGATCCCGGTAGCGGGTCGATCCGGCCCCTTAGCGGCTGAACCGGCGGCGTCAGTAGGCGGGCGCGTCCTCGAGCAGGATGCCCTTGTCCTCGGCCTGCTCGCGCACGGCTCCGTAGATCTTGTGGTCAAGAGAAGCCTCGGCAGCGGATCCGGTTTCTTCCACCTTTTGCTTGAGGTAATCGGCGCGCTGGCGGGTCAGTCCCTCGATCCGCCCCTGCAACTCGGCTCGCCGGGCTGCCGTCTCCTGGACAAACGCGCGCTGCTCCTCCGGCGCCATCGCCTGCATGGCCGCGGGCAGTTCTGCGGTGTCGATCTCGTCGAGATCGACTTTACCGGTCTCGATGGCGTCGACCAGCTCGCTGTCGCCAAGCAGGTTCCTTGCGCCGGCCTCGGATGCGTTGTAAGTGGCGCGCCGGGCACGGGCGGCCGGTGAGGCCAGTGCGTGCAGCTTGGCGGTCGCCTTCTCTTTCTCCACCATCTTCGCCTTCGCATCCTTGTCACCGAAATACAGCCGGGTCTCATCCAGCGCGGCTGAGAGCCGAGCGATCTCGTCGTCCCAGGGTGAAACCAATGCGAGCGCGCTGCCCGCCTGGCCAACCTCGAAATAGCGCCCACCGCCGAGCTGGGCAATCTGCTGCCAGGGCTGGGCCGTCGCCGCGAGATCACCGCATTGGATGGTGTTGACGACGATGCCGAGCCGGGCCGCCTCCGCCAGCGTGTCCGGGTATCGGACCTCGTCCGGGTAGTCCATATGCGGCGGGGCATCGCCGACCAGGAATACGACCTTGTAGGCAGTCGGATCCTGGCTCCAGGAGACCTGGTGGACCGCGTCATACAGCGCCTTGTTGACGCTCTCAGGCCCGTCCCCGCCACCGCCGGCCGCGAAGTCCATCAGCGTCGCGTAGACCGAATCCAGGTCCTCGGACAGATCGACGACCCGGGTGACATAGTCATCACCGCGGTCGCGGTAGGCCACCAGGCCGAGCCGCAGGATCGGCGCTGGCCGAGCCTGGCTCATGGTAGTGGCGATAGACCAGATCTTTTCTTTCGCCGCCTCGATCAGGCCGCCCATGGAGCCGGTGGTATCGAGCACGAACACCGCGTCGACCCGCGGCGCCTGCGCGGTCGGGACCGGCGTCGGCGGAGCAATCGGAACCGGCGGGGCAACCGGCTTTACCGGCCCCGTTGTGCCGGGATGGAAAGCGACGGCGGCGCCGGTCAGCATAAGCAGACTCACTGCCAGAATCGTGGTTTTCATATTCATTCCTCCTCTAGTTGGGTTCAGATGCGCGTCGCCAGCCGCCGCAGTGCGGACTCGGCGCTGCGGTGGGCGCGCTCGAAGCCCGCGTCGGCGGGTATCGCCGGGTCGCGTTTGCGGCCGCTGGCGCGGGACCCGGGTATCAGCACGAACAGGGCCTGGATCAGGAAATAGCTCCACAGGGCCAGGAACAGGCTGCCGCTGCCTGCCACCGCCCAGACCGCCGCAGCCACTGCCACCAGCCCAAGACCCAGGTCGGTGAGCGCCGGTAGCGCACGATCGTGGAAATACAACACGCGGACCAGCCAGATCATCAGCGCGTGAACAAGCAGGAAGACCGGCATGGCCGGGGCCAGCCACCAGGTGGCACTGGCCACGGCCAGCCAGATCGCCAGCGTCGTGACCCGGCCGATCCGGTTTCCGCTACTGGCCAGCAGATAGACGACATAGGCCAGACCGACGACGGCGATCACTCCGCGCAGCGCCGCATCGACCGCCAGCGGGGACCACGCCGCGATGGCGGCGAATGCGGCCGCGCCGGTTACCGCCAATGCCAGCGCCAGCCCGACACCGTGCAGGAACGTGGGGCGTTTCATGACTGGGCCCTCCGCCGCTGCTCCGCCAGGAATGCGACTTCGACCTCGTCATCGCCGATGGCACGGCCGCAGCCCAGATCGTCTGCCGCCATGGCCGGTGTCGCTGTCGCAAAGAGCTCGGCCTTCTGCTGCATGCTCTCCAGCCGGGAGCGGTTTTGCTGGACGATCCCGCGACTCTCGCCGAGGGCTTTGTCCAGAGCAGCGAGCCGCTGTTGGAGATATTCGGATTGCTGATGCAGTTCCAGCCGGCGACGGATCAGCCCCCGGGCCAGATCGGCCTCATCGGCCTCGAAACACACATCGAGCTGATTCGCGATTTCGCCGAGACCCTGCTCGCACTGCTGCTTGCGCGTCTCCAGCTGCTCACGCTCGAACTCCAGACCCCGGATGCGCTGCTCGCCTTCGTCCAGATCGCGCTCCATCTCACGTATGCATTGACGCAATAGGACCTCGGGCTCCTCGATACGGTCGAGGACCGCGTGGACATCCGCCGCGAATAGTCGTGACACTCTGTTGATGATCGCCATGTTCGCCTCCTGCGACGCTCGCGCCGCGTTGCTGTGGATTCACGCTGATCATGCTAGGCGGGCGACGACGCCGACTGTAGACACGGGTCGGTAAAACCGGCCGCGGATTTTTTACCGGATGTTTACAATGCCGTCGGGCACTTGCTGCTAGGCTTTGAACCACGCTGTCTACCGGCGAGAGCGCGTATATCCATGACGACAAAGACCCGACTGCGCATCCTTGTAGTGGAGGACGAAGAGGCCATCCGGACCGGCCTCGAGGATCTGCTCGTCTTCCACGGCTATGCAGTGGAGAGCTGCGGCGACGGACGCGAGGGTCTGGATCGGGCCCTCAGCGGGACCTTCGATCTGTTGCTCCTCGATATCATGCTGCCGGGTCTTGACGGCTACGCCGTGTGTGAGCGGATCCGTGCCCGGGATCGCGAGCAGCCCATCGTGATGTTGACGGCCCGCAGTGCCGAAGACGACATCATCCGCGGTCTCAGCCTGGGCGCCGATGATTACGTTTCCAAACCGTTCTCGGTGGCCGAGCTGATGCTGCGAGTGGAGGCCGTGCTGCGCAGATCCCGGGCAGGCATCGAGATGTCCAGTCACATCCGCCTCGGGCCTGACGTCGATATCGACGTGCCCAATCTCAGCGGTCAACGCGCCGGTACAGCGCTGGAATTCACCCGCCGGGAGATGGAAGTGCTGCAATATCTCCACGCCCATGGTGAGCGGGCCGTGTCCCGCGAGGAGTTGCTGAACAAGGTCTGGGGCTACAGCCGCACTGCCGATATCGAGACCCGGACCGTCGATATCCACATCGCCCGGCTGCGCCGCAAGATCGAGGCCGATTCAGGTCATCCCGTGTACCTGGTGACGGTGCGCGGCGC
>JASFJM010000034.1:0-15113 GCA_050122055.1 Gammaproteobacteria bacterium | reverse complement strand
ACCTGCCGGTGACCAAGCTGGAGATCCTCGACGATCCGAATCCGAAGACCAGTGACAAGCAGGCCGTCATCCATGCGGATATCTCCACCTTCGAGGCGGAGACCTTCGCCCGGCGCTTCAACGGACGGATCATCCAGGGCCGCAAAGTGACGGTTGCGGCGATGTTGTTCATGGGCTGAGAGAGGCCCGATCATGACCAGGATCACCCGAGTCAAAGCAGTCATGACCCCCTTCCCCCACTGGATCGACGCAGAGGAGCCGCTGCTGGCAGCTCGCGATCTTATGCAGGAGCTCCATGTACGCCATCTGCCGGTCAAACACGAAGGCGAGCTGGTCAGTGTCGTCACCGACCGGGACGTCAAATTCGCCCTCGACCCGAATCTGGGGCTGCCGCCGCGGGAAGCCATGCGGGTCCGGGATATCTGCGTCTTCTCGGTCTACACCGTGGACCTGGAGACGCCCCTGTTCCGGGTACTCGAGACCATGGCCGAGCGCCGCATCGGCTCGGCCCTGATCACGCGCCACGACGATCTGTGCGGGATCTTCACGGTTACCGATGCCTGCCGCGCGTATGCTGCGCTTCTGCGCCGGAAAGAGCTGCCCGCGGGCGACCCGGAAGTCGCCTGATCGACCCCGATTCCGACCTCAGGCCGGACCGATACGGTCAAAACCCGTGTACGGGCGCAGGACCTCGGGGATGCCCACGCTACCATCGGCCTGCTGATAATTCTCCAGCAAGGCGACCAGACAACGCCCCGCGGCCACGCCGGAACCGTTCAGGGTATGGACGAGTTCGGGCTTGCCCGTCTCGGGGTTGCGCACCCGCGCCTGCATGCGCCGGGCCTGGTAATCGACGCAATTGCTGCAGGATGAGATTTCCCGATAGGTGTTCTGCCCCGGCATCCACACTTCGAGATCGTAGGTCCGGGTAGCGGCCGCGCCGATATCCCCGCTGCACAATTCGACTACCCGGTACGCCAGGCCCAGCCGCTGCAGCACCGTCTCGGCGTGCCCGGTCAGGATCTCCAGCGCCTCGGCCGACTGGTCGGCCCGGGTGACGTGCACCAGCTCCACTTTTTCGAACTGATGCTGGCGGATCATGCCCCGGGTGTCGCGGCCGTGGGATCCGGCCTCGGAGCGAAAACACGGTGTGTGTCCAACCATCCTGAGAGGCAGCGCCTCCGCATCCAGGATGGTCTCCCGGACCAGGTTGGTGACCGGCACCTCGGCCGTCGGGATCAAAAAGAAGTCCGCCTCGCCGGCGATCTCGAACAGATCCTCCCGGAACTTGGGCAGCTGGCCGGTCCCCGTCAGCGCGCTACTTCGGACCAGGTACGGCACATAAACCTCGGTGTAGCCGTGTTCCTCGACGTGGAGATCGAGCATGAACTGGATCAGCGCCCGGTGCAGCCGCGCAACCGGGCCGCGCATCACCACGAAGCGCGCCCCGGAGACCCGGGCGGCGGCCTCGAAGTCCAGCAGGCCCAGATCCACGTGGTCGCGCGGATCGAAATCGAATTCGGGCGGCTCGCCCCAGCGGCGCAGCTCGCGATTGTCGGACTCGTCTGCCCCGTCCGGGACGGAGTCGGCGATCAGGTTCGGTGACTCCAGCAGGATCCGGTTGACCCCTTCCAGGGCATCCTGCAACGCCTCCTCCGCCTGCTTGAGCTGATTGCCGAGATCTGCGACCTGATCCAGCAGCGGCTGGATATCCTCCCCCGCCGCCTTGGCCTTGCCGATATTCTTCGACTCCCGGTTGCGCCGGTTGCGCAGCTCGTCGGTCTGGATTTGCAGGGTCTTGCGCTGTGCCTCGAGCTCGCGGAATCTGTCCACGTCCAGGGCAAAGCCTCTCCGGGCGAGGTTGGCCGCCACGGTCTCCAGGTCGGTCCTCAGCAATTTCGGGTCCAGCATGTGCAGTTTCCGTCGATGGGGTTTCCGGTCGGAGCGTCACTCGGTGCTCGGTCGCAAGACCGACAGGGTCAGTCCCGGTTCCGCTTGCGCGCCTCCCGGTCTTTCTGCCTGAGTCGATCCAGCTTCTCGGCGATGCGGATCTCCAGGCCCCGGGGTTGCGGATGATAATACGTGGCCGGCGACATGTCCTCGGGGAAGTAGTCCATGCCGGCGGCGAAGGCTTCGTCCTCGTCGTGGGCATAGCGGTAGCCGTCGCCGTATCCCAGATCTTTCATCAGGCCCGTGGGCGCATTGCGCAATGCCAGCGGCACCTCGAGAGAGCCGGCGTCGCGGGCGTCCGCGGATGCGGACTTGAAGGCCGTGTAGACCGCGTTGCTCTTCGGCGCACAAGCCAGATAAACCACCGCCTGGGCCAGGGCCAGCTCGCCCTCGGGGCTCCCCAGACGATCGAAGGCGTCCCAGGCCGCCAGGGTCATCTCCACAGCGCGGGGATCCGCGTTGCCGATGTCCTCGCTGGCCATGCGGACCACCCGCCGGGCGATATAGATCCGGTCACATCCGCCCTCGAACATCCGGCAGAGCCAATACAGCGCGGCATCCGGATTGGACCCCCGTACGCTCTTGTGCAGGGCCGAGATCTGGTCATAGAAATCCTCGCCGCGCTTGTCGAAGCGCCGGCTGCCGCCGGCGATCACGTCTGCCAGGGTCTCGTCGCTGACCCGCAGGGATTTGCCGCGCTCCTCCGCGAGCTCGGCAGCCAGTTCGAGGAAGCCCAGACCGCGGCGCGCGTCGCCATCCGCGGCGGCGGCCAGGAGGCCGATCTGATCCTCGCCGAGATCGAACTCGCGGCTGCCGACACTGCGAGCCGCGTCATCCAGGGCCGCCCGCAGGATGCCGCCAAGTTCCCCTTCGGTGAGCCGTTTGAGGACGTAGACCCGTGCCCGGGACAGGAGCGCCTTGTTGAGTTCGAACGAGGGGTTTTCAGTGGTGGCGCCCACGAATACCAGGGTGCCGTCCTCCACGAAGGGCAGGAAGGCATCCTGCTGAGCCTTGTTAAAACGATGCACCTCGTCCAGAAACAACACCGTCCGCCCCGCCTCCTGCTGCCGGAGGCTCCTGGCCTCGGCCACCGCCGCGCGGATGTCCTTGACCCCCGCCATCACCGCCGACAGGGCGATGAAGTGCGCGCCACAGGCCCCGCTGATGATCCGGGCCAGGGTCGTCTTGCCGGTGCCCGGCGGTCCCCACAACACCATCGAATGGAGTGACTGGCCCTCCACCATCAGGCGCAGCGGCTTGCCCGGGGCGAGGAGATGAGTCTGGCCGTAGAAGCCATCCAGATCGACGGGTCGGCGGCGGTCGGCAAGGGGCCGGGGGTCTGTGGCGGGATCAGTCGCCACCGCCGCCCTCCCCTGCGATCAGGCGCTCAGCCCGGACGCACCAGCCAGCCAGCGCGACGCGCCCCAGGCCGAGACCGATGACGATGCCGATCAGATTGGCGGCTGCATCGGCGATCTCCGGTTGGCGGTGTCCGCCGAGGCCCTGCAGGATTTCGATGACGACACCCAGGGCGAACAGACCGAGCAGGAGCCACCCATAACGATCCGGCTGGTAGATGCCCGAAAACCAGAGCGCAAGCGCGCCGTAGGCGCTCAGGTGGCTGAACTTGTCATGACCGGAGACAACAGGCGGCGATGGCATCAGCGAAAGCAGCGTGACGCCAAGCGCCAGCAGAAAACCGGCCGCCAGCCACCAGCGTCTCCAGCGCAGCGGGTACATGGACGCGGCCGGGATGCTCAATCCTCGCCGGCGCCGATCACGTCGACCCCCGGCGGCGGCTCGAACCGGAACAATTCATCATCCAGGGGAGGATCGCGGCGCAGGTCCGAGAATTCGATCAGGCTGCGCTGGCCGATGCCGTCCAGGAGTTCCATGCTCACGATCTCTCCTTCCGCCAGCCCCACGGTGAGAGATTCGAACTCCGGACTGGCCTGTCGAGGCTCCAGCGTGACGTACTGGATGCCATCTTCCCGGCGACTGCCGATGACGGCGAAACTCTCGTCCAGCGACGCCTCACCGCTGAGCAGCATGGCCGGGGTCCCGCGCAGGGACTCGTCGACGGGTCGCACCGTCACCTGGTCCAGGTCCCGGTCGAACATCCAGATCCGCTCGCCGTCCGAGACTACCAGTTGTTCGGCCGGCTCCTGATAGTCCCAGCGGAACCGGCCCGGACGCTTGAGATAGAAACGTCCACGGCTGACCTGGGGTTCGATGTCGCCGTTCGGCGAAAGGGTCTGTTCGAAGACGGCTTCGAGCGTCGTGATGTCGGCAAGGAACGCTCTCAGGCTGGCGACGCCGTCATCGTCGCCCTGCTCCTGAGCGCCGGCCGGAGTCACCGCCAGCAGCACCAGCAGTGCCCGGATGAACTGTCTAAGCATGTAGGATCAGGCTCCCGGCGGCGGCAAAGGTTCAGTCTTCGGGCGGCGGCGGAGCCAGCACTTCGCGGGATCCATTGGCTTCGAGAGGTCCGACTATCCCGGCCTCCTCCATCGCTTCTACCATCCGGGCGGCGCGGTTATAACCGATCTTCAGACGCCGCTGTACGCCGGAGATCGAGGCCTTGCGGGTCTCGGTGACGATGCGCACCGCTTCGTCATACAGCGCATCCTGCTCGGTATCCGCGGCGCCTCCGCCATTGTCGGCGCTCAGACCCGGCACCGGGACGGATGGCCCTTCCAGGACCTCGTTGACATAGACCGGGCTCCCGGAACCGCGCAGATGTTTGACCACCCGGTGCACTTCCTGGTCGGATACGAACGCCCCGTGGATACGCTGCGGCACCGACGTGCCAGGAGGCAGATAGAGCATGTCGCCGTGGCCCAGCAGGGCCTCCGCCCCCATCTGGTCGAGGATGGTGCGGGAATCGACCCTGGCGGAGACCTGGAAGGCGATCCGCGACGGGATGTTGGCCTTGATAAGACCGGTGATGACGTCCACCGAGGGGCGCTGGGTCGCGAGGACCAGATGGATGCCCGAGGCGCGCGCTTTCTGCGCCAGCCGCGCGATCAATTCCTCTACTTTTTTGCCGACGATCATCATCATGTCCGCGAGTTCGTCGACGATGACCACGACGAACGGCAGCGGAGTCAGCGTCGGCGGCTCCGGCCGCTCATCCTCGTCCAGGATCTCCGGCGCCACGTACAGCGGATCAGGGAACGGCGTGCCCTTGTCGATGGCGTCGCTGACCTTGCGGTTGTAGCCCCCGATGTTGCGCACGCCGAGGGCGGCCATCAGCCGATAGCGCCGTTCCATCTCGGCCACGCACCAGCGCAGGGCGTTGGCGGCTTCGTTCATGTCCGTGACCACCGGCGCCAGCAGATGAGGGATGCCCTCGTAGACCGACAGTTCCAGCATTTTGGGGTCGACCATGATCAGGCGCACGTGCTCGGGCGTCGCTTTGTAAAGCAGGCTCAGCACCATGGCGTTGATGGCCACGGACTTGCCCGATCCGGTGGTGCCGGCGATCAGCAGATGAGGCATCCTGGCCAGATCGGTCACCTCGGCGTTGCCGCCGATATCCTTGCCCAGAGCGAGGGCCAGCGGCGAGCGGAGATCGTCGTAGGCCCGGGAGCGCAGGATCTCCCCCAGGGTCACCAGCTCGCGCACCTCGTTCGGGATCTCCAAACCGACCACCGACTTACCGGGAATCACCTCGACTACCCGTACGCTGATGGCGGAAAGGGCCCGGGCCAGATCCTTGGCCAGATTACTGATCTGGCTGACCTTGACCCCGGGTGCGGGCTGCAGTTCAAAGCGGGTGACCACGGGTCCCGGATGGACTGACACCACCTCCACCTCGACGCCGAAATCACGCAGTTTGAGTTCCACCAGCCGCGACATGGCCTCAAGGGCTTCCTCTGAGTAACCGGCCTGACGGGCCGGCGGGTCGTCGAGCAGCGACAGGGGCGGCACCTCCGCATCGGCCGGGGGCTCGAACAGCGGCACCTGGCGCTCCTTTTCAACCCGCTCGCTGGTCTCGGCTTTCGGGATGACCGGCTCGATCTTCGGCGGTCGCCGCGAGGCGGCCTTGCGCTGCTGCCGGCGCACCTCCTCATGCCGGGACTGGGCGGCCCTGCGCCCCTCGATCGCGGCACGGAGGGTCTGGATACGATCCCGCACCCAGGCGATCGAACCGAGGGTCGCATGGCCGACATGATCCATGATCGCCAGCCAGGAGACGCCGATAAACAACGAGACGCCGGCCAGCCACAGCGCCAGCATCAGGAGCGTCGCACCGAGGAAACTCAGGGCATCCGAGAGGCCATGACCGAAGGCATCCCCGACCACCCCGCCAGCCGTATGCGGCAATCCCTGACCTGAGAAATGCAGGGTCGCCAGACCGCAGCTCGCCGCCAGGGTCAACACGAACCCACTGGCGCGAAGAGCCAGGTCACGGCGGCTCATGGCGGCGGACGGGTCGCGGGCGCGGAACACCAGCCAGCCGGCATACGCCAGCATTACCGGGAACAGAAAGGCGGGACGGCCGAACAACAGAAAGAACAGGTCGGACAGGTAGGCACCGACCGGTCCGATGGCATTGGTCACGCGCTCATCGGCGCCGGTGTAGCTAAAGCCCGGGTCCTTCGGCTCGTAGGTCGCCAGCGCCGCGAACAGGATCAGCGACAGGGCGGTGAAAATCCACAAGGCACCCTCGCGCAGGGCACGATGGGTGGACAGGCCCAGAATGGCCCCCCGAGGGTTAGCCTGAGTTGCCTTTGCCAAATTACGAACTCACAGAAACTTGTTGGTACAAGCTATTGTTTATGAAGCGTAAACCTTAGACGAAACGGCTGGCTGCTACAAGCCGCTCCGGATCGGGTTGGCCCGGAAAGCCTTTGATCGCCCCGCCTTTTTACATACCATTGAGCGCGCTGTCATCCCGCCGGTCACGGGCGTGCTCCCGGCTTCGCCGAATTCGCGGTCGTTGCTACCGCCCCGATCCGGACAAAGGCACCCCATCGGCCATTTAAAACCGACGCGGATGCGTCGCAAGCAGGAAGTATCGTCTCATGAGCAAGACCCGACACTGCCGATTGCTGATACTCGGCTCCGGACCGGCCGGTTACTCCGCTGCTGTCTATGCAGCGCGGGCCAACCTGGAGCCGGTCCTGATCACCGGTATCGAGCAGGGTGGCCAGTTGATGACGACCACCGATGTTGAGAACTGGCCGGGCGATCCCGAGGGTCTGCAGGGACCGGGCCTGATGGACCGGATGCGCCAGCATGCGGAACGCTTCGACACCGAGATCGTGTTCGACCACATCCACACGACGGACCTCAAACAGCGTCCGTTCCTGCTCAGGGGCGACAGCGGCGAATACACCTGCGACGCCCTGATCATCGCCACCGGCGCCACCGCCAGGTATCTGGGTCTGCCCTCTGAGGAAGCCTTCAAGGGCCGCGGTGTGTCGGCCTGCGCCACCTGTGACGGTTTTTTTTACCGGCAACAGGAGGTGGCGGTGATCGGCGGCGGCAACACCGCCGTCGAGGAAGCCCTGTACCTGTCGAACGTGGCGTCAAAAGTCACTCTGGTCCATCGGCGGGACAGCCTGCGCGCCGAGAAGATCCTGCAGCAACGCCTGTTTGACCGCGCCGGCGAAGGTGGCAACGTGACCCTGCTCTGGGATCACGTCCTGGACGAGGTCCTGGGCGACGACAGCGGCGTCACCGGCATCCGGATCCGGAGCACGAAAGACCCGGACCAGACCCGGGAGATCCCCCTGGCCGGCGTCTTCATCGCCATCGGCCATGCGCCCAATACCGGCATCTTCGAGGGCCAGTTGGAGATGGATGGAGGCTATATCCTGGTGAAGTCGGGGCTGAAGGGCGACGCGACGGCGACCAGCGTGCCCGGCGTGTTCGCCGCCGGCGACGTGATGGACCAGGTCTACCGACAGGCCGTCACCTCCGCCGGCACTGGTTGCATGGCCGCCCTCGATGCCGAGAAATATCTGGATGCGCTGGCGGAATCCGGAGATGCCGACGCGGAGACGCCCGCCGCCGCTGCCGGCTGAGGAATGAGCGTCGCGGCATCGGCGGCAACCCGCACCCTCGATTCCGTCGGTGATGTGGCCGCGTCCGCCTGGAACGCGCTGCGGCCGGCAGGATCGCCGTTCCTGCGGCACGAATGGCTTTACGCCCTCGAAACGAGCGGCAGTGCCTGCGAGGCCACCGGCTGGACCCCCCGTCACCTGGCCCTTGAGGATAGCGCTGGCCGCCTCCTTGCCGCCATGCCCCTGTATCTGAAGGACCACTCCTGGGGCGAGTTCGTATTCGACCACGCCTGGGCGCACGCCTACGAACGCAGCGGCAGGGAATATTACCCCAAGCTGGTCAGCTGCGTGCCTTTCACGCCGATCACCGGTCCGAGGATCCTGACCGCCGACGGCGTCGACCCGCTATGGGCAAGCGCCCGGTTGATAGAGGCGGCCCAGGCCGATGCAGCCGCCGAGAGAGCTTCCTCGCTGCACATCCTTTTCCCGCCGCCGGAGACGTCGGCAGGACTCGAGTCCCTGGGACTGATGCGGCGGACAGACTGTCAGTATCACTGGCGCAACGACGGCTACGACAGCTTCGACGACTTCCTGTCCCGCTTCCGCTCCGACCGCCGCAAAAAGGTCCGGCGCGAGCGCCGGCGCGTCCAGGAGGCCGGTATCCGGTTCCGCACACTCGCCGGCACGGAGATCGAGCCGCAGCTGCTCCATCAGGTATACAGGATGCACGCGGCGACGTTTCTCGAGCGCGGCCAGAGCCCGTATCTGACCCGCCGCTTCTTCGAGCAGCTGCACCGGACCATGCCCGAGTCACTGGTGCTGACGCTGGCGCTCAACGAGGGGGTGCCGGTCGCCTGCGCCATCTGCCTGCAGGACGAGACCACACTGTACGGCCGGTATTGGGGATGCAGCGAGCGTTATCACAGCCTGCATTTCGAGACCTGTCTCTATCGAGGGATCGATTACTGTATCGACCATGGCCTGACGTATTTCGAGCCTGGCGCCCAGGGCGAACACAAGTTGCGCCGCGGGTTCGAACCGACCCTCACCTGCTCTGCCCACTGGCTGCGCGATCCCGCTTTTGCCGCAGCGGTGGACGACTATCTGACCCGGGAGCGGCGCTGGCTACAGACCTACCTCCAGCAGGCCAGGGACCAGCTGCCATTCCATCGGGGTCAACAGCCCGAGGGTGGGCCGCCGACATGATCTTCTGGCTTCGGGCGGCACCCGAGGAGCACTGGTTTCCGGATCCGGCCGGGGCCCTGATCGAACCGAACGGGCTGCTGGCGGCGGGCGGCGATCTGAGTCCGTCCCGGCTGCTCGAGGCTTATCGCCGCGGCATCTTTCCCTGGTACGAGTCCGGCCAGCCGATCCTCTGGTGGTCACCTGATCCACGCGCCGTGCTGTGGCCGGCCGATTTGCATATCTCCCGGCGACTCGCTCGCCGCCTGCGCAGCGACGCCTTCCGGGTTTCGATCGACCAGGACTTCGCCAACGTGGTGGCGGGCTGCGCCAACCGGGGACCGGACATCGGCACCTGGATTACGCCCGCCATGGAGCGCGCCTACAATCGGATGCATGCCCTCGGACATGCCCATTCGATCGAGGTCTGGCACGACGACACATTGGCTGGGGGACTATACGGCGTCGCCCTGGGCCGGGTGTTCTTTGCCGAGTCCATGTTCAGCGCCGTCACCGACGCTTCGAAGATCGCCCTTGCCTGTCTCACACGATTTCTGCAACGCCATCGCTTCTGCCTGATCGACTGCCAGCTGGCGTCTGCACATCTGACCAGTCTTGGCTGCCGGGAGATGCCCCGGCGCGAGTTCCTGGACAGTGTCGAAAAATGGTGCCGCGAACCCCCCGCGCCGATACGCTGGCCGCGGCCGCCGACGCATCCGATGCGGCTCATAGAGGCCGGTGATGACGACTGAGCCGGCGGTGCTCAAATTGCAAAGCGGAGCCGGATTCTGCACAATGCGCCCGCTTTCGGGCTGAGCCCGGCAAGACCGAATTGGTAAATGGCGAAAGAAGAAGCGATTCAGATGGAAGGTAAGGTCGTCGAGACCCTGCCCAATACCACGTTCCGGGTCGAACTGGAGAACGGTCACGTGGTCACGGCCCACATCTCCGGCAAGATGCGCAAACACTACATCCGCATCCTCACCGGCGACAAAGTGACCGTCGAGTTGACCCCCTACGATCTGACCAAGGGCCGGATCGTCTACCGCACCCGGTAATCTCCGGGTGTCAGCCGTCCGCCGGGACCGGCGACTCCTGATCCTGCGATTCCAGCACCAGCGTATCCCCGTCGTCCGAGACGACGATACGGATATGTCCGCCTGAGGCCAGGCTGCCGAACAGCAGCTCCTCCGCCAGCGGCCGCTTGATGTGCTCCTGGATGACTCGCGACATGGGCCGCGCACCCATCTTGGCATCGTAGCCGCGGTCCGCGATCCAGGCGCGGGCGGCGTCGTCCAGCTCCAGAGTCACCATCTTGTCCTGGAGTTGCGCCTCCAGCTCCAGGATCAGCTTGTCCACCACCCGCACCACGGTATTCCGGCCGAGAGGCTGGAACTGGATGATGCCGTCCAGCCGATTGCGGAATTCCGGCGTAAACATCTTGCGGATGGCTTCCATGCCGTCGGAGCTGTGATCCTGCTCGGTAAAGCCGATCGACGCGCGACTCATCTCCTGGGCCCCCGCATTGGTGGTCATGACGAGGATGACATTGCGGAAGTCCGCCTTGCGGCCATTGTTGTCGGTCAGGGTTCCGTGATCCATGACCTGGAGCAGGAGGTTGAAGACCTCCGGATGGGCCTTCTCGATCTCATCGAGCAGCAGCACGCAGTGCGGGTTCTTGGTCACTGCTTCGGTGAGCAGGCCGCCCTGATCATAGCCGACATAGCCCGGCGGCGCGCCGATCAGACGCGATACCGTATGCCGCTCCATGTACTCGGACATGTCGAACCGGATCAGCTCGATGCCGAGGCACATCCCCAGCTGTCGGGTCACCTCGGTCTTGCCGACGCCGGTCGGGCCGGAGAAAAGGAACGCGCCGACCGGCTTCTCCAGGTCGCGCAGGCCGGAACGGGACATCTTGATGGCGGATGCGAGCGTGGATATGGCCTGGTCCTGGCCGAAGATCACCAGCTTCAGGTCCCGCTCAAGGTTCCGCAGCAGGTCGCGATCAGAGGCAGACACGGTCTTCGGCGGGATGCGTGCCATCTTGGCAACGATGGACTCGATCAATTCGCTGGTCACCTCGGGCTGCTCGACCCCGGCCGACTGCAGCCGCAGACTGGCACCGGCCTCGTCGATCACGTCGATCGCCTTGTCGGGGAGATGGCGGTCATTGATGTGGCGGGTCGACAACTCGGCGGCCGCGCGCAGGGACTCCTCGCTGTACACGACGCCATGGTGTTCCTCGAACCGGGATTGCAGGCCCTTGAGTATCTCTACGGTCTCGTCGACCGACGGCTCGGGCACCTCGACCTTCTGGAAACGTCGGGCCAGCGCATGATCCTTCTCGAAAATGCCGCGGTATTCCTGATAGGTGGTCGAGCCGATGCATCGCAGCTGGCCGTTCGCCAGCACCGGCTTGATCAGATTGGAGGCATCCATGACGCCACCGGAAGCAGCGCCGGCCCCGATCACGGTATGGATCTCATCGATAAACAGGATCGCGCCGGGTTTGTCCCCGAGCGCCGCGACCACGCCCTTGAGGCGCTTCTCGAAGTCGCCCCGGTATTTGGTCCCGGCGATGAGCGAGCCCATGTCGAGGGCGTAGATGGTCGCATCCGAGAGGACGTCGGGCACCCGCTCTTCCACGATCATCAGAGCCAGGCCCTCGGCCAGGGCGGTTTTGCCGACACCGGCCTCGCCCACGTATAGCGGGTTGTTCTTGCGCCGGCGGCACAGGATCTCGACGGTGCGCTCGATCTCCAGCTGGCGGCCGATGAGGGGATCGATCCTGCCCTCCTGGGCAAGCCGATTGAGATTACTGGTGTATTTCTCCAGCGGATCGCCACCGGCCTCGCCCTCGGCGGCTGCTTCGGCGGCGCCCGATTCCTGGCCGGCCTCGGCCTCGTCCTCGACCTTGGACAGGCCGTGGGAGATGAAATTGATCACATCCAGTCGGGTGACGTCCTGCATCCCCAGCAGATACACAGCATGAGATTGCTTCTCGCCGAAGATGGCCACCAGCACGTTGGTGGCGGAGACTTCCCGTTTGCCGCTGGATTGCACGTGGAATACCGCCCGCTGCAGCACCCGCTGGAACCCCAGAGTGGGCTGCACTTCCTGCTCGTCGTCTTCAGGCAGGCGCGGCGTCGTCTCATCGATAAACGTCACCAGCTCTTCGCGCAGGCGGCCGACATCGGCGTTGCAGGCGCGCAGCACCTCGATCACGCCGGGCACCTCCAGCAGCGCGAGCAGCAGATGCTCCACGGTCATGAACTCGTGCCGTTTATCCCGGGCGCTGCGGAACGCTTCGTTGAGACAAAACTCGAGTTCACTGCTTAACATGGCTCAGGCCTCTTCCATCGTGCAGAGCAGGGGGTGCTGGTGCTGCCGGGCATATCCGTTCACCTGGGCGACACGGGTCTCGGCGATCTCGTAAGTGTATACGCCGGCCACACCGCGTCCCTTGGTGTGTACCTCCAGCATGATACGCGTGGCGCTGGTGCGGTCCAGATTAAAAAATTCCTCCAGCACCTGGACCACGAACTCCATCGGCGTGAAATCGTCATTCAGCAGGATGACCCGATACATGGACGGACGTTTGAGCTTGGGTCTGGCCTCTTCCAGCACCAGCCCGTGGTCAGGTCCGATCGGCTGTTCCTTGTCGCCCATGCCGGGTCCGTGTCCTCGCGCATTATCGGCCGGCAACAGGCCGGCATCTGCCCGTAATTGTACCGGCATCGAAGGGGATTATGACAAGGCCGGCGTCAGCTGGCACTTGTGACCCCCGCTGGGCTCCGATTATCATTCACAAAGGTTGCCGGCGACGCCTCCCGGCCAACGCAAACTGAGAATTTTAAAAAGATTTTTACCGTGTCCGACCTGGCAGCGAGAACCGCCCAATTTTTCCAGCAGCCACCCCAACAGGTGTGGCTGAAGGCGAGCGGCGTATTGCCGCCATGGGTGGTCCTGATTCTGGTCGCCCTGATCGCATGGCAGCTGGCCCGGATCGTATGGCTGCTGGTGCCTGCAGACCCGCCTCCACCGGTCACGGTGCCGCCTGCCGGCTCGGCCGGACCGGCCGCCATGACCGGCGAAGGCGGCGCCAATATCGACTACATCGTCAATGCGCACCTGTTCGGCCGCTTCGACACCTCGGCCCCGGTCCTCGATCTGGATCCGGTCGATGCCCCCGACACGCGCCTGAATCTGGAGCTGCGGGGGACCATCGCCGCCGACGAGGCGGATCAGGCCCTCGCGATCATCGCCGAGCGCAGTCGCGAGGAGAAAGTCTACGCCGTCGGCGACGCCGTCCCCGGTGGCGCCTCCCTGCACTCGGTTTACACTGACAAGGTATTGCTGCGCAGGGCCGGACAGCTGGAGACGCTTCGCCTGCCGCGAGCCTCCGAGTCCGGCGTCAGCACTGCCGCCCCGCGCAGGCAGGGGGCGGCACCGAGCCGGGCGAGCAGCATCCGCGACATCGTGTCCCAGACACCCACCAAGCTCACCGATGTCATCCGACCACAGCCCGTCTTCCGCGATGGTCAGCAACAGGGCTATCGGGTATACCCCGGCCGCGATCGGCAGCGTTTTGCCGCTCTGGGCCTGCGACCTGGCGATCTGATCACCCAGATCAACGGCATGAGCCTCGACGACCCGGCCCGGGGCATGGAGATTTTCCGCTCCCTCGGCGACGCCACCCAGGTCTCGGTGACGCTGGAGCGCAGCGGCCAGTCGCAGGTGCTCAACCTGGACACCTCGCAACTGTCCGGCGGGGACACCAGCGGGACCACCCGCCGGGCCAGGGACAGGGACAGGGACGAAGACGACTAGCTCTGACAGTACTCGAGGACCAGATCGTTTAGCATGGGAGGGCGGGCGTATCGGCGCGTCTCCCGCAGAAACAGCGAGAATCCGGCAAAGCCATGACAACAATCAGAAGTAAGAAATGCTCCAGAGGCAGCAAGGCCGCGTGCCTGGCGGTTCTGCTGCTGGGCATCGGCAGCGCGGGCGCTCAGACCCCGACCATAACGCCTAACTACAAGGACGCCGACATCCGTCAGATCATCGAGGCGGTGAGCGAAGTCACGGGGCAGAATTTCATCATCGACCCCCGGGTCAAGGCCGAGGTGACCATGTTGTCGTCCTCGCCCATGTCGCCGGATGCCTTTTACGAAGCGTTCCTGTCCATCCTCGAAGTCCACGGTTACGTAGCGGTGCCAGCCGGTGATCTGACCAAGATCGTCCCGGACGCCAACGCCCGCCAGGTCCCCGGTCGGGACCTTCCGTCGGGCCCGATGGGGCGTTCCGACGAATTGGTGACCCAGGTGATCCAGGTGGAGAATGTGGGTGCAGCCCAGCTGGTGCCGATCCTGCGGCCGCTGATCCCTCAGTACGGTCATCTGGCGGCCCATCCGGCCTCCAACATGCTGATCATCTCCGACCGTGCCGCCAACGTCGATCGCATGATGCGGATCATCCGGCGCATCGACCAGGCCGGTGACGAGGAGATCGAGGTCATCCGGCTGGAACACGCCTCGGCCACCGACATCGTCCGCGTTGTCACCTCCCTGACCCAGGCGGCCGCCCGGACCGATGCCGCGGCGACCCCCACGGGGCTGGTCGCCGACGAACGCACCAACAGTGTGCTGATCAGCGGCGATCGGGCAGGCCGGCTGCGCATCCGGGCGCTGATTACGCATCTGGACACACCGCTGGAGGCCGGCGGCAACACCCAGGTCATCTACCTGCGCTACGCCGACGCGGAGGACCTGGCGACCCGGCTGAAGGAACAGATCACCCAGCTGGTCCCGGGCCAGGCGCCCGCCCAGGGCGGCGCGCCCGCCAGCCGCCGGACCGGCGATGTGACCATCTGGGCCGACCCGGCCACCAACGCCCTGGTGATCACCGCGCCCAGCGAGGCCATGCGGACGCTGCGCTCGGTGATCGCCCAGCTGGACATCCGCC
>JASFJM010000033.1:0-15200 GCA_050122055.1 Gammaproteobacteria bacterium | reverse complement strand
CCGGGAGGCGGCCATGCACGGCGAGCTTTATGACTCGTCGCGGCCCGTGCGCCAGCTCCATCTCGGCGGCGGCACGCCGACCTATCTGAGCGACGAGCAGATGGGGCGGCTGATGGGCGGTCTGGGTGAGCATTTCCCGCTGCTGACCGAGGGCGACCGGGAGTACTCGATCGAGATCGATCCGCGTACCACCGGGGAGGAGACGATCCCGCTGCTGGCTGGCCTGGGGTTCAACCGCCTGAGCATGGGCATACAGGACTTCGATCCCCGGGTGCAGCGCGCTGTGAACCGGGTCCAGGCTCCGGACCACACGCTCGGCCTGTTGCGCCAGGCTCGGGAAGAGGGATTTCTCTCCGTCTCCGTCGACCTGATCTACGGGCTGCCATTTCAGAACATGCAGCGTTTCCGGGAGACCCTGCAGATGGTGGTCGACGCCCGGCCCGATCGTATCGCCACCTACAACTACGCCCATCTGCCTCGGATGGTGAAGGCGCAGCGTCTGATCCGGGAGGAAGACCTGCCGAGCCCGGCCGAGAAGCTCGAGTTGCTCACCGGCACGGTGGAGTTCCTGACCGAAAGCGGGTACGAGTACATCGGCATGGACCACTTCGCGTTGCCGGAAGACGAACTGGTCAAGGCGCGGGACGCCGGCACCCTGCACCGTAACTTCCAGGGTTATTCCACCCACTCGGACTGCGATCTGGTGGCCCTGGGCGTCAGTTCGATCGGCAAGCTGGATACCTGTTACAGCCAGAATCTGAAACAGCGCAAGGATTATTACGAGGCGCTGGATGCCGGGCGGCTGCCGATCTTCCGCGGCGTCGAACTGAATCCTGACGATGTGCTCAGGCGCTCAGTGATCCAGAGCATCATGTGTCAGGACGAGGTCGATATGGACGCCGTCTCGAGCCAGTTCGATATCGATTTCCGCGAGTATTTCGCTCCGGCGCTGTCGGCCCTGGAAGGGATGGAGCGCGACGGCCTGGTCTCGCTGAGCGATCGCCATGTCCGGGTGACGCCCAGGGGCCGGTTCCTGTTGCGGCCCGTGGCCATGGCCTTCGACGCCTATCTGCAGGCCCGCGAGAGTCCGGGCAGATTCTCGAAGGTGATCTGAGCCGCCGCGGACCGGCCGATTCACCGTGTACCCGGCCCTGAAACACCTCCATGTGACCTGCGTGGCGGTGAGTTTCGCCCTGTTCCTCCTGCGAGGATGGTGGATGGTCCGATTCCCGGCTCGGCTGGAGCTGCGCTGGGTGCGGATCGTTCCCCATATCGTGGACACGGCCCTGCTGGCCAGTGCCATCGGCCTGTGCTTTCTGATCCGGCAATGGCCGCTGCGCGACGAATGGCTGACCGCGAAGGTGGCAGGGCTTGTGATCTATATCGCGGCCGGGATGATCGCGCTGCGACGCGGGCGCTCCATGGGCATCCGCGTCACCGCGTTCTTCGCCGCCGTGGGGGTCTTTCTCTGGATCGTCGCGACGGCGCGTTCCCATGCGCCCTGGCTGCCGGCCATCTGACCCCGCCGGCCGGCACTACTGGAAGCGGTCGTCCCGGATCAGCGGATGAGTGATCCGGTCGCCGGGTTGGATGCCCAGCCGCTCACAGGTGCCGCCGTGGACCTCCAGCACGAATCGCACCGGCCCGTCGGACAGGATCGGCGTACGGGAGAACGGCACGGTCCGCGCGGCGATATTACTGATCACGCCGTCCGCGCGGACAAAGACCATGTCCAGCGGCAGCACCGTGTTGCGCATCCACATGCCGGCCGGGCGGGTGCGCCCGAAATCGAACAGCATCCCCTCCATCTCGCCCATCTCGGTGACGAACATCAGGCCGCGGGCGAGCTGTTCTGGTGTCCGGGCGAGGCGCACGTCAAACCGGTGACGCCCGCCGTCCCCGGACTCCACGAAGAGGGTCGATCGGGGGAGATTCTCGGGCATCTCCGCCGCCAGGGTCATGGAATGCAGGGCAACCGCGGTGACCAGCAGCAGGATGGCGGGGAAGGTATGTGAGCCGTAAGCCATTGAATCTTTTTGCCTGACCGCGAACGGATCGGCGGCCATATCCGGACCGGCCGCTTTTGGCGGTCCCTGGAAGCGCCCGGGGAGGATAATCCCCCGGCCGGGCCTGTCAATACGGCTCGAGCCAGCGGGAGCCCCGGATTTTGCACTGCAAAAGGCCCGTTTGGGGACTTCGGCCGGTGCTCAGGCGTCGAATTTCGAGCTATAAGTTATTGAAAGAGATAGGAACGAAGGATGTTGTGGCAGACCGCTATAGGCATTTGCGGGCGAAACCGGCTATCCTTTGATGCCCCGTGGAAACGCGGGCTGAGTACGCCGGCGGATCGCCCTGTCGGCCGGGCAGCCCCCAAGTTCAACGGCGGACCGGTCGCCAGCAAACCTGGGTCAAGAAGGGGTTCTTGCGAGGTGAGCGCCTGGCCCTTCAAACAGGGCGGCGACGGCTCTTATCTCCGTGTTCCCGGAACGCGGTGACCGGTCCGCCACCCAATCCCCGTCGTTTGATCCCCGCCAACTGACCGGGCCCCGGTGCCTGCCGGCCCCGGATTCAGGATCGCGGGGCGGTGTCGCCGGACCCGGGCCGGTCAAACAGGGTCATGAGTTTCCTCAGGGCCTCCCTGATTTGCCGGTCTTCCGACGGCGTACAGCTCTCGGCTCTCCGCGCCAGGGAGGCCACATAGTCCGGATAGGTGGATTCGAACAGCGACTGGCCGGCGGCGGAGAGCGACACGATCATCACCCGGCGGTCGTTCCGGGACGGTCGGCGGGCCACCATGCCTTTGCGCTCCAGGCGATCGAGGATCCCGGTCAGGGTGCCCTTGGTGATCAGGGCCTGACACCCCAGTTCCTTGCAGCTCTGGGGTCCGTGCCGGCCGAGCGTGAATAGGACTTCCGCCTGGGATTGGGTGAGCCCTGTGGATCGGAGGTGGTGGGATTCACAGAGACTGAAGGCATGGTAGGCGTGGGTCAGTTCCCGCATCAGCGAAACGACGGGATGCGCCGCCGCTTCCTGGGCTGATCTGAACTCCACCATCACTGTCTCCCGGATACCCCTAAACTTGGTCCGTCCCGGGCCGATAGTCAAGGCCATCTGGCAACAGAATCGTCTCAGCCGGCCCGTTTGTCGACGCGGCGTGCATCGATCGCATTCTGATAGATTTCCAGGTACCGTGAGGCCGACCGTCGCCAGCTGAAATCCCGGGCCATGCCGGCCATCTGAAGCCGGCGCCAGCGTTCCGGGTCCTGCCCGTAGACGGCCAGTGCCCGCCGCACGGCTGCCAGCAAACCCGCCGGGCCCGGCTGGTCATAGAGAAAGCCGCTGGCGGCGTCGCTGTCAGACGCATCCGCGTCCACGATGGTATCCGCCAGCCCGCCCGTCCGGCGGGCGATCGGCGGCGCGCCGTAGCGCTGGGCATACATCTGGACCAGGCCGCAGGGCTCGAAGGTCGACGGCACCAGCAAGGCGTCGGTCCCGGCCATCAATTGATGGGCGATCTCTTCGCTGAAACCGCGATGATAGGCCACGCGGCCCGGGCAGCGCTGCTCGAGTTCCTTGAGCTGGATCTCGTATTCGGCATTGCCGCTGCCCACCGCGAGGATCAGGGCTCCCTCGTCGACCATGGCCGGTATGGCGTCGCGCAGGGCGCGCCAGCCTTTCTGCGGTGTCATCCGCCCCAGCATGGACAGCAGGGGTGCATCGTTTTTTGCGTCCAGGCCAAAGCGCCCAAGCAGCGCCCGCTTGTTGGCGGCTCGGATGTCCAGATCCCCGGCGTCGTAATGGACCGGGATGAGCGGATCGCTGGCCGGATCCCAATGCCGGGTGTCGATGCCGTTGAGGATGCCGCTGAGCTGATCGTCCCGCATGTGCAGCAGGCCTTCCATGGCGCAGCCGTACTCCGGCGTCTGTATCTCTCTGGCATAGGTCGGGCTGACCGTCGTGATCTGGTCAGCGTAGAACAGCCCCGCCTTCATAAAACTCAGGTGGCCGAAGAACTCGAGCCCCTCCATGTGGAACGCCAGCGAGTCGATGCCCAGGCCCTTCCGCACCTTGCGATCGAAATTCCCCTGGAAAACCAGATTGTGGACCGTGTATACGGCCGCGGCGGTCGCCTCCGGATCGAACTTCAGATAGGCCGTGGCCAGCCCGCAATGCCAGTCATGGCCGTGGACCACGTCCGCCCGCCAGCCGTCCGGGCTCTGCGGGCCACCGAACATCGAGGCGACCTTGGACAGCACCCCGAAGCGGGTGCAATTGTCCCAGAAGTCGCGGCCGTAATGGTCGCTGTACGGATTGCCGGGCCGATCGAACAGGTGTGGACAATCGATAAGGTATATCGGCACCTTGCTGTCGGGCATATGGCCCATGAGCAGACGCACCCGGTCCGCGGCGAGCAGCGGGCGGAACCAGCGGCTGACCGGCTTGGCGCCGACTTTCTGCGCCATGCCCCGGTATGCCGGCATCAGCAAGCGGGCGTCTAGGTCCAGGTCACGCAATGCCTCGGTCAGCGCCGGTGTGACATCTGCCAGACCGCCGGTCTTGATCAGCGGCTGGACCTCGGCGGCGGCCTGCAGGACCTTGAGATTGACGGGCATCGGATGCTTCTCCGGTCGCGGTGGCGGGCACCGTTGGAGCGAGCGTGGATATCTCGAAACTCTAGCACAGGCGGGCGGCGTTTTCGTGGGTTAAGCTGAGGCGCAGCTTGCTCTATAGTTCTAAACAGGCGGCGCGGTCTCAAGCTGCGCCGATTGGCAATCCGATCTCAGCGAGTCGTCCCCATGCGCATCAAACAGCCTGGCCGGTATGTCAGTAGCCTGACCCGCGAAACCCTCGCCGTGATCCTCGCCGGGGGCCGCGGATCGCGGCTCAAACAGCTTACTCTGGCCCGGGCCAAGCCTGCGACGCCCTTCGGCGGCAAGTACCGGATCATCGACTTCCCCCTGTCGAACTGTGTCAACTCCGGTATCCGCCGCATCGGCGTGATGACCCAGTACAAGGCTCACGACCTGATCCTGCATCTGCAGCGTGGCTGGGGACATTTCCGCGGCGAGTTCGGCGAGCATGTGGAGATCCTGCCGGCCCAGCAGCAGATCGACTCGTCCTGGTACAAGGGCACCGCCGACGCCGTCTTCCAGAACCTCGGATATCTGGGACGCCATCAGCCCGAATATGTCCTGGTGCTGGCCGGCGACCATATCTACAAGATGGACTACGGCCTGATGATCGCCCAGCACGTCAACGACGGGGCCGATATCACCGTCGGCGCCGTGGAGGTCCCGATCGACCGGGCGAGGGAGTTCGGGGTCCTGTGTCTGGACAGCGATCACCGGATCGTCAGCTTCCTGGAGAAACCCGAGAATCCGCAGCCGATGCCCGGACGCGAAGGCATCGTGCTCGCCTCCATGGGAATCTACGTGTTCAGTTTCGATTTCCTGCGCCAGTGCCTGGAGGACGATGCCAGGGACGAAAACTCCTCCCATGACTTCGGCAAGGACATCGTGCCCGGCGCCCTCGAAAGCCATCGGGTGATGGCCTACATATTCCAGGACGACGAGACCGGGACGCAGAAATACTGGCGCGACGTCGGCAATGTGGACGCGTTCTACGAGGCCAACATGGAGCTGAACCGCTCCGAGCCGGAACTGGATCTGTACGATACGAACTGGCCCATCTGGACTTACCAGGAACAGGCGCCGCCAGCCAAGTTCGTGCCCGACAGCGAGGGGCGCCGGGGCATGGCGATCGCGTCGATGGTATGCGGAGGCTGCGTCATCCACGGCGCCACCATCCGCAATTCCGTTTTATTCACCAACGTGCGGGTCGAGCAGTCGTCGACGCTCGAGGGGGCGGTGGTGCTGTGTGACGCCCAGATCGGCGCGAATTGCCGTCTGCGCCGGGTGGTCATCGACGAGAACTGCAACATTCCCGACGGCACGGTCATCGGTGAGAACCACGATGAGGATCGCAAGCGGTATCTGGTCACCCGCCGCGGCATCGTCCTGGTCACCCCCGATATGCTGGCCGGAAGTCCGCCGCGGGAGAGCGATCTCCCGGACCTCAGTGCTTTGCCGGTGGGGCGATATGCACGTTGAAGCTGATGCTGACCCGGTCCTGGTCGCTGCGATTGACCTCGACTCCGTGCTCGAGCCATGAGGGGAAGACGTACATCCGGCCTTCCTCCGGGAGCATGCGGGCCTCGTTGGCGGTGAACACGGTCTCCGCGGTGATCGCAGGCCGGGTCATCAGGCTCATGATGCGCGGATCACGGAAATAGATGCTGCCGCAGTTCGGCGGGATCTGTATGTAATAGACTCCGCTCAGATGGCAGTTGGGGTGTATATGGACGGCGTTCGAGGCACCCGGGTCGCTGATGTTCACCCAGGCCTCCAGCTCGAACTCCAGATCCGGATGGAAATGCTGGGATTCGGCGATGGTCCGGGCGACAGCCAGGATCCGGTCGTTGATGGGCTGGAATTCGGCGATATCCTGGATGTTGTTCTGGCTCTGCCAGCCGATCTCGTTGGTCTTCCTGACGCCGGCCGGATCTTTCTCGCGCAACCAATAGGCCAGCCGCAGCATCTCTTTGTTGAAGGCCTCGCGGTCGTCGAACAAAGTGGTCCAGACCAGGGTCGGGAACAGGGGGCGGGCGACTATCTCCATGGCCGGTGTCCGTGGCTGAGGCTTCGGTTGACGGGGAGCGCAGAGTAGCCCCGGGCCACGAGCTTGTCGAGACCGGGCCCGTCGCGCAGGTCCTGACACCGGACCCTGCGCAGAAGCCGGGGGGTGGCCATGCAGAACTCGATGCCATCGCGGGAGTCTGTGGCCAGCATGCCCCTGAACGCCGCATCCTCCACCCGGATGACTGCAAACGCCGCGCGGTCCGGTTAGGCCGAAGCAGTAAACGGTATCCGGCCGATGACGGCCGCTAAGAAAAAACGGAGTTGTCCCTATGCGTCTACAGTCATCTTCCCCGTCGACAGGTGTTGCTCTGACCGCCTTGCTTATGCTGATCGCCGCACCGCTCGCGGCCCAGGACAAGCCGGCATGGGTCGAACAGAGCAATCTCAACACCCGTTACGTGCTGGAACAGATGGCACGGCTCAATCCGGAATTCGCCGCGCGCTCGGGTCTCGAGGGCGTGGACGAGGAGATCATCGACCTGGGGCCGGATATCGTAGAGCGCACCGAGGCCATGCTGGATCAGACCATCGCCGAGCTGCGCAAGCGCCTGGCCGGCACCGAAGATCCGAGAGTGCGCCAGGACCTGGAGATCCTGGTCGGCAGCATGGACCTCCAGCGCCGCCAGAACCGCCTGACCAATGAGCTGACGCTGCCCTATCTCAATGTGTCGCAGTTGCTCTTTTTCAGTCTCAACAGTCTGCTCGATCCGGCTCTGCCCCGGGAGCGCCAGGAGGCCGCCCTGGTGCGGCTGCGACGGTATGCGGGACTGGAAGAGGGTTACACGCCTCTGACCGAGCGCGCCCGGGCCCTGGTCGATGCGCGTCTGGCGGACCCGGACCTGCTGGGTCCGTTCCGGGGCCAGCTCGAGCGTGATCTGGGCACCAGCCCGCGATACATGGCCGGCATCGGCCAGCTGTTCACGGCGCTGCAGATCGACGGCTACGAAGAGGCGCTCGAGGTTCTCAGCGAGCAGGTCACGGCCTATGACGAATGGGTCAGGACCAGTCTGATGGCGCGGGCCCGGGACGATTTCCGCCAGCCGGAATCCCTTTACACCCTGGCGCTGGAGCAATGGGGTGTCTCGGATACCCCCCGGCGGCTGATCGATGACGCCCTGGCGGGCTTTATGGAAATCCGCAACGAGATGGAGGCGCTGGCGCCGATGCTGGCGGCGGAGAAGGGCTGGGAGCTCGATGACTACCGGGACATGATCCGGGAGCTGAAGAAGGCCCAGTTCGCCGCCGACGAGATTCTGCCCCGGTATCAGGCGACCAACGCGGCGCTGGAGCAGATCATCCGGGAGCAGGGGATTGTCAGCATCCCCGCACGGCCGCTGGTGATCCGTATGGCCTCCGAGGCCGAGAGCGCGGCCACGCCCCAGCCCCACCTGCGCACGCCCCGGCTGGTGGGCAACACCGGCGAACCCATCGAGTTCCTGATGCCGGCGATCGCCGAACCGCCGCCGGGCGAGGCGCGGCCTCTGGACGACAATACCTACGAGGCCATGGCCTGGACCCTGTCCGCCCATGAGGCGCGGCCCGGCCACGAGCTGCAATTCAGCGCCATGCTGGAGAGCGGCGTGTCCGATGCGCGGGTCTTGTTCGCCTTCAACAGCGTCAACGTCGAAGGCTGGGCGCTGTATGCGGAGGCTGAAGTCAGGCCCTATCTGCCACTGGAGGGTCAGCTGATCAGTCTGCAGGCGCGGCTATGGCGGGCGGCACGGATGTTCGTGGATCCGATGCTCAATACCGGCCAGATCTCGGTGGAGGAAGCCCGGCGGATCCTGATCGAAGATGTGGTGATGACGCCGGGATCGGCCACCGCGGAACTGGATCGATACACCTTCCAGATCCCGGGTCAGGCCACCGCCTATTTTTATGGTTATCGCAAGCTGATGGAGCTGAAGGGACGTACGGAGCTGGCCCTGGGCGACCGCTTCGACCGTCAGGCCTATCACGATTTCGTGCTGGCTCAGGGGCTGCTGCCGCCATCATTGTTGGCCAAGGCGGTGCGTGAGGAATTTGTCCCCGCCCAACTAGCCGCCGGGGAGGACCCGATCTGAACTCATGTTGACGCCCAGGGGCCCGCGCGGCACGTAGGTCTGGATGCGCTGGCCGTCGCGCAGGATATCGACGGCGACCATCTCACCGGTCTCGCCGCTGCGGGTGGCGCGGCGCAGATCGCTGGCCTGGTAGACGCGTTGGCCGTCGTAGCGCAGCAGCACGTCACCGTCGCGGATACCGGCGCTGTCGGCGGCTGAACTGACGAGCACCCGGCGCACCCCGACCTGGTTGGGCCGCCCGAGAGCGTAGAGATAGCGGGCATAAGTATCTTCGTCCATGCCCCGTTCCATTTCCTGCAGCTGCTGTCGCAGCGCCCGCTGTTCGTCGACGAAGCGGCGCGAGCGCAGCCAGCCTTCACGCTCCGCCTGGTCTCGCAGGTATAGCTGGGCCATGGAGACTTCATCATGGCGCTGGCGGTAGAAGGCGGCCTGATCCGGCGTGAAACCGGCGGCGATAAACGCTTCCTCGGTGATCCCGTTGCGGGCGCCACGGCCACTGATGGCGGCGGAAGCCGGAGCCGCGGATCCGGTTTCAGGGTTGCGGTCGTCGAACATTGATTCCAGTCGCGCGACCCGATCCTGCAGCGCCTCCAGCTCGTCTTCCAGCAACAGGCGCTCCTCGACCTCGCGATCCAGCAGCTCTGCCATGGCCGCGACCTGGTTGTCGCCGGCCTTACCTGCAACGCTCGGGGAGATGGATTGACCGGTCGGGTCCGGCGGCAGGGGATAGCCTGATTCGGCTTCCGGCCCGGCCAGATTGATGGCGGCCATGACGCTAGCCGCGGCGGTGGCCACCAGGCCGGCGGCGATCCAGTTTGGACTGATGGTCATGATCGAAAAGCACCCCCGGATAATGTGACGGGACGGCCTCCCGTGCTGCGTCTTATCAGACAGACGGGCGTGCGCAAAGTTCGAGGCCGCCCGTACTGCCTGATCGAGACGCGCTTACGGAGACTGTCTACCTGTGCGTACGCAATGGATGCCGGCGTTCACTCGAGTGACCGCGCGCCATGGATGCCGACACCATGTCTTCATTCCGGAACGCCGGCCTCCGACCAGCGGCACCCGGCCTGTGTGTCAGTCCGGGCGCCTAGTCGACCCGGGCGACGCGACTCTGGGGGTCGGCCCCGGCCACCCGCACACGCTCCCGCATCGACGCCGTGGCTTCCCGCATCTTTCTCATCAGACCGTTATAGCGGTCGAGACCCCGTAAGGACTCGAAGGCGATGTGGTGTTCGATCAGGCCGTGGCGGCGCCAGCCCAGATCGTAGGCAAGTTGCAGCCGATCCAGGGCATCGTCGCGGCGTCCGGCGAGGGTGGAGACCGCCGCTTCCATCAGCGCCGCGCGAGGTCCGCCCGCGCCCTGGCGGCGCGAACGATCGAGGAGATTCTCGCACTGTGCCAACACTTCGTCGGCCGCCGCCTCGCGTGCCGAGCGCTGATAGGCGACTGCGAGGAAGGCCAGGGTCTCGAGATCCTTGATCTGGCGCCGGCCCTCGTCGGTCTCCAGCGCCCGCTCGAGCAGCGCGATACCGCGGTCGTAGTCGTGCATCAATACCCGCCCGCGGCCGGCCCAGCCCAGCAGGCTGCGGCTCTTGTAGTCGTTCGCCCCCGGCGCCGTCGCCTCCTGAGCAGCAAGCTGCGAACCGGCATAGGCATCCAGCGCCGAAGGCTGACCGGCCTCGAAATAGAATGCCGCGCGGTAGGAGAACAGCATGGGGTTCTCTCCCGCGAGGGATTGTGCCTTGCTCAGCCATCCCTCGGCCGCCGGCAGGTCATCCAGCCACAGGTGGCTGCGGGCCATCGTGATCAGGTTCTGTGGCTCGCGCTCGTCCAGGGCGAGAGCACGCCGGGCGAGGGCCAGGGAGTCGTCCAGATGGCCATAGTCGGCCGCCCAGCCCGACATCTGTCGCAACACCGGCGCCGAGTCCGGCGCGTAATCCAGTACCCGTCTGAAGATCACCATGCCGGCGTCATACATGCCCATGGCCATGAGACTGGCGGCGAGATTGCCGTTGATCACCGGGTGCAGCGGATCCAGGTTGCGAGCCTTCGAGAAGGCCATGTTCGCATCCCGCAGGCGACCCTGATCCATCAGCAACCCGCCCAGCCACATCTGCGCCATGGCGTAATCGGGATTCAGCTCGATGGCCTTGCGGTAAGCCTGTTCGGCGGCACCCGGCTGGCCGTCGTGGGCTCTGAGCAGACCCAGGGACGCATAGGGTTCCGCCAGCCGGTCATCCAGGGTCAGGGCGCGGGCGACGGCCCGCTCGGCCATCTCTTTCGCCTGCTCCAGGGGCACATTGGCGTAGCTCACCCGGAGCAGTTCCGCGTCGGCGATGCCGCTGTAGGCGAGGGCGTAAGACGGATCCAGTTCCACCGCCTGCTGAAACATCCGGATGGCGTCCTGCAGGGACTCGGGCGTACGCCGGTGGAATGCCACGCGACCCTCCAGATACCGTTGATAGGCGGCGGCGCTCCGGGTCCCGGGACGCGTCACCGCGGTGTCGTCGTCGCCGAGGAACTCCACGCTCAGCGCGGTGACCACGGCACGCGCGATCTGCTCCTGCAGATCCAGGATATCGTCCATGCTACGGCTGTAGGTTCGCGACCAGAGATTGAAGCCATCCTCGACGTCGATCAGCTGGATCGTGATCCGCACCCGCTCACCGTCGGTACGCAGGGTCCCCTCCACGACTGCGTCCACATTGAGCTGCTGCCCGATATCGCGGATGTCCGTCTCCCGATCGCGGAATGCGAACGAGGAGGTGCGGGCGGCTACACGCAGGCCTTCGACACGGGTGAGCGAGTTGAGCAACTCGCCCGCGATGCCGTCTCCCAGATAGCCTGGAGTCCCGCTCTCGCCCAGTTCAGTAAACGGCAGCACTGCGACCGAGTCGATCGATGCTGCCTGCACGCGATTGAAGGCGGGGGCGTTGACCAGGAGTACGGCGATCAGCGTGCCGAGTATCCCCATGATGAGATAGTCGAGACGCCGGCCATGCAGCAGGGAAGAGAGCCGCTCACGTGCGCTCGACATCTCGCGGCTGTCGTTCGGCTCCAGCGCCCAGGCGATGATCAGGGCCAGGGGGAAACCGGCGATCGCCAACACCAGCACCAGTCGCACGCCCCATTCCGGCAGGAACAGGGCAGGCATGAGGATGTCGGTGACCTGGACCGCCAGCCATGCAACCACACCGTAGGCGGCGGCGATTTTGTAAAGCCGTTTGCGCCTCAATTCTCGGAGAGACTCGTTCATCCTCTCCGTCGAGAAGTGCAGTCGTGCGCCCATGCTCCCCGGCCTGGTGGCCCCCGCGTCCCGGACGGCGCCGTGGCGGCCCCGTACAAATTGTGACCACCCCGCCGGGCCGTGGTTCATCCACAGCCTCAAAATGTCGGGCGCGTGGCCGCCGCGATGCCCGCACAAGACACACCCGTGCAAGAAATGCGCATCAGAAATCACCGCCCGAAACACCTATCCTTTTTTCGAGGCCACCGCAGGAAGCCGCCGTGGGCACATTCACTACCCTGATTGAAGCCAAGGACCTGGCGAAGGGTCTGGAGGATCCCGATCTCCGGGTCGTGGATACTCGCTTCCGGCTCACAGACCCCGGGGCCGGCGAGCGGGCCTACCGGCTGGGCCATATTCCCGGTGCCGTCTATCTGCACCTGGAGCGGGACCTGTCGGGTCCGGTCACCGAGGCCAGCGGCCGTCACCCGCTGCCTGATCCCCGCATCCTGGCCGCACGCCTGGGCCGCGCCGGCATCGGTAACGACGACCAGGTGGTGGTCTACGATGACGCGGCCGGGGCCATCGCCGCGCGCCTCTGGTGGCTGCTGCGCTGGCTGGGGCATACCCGGGTCGCAGTCCTGGACGGCGGCCTCGGGGCCTGGTGCGAAGCGGGCTTCGCACTGGAGGAGGGCGTGATCAGCCCGCGCCCGACGAGCTTCGTCCCCGGCAGCGGTGGCCTGAGGGCGGTGACCGTGGAGGAGCTGCAGGGGCGGATCGGCAAGCCGCCGCGGCTGCTTGTGGACGCGCGGGAACGGCCACGTTTCCTCGGGCAGATGGAACCGATCGACCCGGTGGCCGGGCGGATCCCCGGGTCGGTGAATTTCCCCTTTACCGACAATATCGATGATTCCGGAAGACTGCTCGGGCCCGAGGCCCTGCGGCAACGATGGCGCCGTCTGCTCGGGGACACGCCGGTCACGGGGGTGGCGTGTCTGTGCGGCTCGGGCGTGACAGCATGCCTCGATCTGCTGGCGCTGGAGATCGCGGGGATGCCCGGCGCGGCGCTCTATGCCGGATCCTGGAGCGAGTGGATCCGGGATCCGGAACGACCGGTCGCCACAGGCGAATAGCGTTCCGCTGTCTCGGGCGCTCAGGGGGTCAGGATCACCTTGCCCAGGTTGTTGCGGCCCTCGATCCAGGCGTGCGCAGCGGCCGCGTCGTCCAGCGGGAAACAGCGGTCGACGTGAGGCCGCACCCAGCCCTCGGCGACTCCCTGAAGGATCGCGCCCAGCCAGGCGTTGAGACGGGCGCGAGACTCGTACATCTGGTGGACGTTGCAGCCGAACACGCCGCGGTTGCCGCGGATCAGCCCGGAGGGATGGAACAACGGCGCTCCAACCATGCCTTTGAGCAGACGCAGTTTTCCCGCGAGTCCCGGACTCGCGGCTTCGGCGATCCCGAACATCCCCAGCCGTCCGCCGGGCGCCAGCAGATCCAGTCCGCGCTTCCAGCTCCGGGGGCCCATGGGATCGATGATCAGATCGACGCCCCGACCCCGGGTCAGGGCATCCACCTGCTCATGCCAGTCCCCGAGCCGGTAGTCCACCGCATGATCCAGGCCCCGGGTCAGCAGAAATTCGTGCTTGCCCGGGCTGGCGGTGCCGATCGTGCGCGCACCGATGTGGCGGGCGATGTCCAGGGCCGCCAGGCCCACCCCGCCGCCAGCGTTCTGGATCAGCAGGGTCTGATCCGGTCGCAGGGAACCCATGACCACCAGCAGCAACCACGCCGTCACGTAGTTCAGGGGCAGCCCGGCCGCGGCCGGGAATTCGAGGTCTGCGGGTTTCGGCAAGACCCGATCCGCATCGATGACGTGATACTCGGCATAACCACCGTAGTCCCCGAGAGCGAGGACCGCGCGGCCTTTCCACATGGGATCGACGCCGTCACCGACTTCGTCGACGATCCCCGCGATCTCGTGCCCGGGGACGCACGGCGGGGGCCGCGCACCCGGGTAGACGCCCTGGCGGATGAGGATGTCGGCAAAATTGACCCCTGCCGCGGCCACACGGATGCGGAGCTGTCCGGGGCCCGGGCCCGGGATCGGGACCTCCTCCGGATGCAGGGTATCGGGTCCGCCGTGACGGGTGATCACCACCTGACGCATGATGCCGGCCCGCTCCGCGCCGTGCCCGGGTCCTAGCGGCATGGGACCGGACTGTGCCGATGGGCGTCCGGCGGCGTGCCGGCGGGTATCTCCTCCCCGAGGGCGCTGCCGCCATCGTATTTCTCCGCCAGTGCCCCGAGCCGCCGGTCGATCTCCGCCCGGTCGAGCCAGCGTCCGCGGACCATGACGCCCAGCGGCTCGCGCAGGGCGGTGACGCTCAGCAGGGGGTTGGTGGAGACGAGGATAAAGTCGGCCGCGAGGCCTTCCCTCACCGCTCCGAAGCGGTCCGCGGCGCCAAGAAACTCTGCCGGCAGGACCGTCCCGGTGCGCAGCGCCTGATAGGGTGTCAGACCGGCGCTGACCAGCGCATCGAGTTCGTCGTGGATCGAGAATCCCGGCACGTTGAACACCTGCGGAGCGTCGGAGCCGAGCAACAGGCCCGCGCCCTGATCGTGGAGGGCCTTGACCAGGGCCGCGCGGATGGCGACAAATTCCGATGCCTTCCCGGCGTCGTAATCCGGCGCGTCGAGTATGCCCCGTTTGGAAGCGATCCAGCCCCGCAGCATGTCCCGCGGGATGTATCGCATGCCCGGCTTCATCGCCGTGACCAGGGGGTCTTCCGGTAACACGAAATTCTGAATCAGCGACAGCGTCGGCACGTTCCAGACACCCGCCTGACGGGTCTCCCGGGCCAACCGCGGAATCCGCGAGGTGTCGACCAGGCCGACCAGGCCGACGCCGAAGATCCCCGGGTCGGGGGCCGTCTCCGGACCACCGCGGAGCATCGCCTGCATATAGCCATCCAGGTGTTCTATCGTGGCCTGACCCGCCGTCAACGCCCCGGCCAGCCCGACCTCGTCCGGCACATGCCCGGCCACCGGCATGCCCAATTCGCGGGCTGTGCTGGCGATGGCCTGATACTCATCACGGGACAGACCCGGATGCAGCTTGAGGAAATCGTAGCCCCGGCCGGCCTGCTCCATGACCATGTTCCGGGCCTGTGCGACGCCGTCCACGCTATTGCCGTTGAGAGACGGGCC
>JASFJM010000032.1:0-15238 GCA_050122055.1 Gammaproteobacteria bacterium | reverse complement strand
CGCCGCCCGGTCTGAGTCTCAACGGGTCAGAGTGAGCAAGAAACCCGCCCAGGTGGCGGGTTTTTTGTTGGTGGCCTGGTCGTGATACGGCATGTCTACGTCGGCGACAGCGCCTCGGCGCGTTTCTCATTGACCATCAACAGAAGCTCGGCCGCGGCCTCCGCATCGCACAGGGCTCTATGGTGCTGCTTCAGCGGCAAGTCGAATTCGGCACACAGGGCGCCGAGGCTGTAGGACGGCAGCCCGGGATAGAGCCGGCGCATGGAGGCACAGGTGCAGAGCTTGGCATGCCTGAAACGGCGTCCCAGACGCCCATACTCGCGGCTGATGAAGCCGTAGTCGAAATTGACGTTGTGGGCGGCGAAGATGGCGTCGCCCATGAATGCGGCGAACTCGTCGGCAATGTCCGGGAATCGCGGCGCGCCGGCCACCATGTCGTCGGTGATGCCGGTCAGCCGGGTGATCTTCGGCGGGATCGGCCGTTGAGGATCGATCAGGGTCTGGAAGCGATCGACGACCTTGCCGTCCCGGACCTTGACCGCGGCCAGTTCGGTGATGCGGTGTTGGTCACCGCTGCCGCCCGTGGTCTCCACATCCACCACGACGTAGGTCTGTTCCGGATCCAATATCCAGCGGATCCGCAATATGCCGGCGCGAAGACCCGCCTCCCGCATCTGCTCCATCCGCACCAGCTGATTGCGCCGCACCTGATCGCCCGGTGCCTTGATCTCCACAAAGCGTGCGCCCTTTTGGTCAATCACCAGCAGATCGGGGAAACCGTAGCGGGTATCGGGATAGTCACGGCACATCCTCCTGAGCATCCCTGCCACCGCCGACGCGGCGGCGTGATCGATCAGCGCAAATATCGTTTCCGCCATGGATCGACGCCAGCGGAACAGGCCGTTAGCGGTGCCGAAGTGCCGGGTGGTGGTCTTGAGCAAGCGCCGTTTCGTGGCTTCCACATCCGACAGACCAGCCAGTTTCTCTTCGACAGCCGGCGCGTGGAGTTCGTAAAACGATCGGTCCCGGAGTGAGGACGGCAAGCCTTCGAATGGCGAATGCAGCGCTGTGGATTCCGGGGCGAACAATTCATCCCAGAACAACAGCCCGAACAAGGAGCGCCACAAGGTGTTCTCCGAGCGGAACGCGCGCTGGCCGAGGTTCTCGAAGTAAAGGATCGCTGCCTGTTCCGGGCTGCCGCTATGGGCTTCGTCCAGCTCGATGGTATCCGCGGCGCGGAGTGCGTCGGTCAGGGAAGAGGTGCGCTTGCGACCGAACTTCTGCTGGTAGAGGTCGTTGGCGAAGAACCACTCCTCGTCGCTGCGCGGATTGTCCAGACAGGCTTCCAGATGAATCCGGGCCTGGTCTCGCTGTCCCCTGGCAAAAAGCAGCCGTGCGATCCGCTCGCTGCATTCGGCCGAGTCGCCGCGACCATAAAGGTCCATGGCTGCGTCAGCCGCTCCGGCTTTTTCCTGCTCACGCCCCATGGCATAGGCGAGCCGGTCGCGCAGCCGGGACGCGGTCCCGTAACCGGCCTCCGGCCAGGTCGGGACTTCGTCGGCCAGCAGGCGACGTTCCCGCTCGCTGCCGCGGTCGAAGATCCGGATGCGTTTGGCGAAATAGTAGGTCTGCAGCGCTTCCTCCCGGTCGGAGAAGCGCGCCTCGTAGGAGTCGGTGAATGCGTGGGTCCGGACCAGACCCATATCACGCATGGTGAAACGGGACAGCCCGTCGCGGCACTCCCCGAAATAGAGAAACAGAAGAAATTGGACCCAATCCGCCTGCTGCTGGACCAGTAGCCGACGGGTGTCGATCCGTGCGAACAGGGCAGCCGGCTCGGAATGCTGGTGGACGAAGTCGATCAATTCCGATTTCTTGAGGGATCGGCTGAGGCCCGGGAAGGACGGCGCGACGCCGGCGTAAATCTCGGCCCTGGTCAATGATGCGAGCACGTCGTCGAACAGATCGGGGCCTGGCGAGCCGATCCATGATCCGGACCGGAGTTCCGCCAGGGGCCGCTCCAGATCGCCGATCTCCGGATATCTGAGTCTGTTGGCCGCGAAGATCCGGCCCTTGCGATTGACCAGTCGCACATAAAGGCATTGGGCCGGCCGGTCCAGTTTGCGGAACCGGTCCACCAGATCGCTCTGCTCTGCCGCCAGCACGTGGGCGTAATGGGCAGAGACAAATTCCAGCAGCTCCATAAAATGCTGGTGATAGTAAAAGGTAGGAAGCTCGCGCTGGCGTCCGGGCGATCCCTTGAAGGCCGGGCTGGACATCATTCGCTCATCCCTTGGTCGCTGGGCGGTTCAAGTCACCCATAGAAAAATTCGGTTTTTCCGCGGTCTTTCCCGACGACGATCCCCGGGCGAACAGGCACATGGTCTTCTGCAAGGATCTGCCACCCCAGGGGCCAGATTGTCGTCTTCCCGGTCCAGGATTGCAGCAGGAATAGTATCCCGACATCAAGCCCCGCCGGTCCGCCTCGATATCCCTCAAGGTTGCCGCTACGATCCACGGATCCCCGGCGTGGCCCCGACGGCCGGTCCCTGATCGGCGCCCCTTCCCGGGTACCGGTGAACTTGCCGGAAATTTCCAGGTATCGCGAGATCCGGACGACGGTGGGGCGAGTCCGGTGAGTGTCAGGGCTTCCTCACCCGGATCCGTCCCCCCGGGTCCGGTCGACAAAGTTTCCGGCTTCAGCCATGATCCGGCCAGTCACGAGATACCCTGAACGCTCATGTCCTTGTTCGAAGAACTCAAGCGGCGCAATGTCTTCAAGGTCGCCCTGCTCTATCTCGTCGCTGCATGGCTGATACTGCAGGTCGCTGACGTCCTGTTCGATGCGCTCGAACTGCCGGCTTCCTGGTTACGCCTGGTGCTGGCTCTGCTCGTGCTCGGTTTCCCCCTCGCCGTTATCTTCTCGTGGATATTCGAGATGACGCCCGAGGGCTTGAAGCGCGAGCGGGATCTGGACCGCACCGCGGATGCGACGATCAAGAGCACGCGGATCAACCTCCTGATTACCGTACTGCTCGTGCTCGCCATCGCTACGGTAGTCATCGACCGGATGGTGCCCGAGCAGACCGATGTAGCAGACCTCGCCGATACAGCTCCGCAAGTCGGGTCGGCGTCGGATCCCGCTGTATTGGCGGCCGCGAAATTCGCACCTCCGCCCGACCGCTCGATCGCCGTGCTCCCGTTTGTGAACATGAGCGGCGATCCGGAGAACGAGTACTTCGCCGACGGTCTTTCAGAGGAAATCCTTAATTTCCTCGCCGGTGTTCCCGGTCTGCAGGTGACGGCCCGGACCTCGTCGTTCCAGTTCAAGGGCAAGAACGCGGACGTGCGCGAGGTCGGCGAGGCGCTGAATGCGGCCCATGTGCTCGAGGGCAGCGTGCGCCGCGCGGGCAACCAGGCACGCATCACGGCCCAGCTGATCCGGGCCGCTGATGGCTACCACCTCTGGTCCGAGACCTATGACCGGACCATGGAAGACACCTTCGAGGTACAGACCGATATCGCCGAGAGCGTATCCCGGGCCCTCGGCGTGGTGCTGGATGGCCAGCAAAGACAACGCATGCAGGCCGCCGGGGTGCGCGACGTGGAAGCATTTATCGCCTTCCAGAAAGGCCAGGCCAAGTTCTGGCAGGCACACAGCCACGAGATAGACATGCCGACCATGGCCGAGGCGGCAGACTGGTTCAGCGAAGCCCTGCGCCTGGAGCCGCGTTTCGCCAGCGCCTATTTCATGCGCAGCGATTATCACGCCCACAGGACGACCCTTTACGGGGTCGAGGATGCAGAGCGGCAGCTGGCCTATGCGGCTTATATGAGTGATCTGGAAGCGGCCATCGCCAATGTCACTTCGCCGGACGAGCGCGCGCTGATTGAAGTCGACCGGACCATGGCATCGGACAACTGGCGCACGCTGCCGGAACGCTTCGATGCTGCGCTGGCTTCGAGGAGCTGCGCCGAGGGTGTCTGGATCGAGCTGGCGCCGCCGTTCGGGAAGGCCGAAGAGTATCTTGCGTACACCAAGGCGATGATCGAATGCGATCCGCTGAATTTCTACTATTACTACTCGGCTGGCCTGTCCGCGCTCTGGGTCGGACGCAAGGACGAGGCGGTCGAACTGACGCTCCGCGGCCTGGAGATCAAGCCGGATGATGCGTTCCTCGAAGCGGGCATAGTGTTGGCGCTGCTCGCCCAACAGCGCTTTGACGAGGCGCGGGAACGCGCGGCCAGCCGCGATCTCTGGAATCGGGAATTGAAGCTGGCCCTGGTGGATGCCGCCAGCGGCGACGTGGAGCGTGCCCGGGCGCGCGCTGCCGAGGTTATCGCCGGGTCAGGGCCCTGGCTCAGGATGTTCCATACCCTGCAGCTCTCGGCGGTCACGGGCCAGCGGGAGGCGGCCAATGCGGCGGCCGCCTGGTTCGACAGGTTGCCCATGGGGCCGATGATGCTAATCGGGGCCATCAGCGAGTGCCTGTGCGGCGCGCCGTTCGATCTGGAGGCGACGCCGGTCCTCAAGCAGCGGCTCGAGGAAGCCGATGCGGCGTGGCCACCGGCGAAGATCATCGACTATCCGGCCATGCGGCGTTGATCGATTGCGCTCCCGCCCGGCGTGCCACCTTCTGTTTCGACTCGCCCCGGACCGGGCTCAGGCGGTTTGCGGGCGATCCGCTGTGGTGTTCGTGGCTAGGCGACCGGTAGCACGTACAGGCTGACGGCGAGGAAATGGCAGACACCACCGCCTAGCACGAACAGATGCCAGATGGCATGGTTGAAGGGTAGCCGGGTCGCTGCATAGAACAGCGCACCAACCGTATAGCTGATGCCGCCCGCCACCACCCAGGTCATCGCATCCGTTCCGATGGCCGCCGATAACTGGGGCGCGGCGATCACGACCAGCCAGCCCATCGCCAGATAACTGAACAGCGAAAGCTTCGGGTAGCGGTGCCGCAGCCACAGTTTGGTGATGATCCCGGCCGTGGCCAATGCCCAGATAGCGCCGAACAGCCACCAGCCGGTGCCGTCGCGCATGGCCACCAGCACGAACGGGGTGTAGGTGCCGGCGATCAGCAGATAGATGGCGCAATGATCCAGCAGCTTGAACAGATGCTTCCGCGGCGACGCCGGCCAGGCGTGGTACAGGGTCGAAGCCAGGAACAGGGCGATCAGGCTGGCGCCATAGACGGCGCTGGCCACGATGCGCCAGGGGTCGGCAGCGGCGATCGACAGGAACAGCATCCATGTCAGTCCCGCGATACTGAGGATCACGCCGGCGCCATGGGTGATGGCGTGGGCGAGTTCTTCGGCCAGCGTGTATTCGGCCGGATCTTTTTGCATGGGAGGATGACCATTTAGCGGGCCCGCCAGGGGCGGATCTAAGGAGCCGCTTGGCACATCATACGCCAGGAAAAGGACGAGAAGGTGTCAGATCTACTCTCAGAATCGAGAATGAACCAGATACTTTCTCTAAAGCCCGCGCAGATCCGGGTCCTTCAGCAGCTGTTCGCGCTTAGCCGCTTTTTGTTCGGCTTGCTGCGTCGCTGACATGTCTTGCCACGACAGCCTTTCACGGGTGTTGGCCTGCCAGCCGAGACCCATGGAAAACCGCCACATAGCGGAGCCTTCGTGCTCATCGCGCACGATGCGCAGCTGCAAATTGTAGGGCGCCTTGTCGAGATTCACTTCGACAATACGCAGATTGGCATCCATGGTCTCGCGGCCGAACTTCCAGTCCGGATACTTGGTGCGCAGCAGTTCCACGTAGCGGCGGCCCATTTTACGGGCCTCGTCCTCGGTGGCATGCCAGCTGGATGCACTGATGTAACCGATGGTTCGTGATACTGGCGTGACAACCAGATTCACTTGTTGGATGTCAGCCGGTTTGACAGGATCCTCTGCCAGAATCAGCAGGTTTCCGGTGGTCGTGCTCTGACTATCCTGCGGCGTCTCCGGGTAATTTGCCCCGAGCTCATAGCCCATGAACTGGCCGCTGCCAGCATCCGCAAACACAACCGCAGGCAAGACGAGCAGGCAGGAAAGCAACAATCTTATTGGCATCGACAACATCCCGGAATGACAGCAGGCCAGTGGTGGTTCAGAGGACCATTATCCACAATGTCCGCACTCAGCCGCGACTGGACTGCACCACGATCACCACCCCGAACAGGGTGACGAACATGCCGGCTAACTGGGTCCCGACCAGGACCTCATCCAGCAGCCACCAACCCAGGATGGTCGCAAACACCGGGGTGACATAGGCGATGGTGGACAGCCGTGCGGGCGTGGTGTGACGGATCAGCCAGACATAGGTGCCGTAAGCCAGACAGGAGCCGAACAGGGTCAGATAGACCAGACCACCCACACCCGCAACGCTCCAGTTGACCCGGCTCGCTTCCCCCGCGGCGAGACCCATGGCCAGCAGTATCACGCCGCCAATCAGCATCTGCCATCCGGCGAACATCAGCGGGGGCAGGTCCAGACCGGCGTTGCGCCCATAGATCGTCCCGCCGCACCAGAACAGGGATGAGGCCAGCACCGCCGCCATGGGCACGAGCATCCCGATCTGCCCCGGGCCCTGGGGCAGCATCAGGAGGACGACGCCGATGAAGCCGACGGCGATACCCAGCCAGGTGCCGCGGTTCAGTGGCGTGCCCTTGGGCCCCAGGCTGCCGAACCAGGCCATCCACAGTGCAGAACTGGCGATCAGCAAGGCCGCCTGATTGGACGGAACCCACTGCTCGGCCCAGGTGACCGCGCCGTTGCCGACGGTGACCAGGGCGATCCCCATCACGGCGATGACCCACCACTCCCGCCCCAGCCGCGGGATAGAAGCACCGCGAAGCAGAGAGACGGCGATCAGCAGCAAGCCGGCCACCGTAAACCGGATGCCGGCCAGCAGTCCCGGCGGGATGTCCATGACCGCGACGCGGATCGCCAGGTAGGTGGAACTCCATACGCCATAGACCACCGCCCAGGCGGCGGCCAGTTGCAAGGGCGTGGCGGCGGGCAGGTTCACAGGCAGGGGCTCGGATGCAGGTTTCTTGTGGGCGATCAGCCGCGGCGAACCGCCATGAGGATCAGTATGCGTTTCTCCGGACGGATCAAAATGCCCGGCCGGAGCCGGGCTCGATTTGCGTCACCAGCCGCAGGTCTTGCCGGCGTTCTTCTCCTTGAGCCAGCCCATCAGCGGCGCGAAATAATCGATGATCGCCGAGGCGTCCATCTCGCGGGTGCCGATGGCGGCTTCCAGCGTGTCCTGCCAGGGCTGGCTGGTGCCGTAGCCCATCATGGCCCAGAGTTTCTCACCCGCTTCCTTGCTGTCGTAGATCGAGCAGCTGTACAGGGGTCCCTGATGGCCCGCCGCGTCGCACAGGGCCTTGTGGAACTGGAACTGCAGGATGTGAGCCAGGAAGTAGCGGGTATAGGGCGTGTTGCCCGGCACGTGATACTTGGCGCCCGGGTCGAAGTCGTCCTCGCTGCGCTCCACCGGCGGCACGATGCCCTGGTAGCGGGTCCGCAGTTCCCACCATGCTGCGTTGTAGTCCGCGGGAGCGATGGCGCCGGAGAACACCCCCCAGCGCCACTGATCCACCAGCTTGGCGAAAGGCAGGAAGGCGATCTTGTCCAGGGCCAGACGCATCTGCTGGTTGATCACCGATTCCTCGCTCTCGGGCTGGGCCGGGATCAGGCCGATGTCGGCGTAATAGCCTGGGGTCATGGACAGGTTCAGGGTGTCGCCGATGCCTTCGTGGAAGCCGTCGTGGGCACCCTTGCGGAACAGGTTCGGCAGATGGTTATAGGCCAGGTAGTAATAGATGTGGCCGAGCTCATGGTGGACGGTCTCGAACTGTTCCTTGGTGGGGACGATGCACTGCTTGATGCGGACGTCGTTCTCCGCCGGGTTCATATTCCAGGCGCTGGCATGGCAGACCACTTCCCGATCCCGGGGCTTGGTCAGCATGGAGCGCTCCCAGAAGGTCTCCGGCATCGCCGGCATGCCCAGAGAGGTAAAGAAGCCCTCGGCGGTCCGGGTCATGCGCACGGCGTCATAGTCCCTGCCCTTGAGCGCAGCCGTGACGTCCAGATTGGTGATGCCCGGATAGGGCTCGACCAGATCGTAGATCTCGCCCCACTGCTGGGACCACATGTTGCCGAGCAGGTGGGCCGGGATCGGACCGTCCGCGGATACCCGGTCGGCGCCGTACTGCTGGACCAGTTCGTCCCGGACATAGCAATGGAGTTCGTCGTAGAGAGGCTTGACCTGTCCCCACAGGCGCTCCACTTCGTCCTCGAATTCGCCAGGGTGCATGTCATAGCCGGAGCGCCACATCTCCCCCATGTCGTTGTAGCCGAGCTCCCGGGCGCCCTCGGTGGTCAGCTCCGAAAAGCGCCGGTAATCATCGCGCATGACCGGCGAGATCGTGCGCCATCCGGCCCAGGCCTCCAGCTGCTCGTCGTAGTCCCTGGAGCTGGCCAGGACCGCGGAGAGCTGCTGCAGCGTGCGGCAGGAGTCCGGGCCGTCCGGGCAGTACTTGCCTGATCCATAGAGACCCTCCATCCGGCTCTGGATCTCGGTGGTCTCCAGCAGCCGATCCGGATCCGAGGGCACCGACATGTGGTTCGGCATGTAATCCGAGCGGCGCAGCATGGTCATCATGCGCGCGGTCTCCGGATCCATCTCGCTGCCGGCATAGGCCCCGGACTCGTCGATGAGCTTTGCCATCAGCTCGCCGACCCGTGCGTTGGCTTTGGACGCGAGCAGCGCGGTGTCTTCGTTGATGTAGGTGACGCTTACCCAGGAGGCGGCGCCCTGCTCCAGGTCCAGATCGTCGATCTCGGCATTGGCCCGAGCGATAAAGTCGCGGGCGGTCTCCGCCGGCGCTCCGGGAGCCGTCTGGGCAGGCGCCGGTGGGGTTTCGGCGGCAGGGGCGCCAGACCGCGGTTCGTCACTGCGGCCGCAGCCGCCGGAGATCATGGCCGCGACCGTGAGGGCGGCCAGCAATAGCGTGAATCTCATGAATTATCAGCCTCTTCCGGGCAGGCGACCGTTCAGGGGTCGGGTGAAACGGCTTATTTTACGCCGACCCGCCCGCCGCGTCGCGGGCACGCCTCCCGGGACGGACTCAGGGACGCCATCCCGCCCCGCCGGGAAACCCGGACCCGACCGTTATTTTACGCCGTGAGTCAGCTTGTGGATGGGCCGGGCGAAGACCAGCAGCAGCAGGCCGGCGCCGACCGTGCTCAAGACCACCTGAAGATACAGGCCGGGCATCTGGTCCACGGCATCGGCCTTGAATTCCCCCGCCAGCAGACCCGCGATCAGATTGCCCAGGGATGCGGCCAGGAACCAGATGCCCATCATCTGGCCCACAAAGCGCTTCGGCGCCAGCTTGGTCACCGAACTCAGACCCACCGGGCTCAGGCACAGCTCGCCGTAGGTATGGAGCAGATAGGTCATGATCAGCCAGGTCGGCGCCGCGGAACCGCCACCGGCGACCAGCCTGGCGGCGAAGAACATGACCAGAAAGCCGGAGCCCAGGATCATCAGCCCGAGGGCGAACTTGGCCGGGATGGACGGCTCCAGATGACGCCGGGCCAGCCACACCCACGCGCTGGCGAACACCGGCGCGAACACGATGATGAACACGGCGTTCAGGGACTGGAACCAGCCTGCCGGGATGGTGAAGTCGAATGCATCGAGGACCCGGTCCGTATAGCGTTCGGCGAACAGGTTCAGCGAGGAACCGGCCTGTTCGAACCCTGACCAGAACATGGCGGCGGCCAGGAACAGGATCAGGATGACGAACACCCTGCCCTTCTCGGTCCCGTCCAGCCCCGCGAACAGGAACAGATAAGCGAAGTACAGCCCCGCCAGGCCCAGGATCACCCCGGTGCCCCAGCTCGCCAGCGCGATCGGGTCGAAGCTGATGCCGCCGGTCAGCCCGAGGCCCACCAGCAGCACGATGACGGCCACGCCGATCCACATGGCGATCCAGTGCTGGCGATTCTCCTCGGCGGTGATCTCGTGACCTTTCTCATGGGCCTGGGGCTTGAGACCGGCGTCGCCGAGGTGCTTTGCCGTCAGACGGAACTGGATCAGCCCCAGTACCATGCCGACGCCGGCCGCGGCGAAGCCGTAATGCCAGTTGACGTTCTCACCCAGGGTGCTGCAGACCAGCGGTCCGATGGCGGCGCCCACGTTGATGCCCATATAGAAGATGGTGAACCCGGCATCCCGCCGGGCGCCGCCCTCCGGATAGAGATCGGCCACAATCGCGCTGATGTTGGGCTTGAGCAGACCGGTGCCCAGGACCACCAGTACCAGCCCGAGGAAGAAGGCCTGCACCGTGGGGATGGCCAGCACGAAATGGCCGCTGGCGATGATGATGCCGCCGAACCACACGGCTTTCTGTGCGCCCAGCAGGCGGTCGGCGATCCAGCCGCCCGGCAGCGCCACCAGATAGACCGCCGCGGTATAGAGTCCGTAGATCGCCGTGGCGGTCTCGTCCGAGAAACCCAACCCTCCATCTGCCACGGCGTCGACCATGAACAGCACCAGCAGCGCGCGCATGCCGTAATAGCTGAACCGCTCCCACATCTCGGTGAAGAACAGGGTCATCAGCCCCCGCGGATGGGTGGACTTCCTGGGTCCGGGGGTGACGGCCGGTTCGACGACGGTTTCGGTCATGGAGGCGCTCCGCGCTCAGATTGTTATGGCGTACGGTTTACGGACTCGGCCGCGCCGAGTCAAATGACGGTTGCGGATATGGCCGTGCAGCAATGATGGCTGGCGGAAGCCGCGACGGCTCAGGGTGCCGTCGGTGGTGGATTGCGCGGGCTCGGCATATGGCGTGCAAGGAAGGCCCGCATCGTCTCGAAAAATGCCACCCGATTGTTTTCCTCAGCCAGGCTGTGGCCCTCATAGCGGCGCTCGAAACTCTCGAACTCCTTGCCCTGCCACCGCAGTCGGTGGCGCATCAGCCGGAAATGCCGGATGTTCACCACGCCATCGACCTGTCCGTGGGCCAGCAGCACGGGCGCCTGGATACGCTCGACTTGCCGGATCGGCGAAGTCGCGTCAAACAGCTCCGGGTCCGCGTCGGGATCGCCAAAGAGGGTTTTGAACCGGGCTTCGTCCCCATCCCCGAAACGCAGCAGGTCATTGCGATAGAGCAGCCGGCGATCGGTGACGGCGGCAAAGGCGATGCCGCAACGATAGAGTTTCGGCGTCTTGATCAGACCCATCAATGCCGCGTAGCCACCGTAACTGGCGCCGAAAATGGCGACCCGAGCCGGATCGGCCCGTCCTGTGGCCACGGCCCAGGCGACGGCATCGCTAAGATCGTCCTGCATGGCCAGACCCCACTGGCCGTAGCCGGCTTGCTCGAAAACGCTGCCGTAACCGGAGGAACCACGGAAGTTGACCTGCAGCACCGCGTAGCCGAGGTTGGCAAGAAATTGTGTTTCCGGGTCGAAGCCCCAGGTGTCGCGGACGCCATAAGGCCCGCCATGGGGCATCACGACCATCGGCGCGGGCCCGCCCGGATCCTCGACCGGGGGCGTGAAATAACCGTGCAGGGTCAGGCCGTCCCTGGCGGCGAGGGATATCGGCTCCATCGGGGCAAGCTGCTCGCGATGCAGCCAGGGTGCCACCGCGACCAGGAAATCCAGCTGCTGTCGCTGCGTGTCATAGAGGTAGTAGGCGCCCGGGTACCGATCGCCCTGGGCGAGGACCACAAGACGGTTTTCGGCATCATCCCAGGAGACGATGGCGTTGAAGGTCTCTGGCAAGAGCCGATCGATCTGCTCGTAATGGCGTTGCCAGTCCGGATCGAGGGCGATCCGTGTGGGCCGATCGGCGTCGTAACGAATTTCCAGCTCGCGGCCCTTGCCGTCCTGCAGCAGCACGCCTTCGATATCGTAGGTCGGATCAGAGACGACGGGTTCTCCGAGCTGTCCGGCCACCGGGTCGAGACGGAACAGCGCAGTGCGGTCACCGTGCGGCGCCAGCACCCAGAGATGGCGTCCGTCCTGGTCGAATCCCTGGAAGTCCGAGGCGCCTTGCTGCAGCGGATAGGTGAGCTGCCACGTCGCGTCCTCGCTGGCGCGATAGCGTAGCGCAAGCCGACCCGGCCCCGCCGCGTCGCCGGCGAGCATGGATACTCTGATCTGCTGGCGATAATCGGCGTACCAGCCGACCACACTCCGCTCCGAAGCGGCGGCCTTGATGACTCGTCCCTGACCCAAATCCAGCCAGCCGGCGGCGGGGAACAGGTCGTAACGGTCGTAGAGCCAGACGAGGATTCTGCCGTCGCCTGGCGCCGGCGCCCCGGCCAATCTGTAGTTGCGAAGCCCGGTAGTCAGTTCACGTTGCTCGCCGGTGTCCCGGTCTACGACATAGAGGCCACCGCGCCATTGCGTCCTGCGCGATGAGTTCTTGTCGATCTTGTTCTGAAAGAGGATGGTCTGCGGTGTCGCCCACAGCTGGAGGCCTACATCAACCTGGGTACGGTTGGTCAGATACCGCGGCGGAGCCGAGCCGTCCGACCGGGTCAGGATCAGATCAGCGGCCGCGCCGGGCTTGTCCGCACGGAAAACCGTGGTCAGATAGTCGCCGTCCGGAGAAATCTTGACGCTCATTACCGCCGCGTCGCGGAAAAAGTCCCTGACGGGCGGCATGCCGGGCGAGTTCCCGGATGCGTCCGCCAGGCACAACAACGCGATGATTATCACGACCAGGGATGCACAAACACGACCGGGGTCCGTTCTCCCGGGTTCACACATGCCGTGTCCTTGCTGATCGCATTTCGCACGCACCATGGTGCGTTCAGCCTAGCACTGACCGGAATTAACTACTCGTCAGCAACAGCTACGCTTTGCGGCGCCGGATTCATCGGCGTCGGCATGTTGCTCGCGAGAAAGTCCTGGATCGCCGAGTAGAGCTCGATGTTGTGCTGTTCTTTGACAAAACCGTGCCCTTCGAAACGTCTGACGAAGGACAAGGGCGGGTTATCGGCGGACTTCAGCGCTCGCACCATCGGCCAGTACTGCACATCGATATCCACCAGCGAATCAAAATGCCCGTGGATCATCATCAGCGGTGCATCGATATCGGCCGCCAGATCGATGGGCGAGTTCGTCCTTGGCTCATGCTCAGGATCCGCCGGCGCGGCAACATACCGGTCCCAACGGTTACCCGTCCAGTCCGGGAAGCCACCGGGCTTCCATGGTCGGGTCTGGTCGCGACGGAAGCGCGGCAGGTTTGAGACAGCGGCATAACTGATGCCTGTTCTAAACAAATCTGGCGTTTCAGCCAGGCCCATCAGCGCGGCGTAGCCGCCGTAGCCTGCCCCGTAGATAGCGACGTTGTCAGGGTCTGCGATCCCCTGTTTTACCGCCCAGGCGACGGCGTCGCTCAGATCGTCCTGCATCTCCTGCCCCAGGCGCCCGAATCCGGCTGCCTCAAAGGCATAGCCATAGCCGCCGGAGCCCCTGTAGTTGACCTGCAAGACCTGATAGCCGCGGCTGGCGAGGAACTGCACTTCCACATTGAATCGCCAGCGATCCCGTACCGCGAACGGGCCGTCATGGACACGGACGATCAGCGGCGCGGTCTCGTCTGTATGACCGGCCGGGCGTGTCAGATAGCCACGCAGCATAAGCCCATCACGGGCCTTGAATTCGATCGGTTCCATCGCGCTCAACCGCGACCGGTCCAGCCACGGCCGGGTGTCGAGCATCTTGCTGAGTTCGCCTGTGTCGCGCTCGAAGAGATAAAAGGTGCCAGGCTCGCGGTCGCTCCATGCATGGACGATGAATCTCTGCCATTCATCATCCCAGCTGACGATGTCGTTTTGCGTCCCGGGCAGACCCTTGTCGATGGCTGCCTGCAGTGCCGGACCGTCGTCGTGCAGAAAAATCTTGCCTTGGGTGTCAGTGGCGTACTGGAAATACAGGGGCGTGCCGTCACGCGCCCGCACCAACCGGCTGGCAAGTCCGCCCACATCAAATACCGGATCCTGATGGATGGGCGCCCCGAAATCGCCGTCATCGGGATCGAGCTTGTATAGCGCCATCCGGTCGCTGTTGACCCGCGCCGAGACCCACAGATGCTGGTTATCGCGATCAAAACCATGGACCTGGACGACGTTGGCATCTTCGAAGGTCATCACGCTGCGCCAGTCCGCGTCTTCCGACTCGCGATAGTAGAGGTCGTAACGCAGATCATCGCGCACTTCGCCACGACCGATGGCTGCGCGCACCTGTCCACGGTGATCCGCGAACCAGTCGGTAAAGTTCATGCGGCCCCTGCTGATTGTGGTCAGCCAGCCGTTACGGAGGTTGAGCCTGCGCACCGCAGGGAACATGGCCGCTTCATATTCCTGGATCAGCGCGTGGTCGGGGTCGCTAGGTACCCCATCCAGGTAGCCATAAGCGTCGCCGAAGGCGTAGGGTTCTGTTCCGCCGGTCAAAGCCCAGTTGTATGTCCCGCCGTACCTGTAGGCGTCGGCCGGGCCGTTCATCCCCCAGTCATTACCGAGCCGGTTGAAGGGCATGCCCACCGCCTGCGTATCCGTACCGTCCGCACGGATCGTAAAAAGCGCCAGATAGGCCAGGCTCCCGCGATGGGTGTCTTCGTAGCCGCGATCCACGCGGTAGATCAGGCGCCCGTCCCGGCTCCATTCGTGCCAGCGAACTTCTCCTCGTTCGGAGTCGGTGATCACGCGTGGAGCGTCCCAGTCGCCGACTTGGGTGATCACGATGTTCCGAGCGTCAGGAAACTTGTCCGTGCGGGAGATCATCGACACATATTGACCGTCGGGAGAAACCTGCACGGCCGGAAGCCTCTCGCCGCCGAGTCGGGTCTCGCGGACCGGCGACGCGCCGGCGGGCTTTGCAGTGACCGGGTTGCGGAAGAAGTCCGCGACCGGGATCGATGAGGTCTCAGCGGCGCCGGCCAGCCAGGAAATCGACAGCATGAGCACGCCTGCGACCAGGAAAAGGGGGCGCAAGTTCATCGTCAGGCTCCTCCGGCATCAAGGCACTCGTCATAAAGACTATAGGCCTGCCAGTGCGCTGCAGCTACCATACTTAGCACGAGTGGCCTTCAACTTAAAGCAAACGACGCTTCGATCTGGCCCAGCGGTTGGATTCGGATCATCAACGAGTATCCGCGACGCTCAAAGGCGCAGGATTCAGATCCGACGGCATGTATCGAGCCAGA
>JASFJM010000031.1:0-15337 GCA_050122055.1 Gammaproteobacteria bacterium | reverse complement strand
TGTTCCTGCCCCAGGTGGTCAAGTCGGCGCGGGTGATGAAGAAGGCCGTGGCCCATCTGGTGCCCTACATCGAGGCGGAGGCCAGCGGCGAGGCGCGGACCAAGGGCAAGGTGCTGATGGCCACGGTCAAGGGTGACGTCCATGACATCGGCAAGAACATCGTCGGCGTGGTCCTGCAATGCAATAATTTCGAGGTCATCGATCTGGGGGTGATGGTGCCCGGGGAGAAGATCCTCGACACGGCCGTGGCCGAAGATGTGGACATCATCGGCCTGTCGGGCCTGATCACACCGTCGCTGGACGAGATGGTGCGGGTGGCGGCCGAGATGCAGCGCCGGGGCATGAGTCTGCCATTGCTGATCGGCGGCGCGACCACGTCGCCGGCCCATACCGCGGTCAAGATCGATCCGGCCTATGAGGGACCAGTGCTCTACGTCAAGGATGCATCGCGCTCGGTCGGCGTGGTCCAGAAGCTGATCAGCGAAGACGACGGCCCCGAATTCATCGCCGGGATCAAGCGAGACAACGCGCTCAAGCGGGAGCGCCATGAAAAGCCGCGGGTGAAGGCGCCGGTGCTGTCCCTGGAGGAGGCCCGGGCCAACGCTTTCACGCCTGATTGGGACCGGTATCAGCCGCCCGGCCCGGCCCGGCCCCGGGTACAGGTGTTCGATGAATACCCGCTGGCCGAGCTGGTGGACTACATCGACTGGATGCCGTTCTTCAACGCCTGGCAATTCTCCGGCCGCTTCCCGGATCTCCTGCACGCGCCGGCCACCGCGGACGCCGCGGGCACGCTGTACCGGGACGCCCGGCGGATGCTGGATCAGATCATCGGCGAGGGCTGGCTGCGGGCGCGGGGTGTGCTGGGATTTTTCCCGGCCGCCGCCGAGGGCGATGACGTGGTGCTGTTCGCCGACGAAGAACGGCGTCAGGTCGCCGAACGGCTGAGTTTCCTTCGTGAACAGCGGGGTAAGCCCTCCGGCAAGCCCAATCTCTGTCTGGCGGATTTCGTCGCCCCGGCAAGCAGCGGCCGGCCCGACTGGATCGGCGCCTTCGCCGTCACCGCCGGCCTGGGGATCGAACCCCATGTGGAGCGTTTCGAGGCCGCCCACGACGACTACAGCGCCATCCTGCTCAAGGCCCTCGCCGACCGACTCGCCGAGGCCGCGGCCGAGCGGCTGCACGAGCAGGTGCGAAGGGAATTCTGGGCTTACGCTCCCGATGAGGCCCTGGACAACGATGCCCTGATCCGGGAGCGCTATCGGGGTATCCGTCCCGCGCCGGGGTATCCCGCCTGTCCCGACCACACCCAGAAGCGGATCCTGTGGCGGATGCTGGACGTGGAGGCGCGCATCGGCATGCGCCTGACCGAGAGTTTCGCCATGTGGCCGGCGGCGGCGGTCAGCGGTTTCTATTTCGCCCATCCGGACGCCCGCTATTTCGCGGTCGGCAAGATCGGCCGGGACCAGGTGGAGGATTACGCCCGGCGCACCGGCATCAGCTTCGCCGAGGCGGAACGCTGGCTCGGCCCCAATCTGGGCTATCCCGCCGACGCCGCCTGAGCCCGCCCGACGGCTTGATTCGCCGCCGCCGGCGCGCGAGACTCGGAATATCTCGCTCCAGGATGTTCCCATGACCCAGTTCAGCGTCAGCGGCAGCCACCGGCTCGCCGAGGTCCGTTATGAAATCCGCGGCCGGCTCGCCCGCCGGGCGCTGGAACTCGAAAAGATGGGCTACGAGATCATCGCCCTGAATATCGGCAACCCCGGGCTGTTCGGCTACCGGACGCCGGAGACCATGCGCCTGGCGATGATCGAGAACCTCGGTGCCAGCGAACCCTACAGCCACCAGAAGGGCATCTTCCCCGCCCGCGAGGCGGTGGTCATGCAGCAGCAGAACCGTGGCGTGCTCGACGTCACCGCCGAGGACGTGTTTATCGGCAACGGGGTTAGCGAGCTGATCGACCTGGCCCTGAGAGCCCTGCTCAATCCCGGCGACGAGGTGCTGCTGCCCAGCCCGGACTACCCCCTCTGGACCGCGGCGACGGTGCTCAATGCCGGCCGGGCCGTGCACTATCCCTGCCGCCCGGAAAAAGCGTGGATCCCGGATCCGGAAGAGATCGAGTCGCTGATCACCGAGCGTACCCGGGCGCTGGTGCTGATCAACCCCAACAATCCCACCGGCGCCGTTTATCCGCGCCCGGTGCTGGAGGCGATCGCCGCCATCGCCGAGCGTCATCACCTGGTCCTGTTCAGCGACGAGATCTACGACCAGATGACCTATGAGGGCGCCGAGTTCGTGCCCATGGGGACGCTGGTCCAGGACACGCTCTGTGCGACCTTCAGCGGCTTGTCAAAGACCTACCGGGCCTGTGGCTACCGGGTCGGCTGGGTCGTGTTCAGCGGCAATCGGGAGAACACGGGCGCCTATATGGATGCCATGGAGCTGCTGGCAGCCCTGCGTCTGTGCAGCAACGTACCCGGCCAGTGGGCGGTGCAGACGGCGTTGGGCGGCTTCCAGAGCATCGGCGAGCTGGTCGGCGAGGACGGCCGGCTGTTCCGCTCGCGAAAGGCGGTGCTCGACGCCGTGGCCGCCAGCGAGTTTGTCGAGCTGACCCCGCCCATGGGCGCCATGTACGCCTTCCCGCGGGTGCGTACCGATGCCCTGCCGGACTTCGATGACTACCAGTTCGCCATGGACCTGCTGGAACACAAACATGTGCTGGTAGCGCCCGGTATCAGCTTCAACGTGCCTTACCGGGACCATTTCCGCATCACCACCCTGCCTGAACGGACCGTCCTCAAAGAGGCCATGGACCGCATCGAAGAGCTGCTGCACAGCTACAAGGTCAGCGAGATCTGAAGCGGGCACAGGCCGGACATTCCGGGTCCGGCGACAGCCCCAGTGAGCGCCATTCGCCGCTCCAGCCGTCGTAGACGGTCAGACGGTCACCGGCACCGGGTCCGATACCGATGATCAGCTTGATGGCCTCCACCGCCATCAGCGCGCCCACCGTGCCCACGACCGGACCGAGGATGCCGCCGCCGCTGCAGGTCTCCAGTTCCTCGCCGCCCTCCTGGTAGAGGCAGCGATAACAGGCGCCGGCAGGCAGGTCGTTGCGGAACACCGCCAGCTGGGCCTCGAGGCGGATGGCGGCGCCTGAGACCAGCGGCCGCCGGGCCGCCAGGGTGGCCTCGTTGATGGCGAATCGGGTGGCGAAATTGTCGCTGCAGTCCAGCACCACGGAACAGCGCCCGGCCAGATCGGCCAGCCCCTGGGGATCGAGCCGCTGGCCCACCGTCTCGAATCGGACCTCCGGGTTGAGCGCGGTCAGCCGCTCGCTGGCGACTTCGGTCTTGCGCCGGCCCAGATCGGCCATGGAGTAGAGAACCTGGCGATGCAGGTTGGACAGGTCCACGGTATCGAAATCGTTCAGGTACAGGGTGCCGATCCCGGCGCCCGCCAGATAGCTGGCGACCGGCACGCCGAGGCCGCCCAGACCCACGACCAGGGCCGAGGCCTCGCGCAACCGCTGCTGGCCGCTTTCGCCGATCTCCGGGAGCGACAGATGCCGGCCATACCGGGTCAGGGTCTCGGTCTCGGTCATGGAGCGGGCTCCGGCACCACCACCCGGATCCAGGCGAGATTCTCGTGGGGGATGACCCAGGTGAGTCCCGCCATCGATTCGTAGACGAATACGAAGCGGCTGCTGGTGCCCAGCAGCGTGGCCGAGAAGGCGCCGTCGCCCGGTGGCGCTTCGGCCAGCGTCATCTGGACAATTTCGCCATCGCCCCCGCGGATCGAATCGGCCCTGTTCTCGGCATAGATCCAGATAAACATGACGCAGTAGAGGAGGAACAGCGTGACCGGCGCAAACTGGTTGAATCTCGAACGGGAGTATCGCTGGTAGAGACGCAGCCACCAGGAGCGGGGCTCGCGGCCGGCAAACCAGCGGTTCTCCCAGGCGAGCTGCATGTGGGCCAGCTTGCCGACCAGCACCGCGCTCAGGGCCAGCAGGAAGGTGATGGGCTCACGGAATGCACCCATCAGGAAATCCGTGACATCGGCGTAATGGAAGTAATTCACGCCGAAGTGGCGGAACAGCGCCCATTCGTAGGACAAGCCCAGCAGGGAGACAATCAGATAACCGCTGGTCAGCCCCAGCGCCGGATGCTCCTGCATCAGAGCGAGCAGCCTGTGCGTCGGATCCGGTATCTGAGTGGCGACCGGCGAGTCGCTCATTCCACGAACCGGCACTCGGTCACGCGGTCGTGGCCGGCGGCGTCCTGGTAACAGGTGATGTCGTAATAGCGCTGGGCCTCCAGCAGACGGCGGATGCCGCGCTCCTGGTCGTTACCGTGTTCGAACAGCAGCCAGCCCTGGCGCACGATGTAGTTGTGGGCCCGGTCGATGATCTCCCGGAAGCACTCCAGCCCGTCATCGCCGCCGGCCAGGGCCAGCTCCGGCTCGAAGCGCAGATCACCCGCGAGCAGGAACTCGTCCCGGTTGATCACGTAGGGCGGGTTGGAGACCACCACATGGAATTTCTGCCCGCGCACGGCATCGAACCAGTTGCTCTGCAGGAACTCCACGTTGGCGATCTTGAACAGGCTGGCGTTGAGACGCGAGATCCTGAGCGCTTCCGCGGAGATGTCGACGCCGATCACCTCGGCATTCGGCCGCTCCCGGGCGATGGCCAGGCTGACCGCGCCGCAGCCGCTGCCCAGCTCCAGCACCCGTACCTCTTCGTCCTCCGGGATGTGCGCCAGCGCCTTCTCCACCAGCAGCTCGGTCTCGGGGCGCGGGATCAGTACCTTGTGGTTGACCCGCAGCGGCATCGACCAGAATTCCCGCACGCCGGTGATGTAGGCCATGGGTTCGCCGGTGAAACGGCGCCGGATCAGCAGAGTAAAGCGCTGACGCTCTTCTTCGCTGAGCATGCGCTCCGGCCAGGCGTGCAGATAGCTGCGCGGCTTGCGCAGCACCTGTCCGAGCAGGATCTCGGCGTCCAGCCGCGGGCTGTCGCTGCGGGTCGCGAGGACCGCGGCGGCATCCTCCAGGAAGTTGCCCAGCTCGAATTCGCTTTCGTATCTCATACCTTTCCCCCGCGCTGGCGTAGAATGCGCGGGCCCGTGCACGCGGCTATTCTAATTCAAGCAGCAGAACTTCGGAGTCCGGATGACCCATTACCGCAACGTGCTCGAGATGGTGGGCAATACGCCGATGCTCGAGGTCAGCCATTTCGATACCGGGCCTTGCCGCCTGTTCCTCAAGCTGGAATTGATGAATCCCGGCGGTTCGATCAAGGACCGTATCGGCATCTCCATGATCGACCGGGCCGAGGCACGGGGGGACATCAAGCCCGGTGACACCCTGGTGGAGGCCACCGCCGGCAATACCGGCATCGGTCTGGCGCTGGTGGCGGCACAGAAGGGCTACCATCTGATCCTGGTGCTGCCGGACAAGATGAGCCAGGAGAAGATTTTCAATCTGCGCGCCATGGGCGCCGAGATCGTCCTCACCCGCTCGGACGTGGCCAAGGGTCATCCCGAGTATTACCAGGACCTGGGGCGCCGGATCGCCGACGACACGGGCGCTTATTTCATCAATCAATTCGGCAATCCCGACAATCCCACCGCCCATGAGGAGACCACCGGGCCCGAGATCTGGTCCCAGATGGACCACGATCTGGACGCCATCGTGCTGGGCGTGGGCAGCAGCGGCACTATCAGCGGATTGACCGCCTTCCTCAAACGCGAGGCCCCCCACGTGGAGCTCGTACTGGCCGACCCGGAGGGATCGATCCTCGCCGACTACGTCAAGACCGGCCAGATCGGCGCCAGCAGCAGCTGGCTGGTGGAGGGCATCGGCGAAGACTTCATCCCCGAAATCTGCGATCTGTCCCAGGTCGGTGCCGCCTACAGCATCAGCGACGCCGAGTCCTTCGCTACCGCCCGGGAATTGCTGGGCAAGGAAGGCGTGCTGGCGGGTTCCTCGTCGGGCACGCTGCTGGCGGCGGCGCTGCGCTATTGTCGCGAGCAGACCCGGCCCAAGCGCGTGGTGGTGTTCGCCTGCGATACCGGCAACAAGTACCTGTCCAAGCTCTACAATGACTTCTGGATGGAGGATCAGGGCTTTATCCGGCGCGACCGCCATGGCGATCTGCGCGACCTGATCGGGCGCCCTCATGGCCGCCGGGCGACCATCACGGTGGGCCCCGAAGACATCCTCACCACCGCCCACAACCGGTTGCGCAATGCGGGATTCTCTCAATTGCCGGTGATGGAGGAGGACCGGCTGGTGGGCGTGGTCACCGAAGACGATATCCTGCGTTACGCCTTCGGCAAGCCGGATCTGCTGGATCATCCGGTGCGCGCGGCAATGCGCACCTCGTTCCTGCAGGTGGATCGGCAGACTTCAATCAACAACCTGGTCGCCTTGCTGCATGGCGATTCCTATGCGGCCGTGACCGACGATGACGGCAAGACCTTTCTCGGCCTGATCACCCGTAGCGACGTGCTCAACTTCCTCCGTCGCCTGCACCAGGACTCCAGCCATGAGTAATGACAAGGGCAGGGCGGGCTTCGCCACTCGCGGCATCCATGCCGGCCAGGCGCCAGACCCGGCCACCGGCGCCATAATGCCGCCGATCTACGCCACCTCCACCTACGTGCAATCCAGCCCCGGCCAGCATCTGGGCTACGAGTATTCCCGCACCCAGAATCCCACCCGGATGGCGTTCGAACGCTGCGTGGCGGATCTGGAAAGCGCCAGCAATGGATTCGCCTTCGCCTCCGGCATGGCGGCCATCGCCACGGTGCTGGAGCTGCTGGACGCGGGCAGCCACGTGGTGGCCATGGACGATCTCTACGGCGGCACCGGACGGCTGTTCGACCAGGTCCGCAAGCGCTCTGCCGGCCATGAATTCAGCTATGCGGACCTGTCGGACCTGAGCGCTCTGGAGGCGGCGCTGCGTCCGGAGACCGCCATGATCTGGGTGGAGACGCCGACCAACCCCATGCTGAAGCTGGTGGACCTGACGGCGGTGATCGACATTGCCCACCAGCGGGGCATCCTGGTCGTGGTGGATAACACCTTCGCCACCCCCTGGGCCCAGCGGCCGCTGGAATCGGGCGCGGACGTGGTCATCCACTCCGCCACCAAGTTCCTGAACGGCCATTCGGACATGGTCGGCGGGGTGGCGGTGGTGCGCGACGGGAAGCTGGCGGAAAAGCTCGCGTTCCTGCAGAACTCCGCCGGGGCCATCCTCGGTCCCTTCGACAGCTTCCTCGCCCTGCGCGGACTCAAGACCCTGGCGTTACGGATGGAACGACACGTCAGCAACGCTGCCCGGATCGCCGGATGGCTGGAGACGCACCCGGCGGTGACCCGGGTGATCTATCCCGGGCTGGAGTCCCATCCCCAGAACGAACTGGCGATCCGCCAGATGCGCGGCGGCGGGGCCATCGTGACCTTCTTCATTGACGGGGGCATCGAGGCGGCGCGGGCCATGCTGGAGCGCTGCCGGGTATTTGCCCTGGCCGAGAGCCTCGGCGGCGTGGAAAGCCTGATCGAGCATCCGGCCATCATGACCCACGCCTCGGTCCCCGAGGCCCGCCGCCAGGCCCTCGGCATCGGCGACGATCTCATCCGCCTGTCGGTCGGGATCGAGGACCCCGAGGACCTGATCGGCGATCTCGAGCATGCGCTCGGCGGCGATTGACCAGGTTCCAGGGCGGGGACGACCACATGGATTCGCATTTCCGCAAGCCGCGGCGCCTTTGGACCGTGCTGGCCGACGGCTTCCGGCTGGCCTGGCGATCACTGCCTGAGGTGTGGCCCGCCTGTCTGCTGGCCCTGGCGCTGTATGCGGTAGCAGGACCGGTTATCACCGCCCTGACCGGCGAGGATCCCAACGACCTGGGTTTCGGCACCCCGTCGGACGCTGAAGCCCTCGTCGAGGGCGCCACCGCGGCGACATTGCTGGGAGTCTATGTGGCCCTCAACGTGTCCCTGCTGCTCTGGATCACGGCCAGTTTCATGGGCGCCATGTCGAGACTCGCGGGGATCGACGTCCCGGCGGGGCCGCGGGCGGCTCTGGGCCGCGTGCCCGCGATGCTGGGCGCGGCGTTGCTATACGGGCTCGCCGTGGTCGTGGCTGCGGGGTTGCTGGGTGGTCTGCTGGGCGTGTTGATCGGCTGGCAGACGGACTTCGCCGCCCTGGCGGTGGTCGGGGTCGTCGCTTATCTGGCCATGCTGCTGGTGCTCGCGCCCGGTCTGACGGTGCTGGAGCGGGCCGGCCCGCTCCAGGCCACGGTTCGCAGCGTGCGGCTGGTGCTGCCGTGCTGGGCGCGGGTGGCGGGCCTGCTGGTTCTGGTGGTGTTGCTGAACGTGGGCGTGGCGCTGGTCATCGGCCTGATCGTGACGGTGCTGATCCACCTGGTCGATCCGGACCGGGTGGCGACGATCCTGGCCTGGGCGGTCAATCCCGTGTTGGCGACGGCCTTCCTGGTGGTAGGGGCCGGGCTGGTGTGTTCCCTCTACTGGGACCTGCGGGCGCGCGAGGCGGGCCGGCAGGACTGATCCCTAATCCTCCCGGCGCAGGAACACCGGCACGTCGAGCCCCTTGCTGGCGAGGAATTCCGGATTGAACAGGCGCTTGGCATAGCGCAGTCCCGAGTCGCAAAGCACGGTCACGATGGTGTGACCCGGACCCAGTTCTTCCGCCAGCCTGATGGCGCCGCAGACATTGATGCCACTGGAGCCGCCCAGGCACAGACCTTCCTCAAGCAGCAGCCGGAACACCAGCGGGATGGCGTCGGCGTCTTCGATGCGGAATGCCGCGTCGATGGGCCCGCGGGCCATGTTCTCGGTGATGCGGCTGTTGCCGATGCCCTCGGTGATCGAGCTGCCCTCGACCTTGATCTCGCCGGAATCGTAATAGGAGAAAAGACCCGAGCCGCCCGGATCGGACAACGCGATCCTGACCTCGGGCTTGCGCTGTTTCAGGGCGCGGCCGACGCCGGCCAGGGTGCCGCCGGTGCCCATGGCGCAGACGAAACCGTCGACCCGGCCGTCGGTCTGCGCCCAGATCTCGGGGCCGGTGGTCTCTTCGTGGAAGGCGCTGTTGGCGATGTTGTCGAACTGATTGGCATGGAACGCGCTGCCGGGTTCGGCCTCGTTCATGCTCTCCGCCAGCCGGCGCGAGACGTGCACGAAATGTTCCGGGTTGCGGTAGGGCACTGCCGGGATCAGCTTCACCTCGGCGCCATAGGCGCGCAGGGTTTTTATCTTCTCCTCGCTCTGGGTGTTGGGCATGACGATGATGCAGCGATAGCCCAGGGCGTTGCCCACCAGGGCGAGACCGATGCCGGTGTTGCCGGCGGTGCCCTCCACGATAGTGCCGCCCGGCTTGAGCAGTCCCTGACGCTCGGCGTCCCGCACCATGCCAAGGGCCGCCCGGTCCTTGACCGAGCCGCCGGGGTTGAGGAATTCGGCCTTGCCCAGGATATTGCAGCCGGTGGCCCTGGAGGCCGCCCGCAGCTGGATCAGCGGCGTGCGTCCGATCGTCCCCAGAACGCTGTCGACAGTGTCCATTTGCGCCTCGTCGCCCGTGCCGGGCCTATTCGGAAAGGGCCGCCAGCTGGTCGGCCTGATGTTCGCTGATCAGCGGTTCGACGACGGTGTCCAGGTTGCCGGCGAGGATGTCGTCCAATTTATACAACGTCAGGTTGATGCGGTGGTCCGTCACCCGCCCCTGGGGGAAATTGTAGGTCCGGATGCGCTCGGAGCGGTCACCGGAGCCCACCAGCAGGCGGCGCGTCCGGGCCTGTTCGCTGACCTGCTTCTCCTGGGCCTCGTCCAGCAGGCGCGCCTTGAGCAGGGACATGGCCCGGGCCCGGTTCTTGTGCTGGGACCGTTCGTCCTGGCATTCGACTACGATGCCCGTAGGCAGATGGGTCAGGCGCACGGCCGAGTCGGTCTTGTTGACGTGCTGGCCGCCGGCCCCCGAGGCGCGGTAGGTGTCGACCCGCAGATCGGCGGTGTTGATCTCCACATCCTCCACGGCTTCCGCCTCGGGCAGCACCGCCACGGTGCAGGCCGAGGTATGGATGCGCCCCTGGGATTCGGTCTCCGGGACCCGCTGCACCCGATGGGCGCCGGATTCGAACTTGAGCCGCGAATAGGCGCCATGACCCTCGATCCGGCTGATGATCTCCTTGTAGCCACCGTGTTCGCCCTCGCTGGACGACAGGATCTCCACCGACCAGCCCTGCTGTTCCGCGTAACGGCTGTACATGCGGAACAGATCGCCGGCGAACAACGCCGCCTCGTCGCCGCCGGTGCCGGCCCGGATCTCCAGGTAGATATTGGCCTCGTCTCTCGGATCCCGCGGGATCAGATGGCGCCGCAGGCTCGCTTCCAGCAGAGACCGGCGTTCCGCCAGGCCCGCCACTTCCTCGGCCCCCATGGCCCGGATGTCCGGGTCGGCGTCATCCTCCATCTCCCTGGCCGCGGCCAGATCCTCGCCGACCTGGCTCCAGTCCCGGTAATCCCTGACCAGTTGCTCCAGACGCGCGTACTCCCGTGCCAGCTCCCGGAAGCGGGGCTGGTCGCCGATGACATCGGGGTCCGACATCAGCGCGCCCACCTCCTCGAAGCGATCGACGAGGCTGCTCAACTTGTCTTGCAGCGATTGTTTCACTTGGTCACGGATTTCCGGAATCGGCCGGAAAGAGGGCCGGAAAGGGGCGGGATTCTAGCTCAATCGGGAAGCGGGCAGGGACGCCGGGGGTCGGCCGGCGGGCTATTTCTCGTCATCCAGGCCGAACAGACTGCGGGCGGCGATCAGCAGATCCTCGTCACCCTTTTCGCCGGCCTTGCGCAGCCGGGTACTGGGCTGATGCATCAGCTTGTTGGTCAGGGAATGGGCCAGAAAATCCACCACGGCGGCGGCGTCGCGGCCGCTTTCCAGCAGTTTTATCGCCTGCTGGGTGACATCGGTGCGGATGCGCTCGGCGTTGCCGCGCATGGCGCGGATGGTGGGCGCTGCGTCGCGTACTTTCTGCGCCAGCGCGAACCGTTCGACCTCGGCTTCGATGATCTGCTGGGCCTGGCGGGCCGCCTCCTTGCGCGAACGGAGGTTCTCGCGGATGACGTCCTGCAGATCGTCGACGGTGTAGAGATAGACGTCCTGGAGTTCGGCCACGTCGGCCGCCACGTCCCGTGGCACCGCCAGATCGGCCACAAAGATCGGCCGCCGCCGCCGTGTCTCGAGCGCCTGCTCGACGTGGCCTTTGGTGATCAGCGGCTCCGGGCTGGCGGTAGCGGTGATGATCATGTCCGCCTCGGCCATGTGGTCGGGGATCTCGTCCAGGCCGATGGCGAAGCCTTTGAATTCATGGGCCAGGGCGCGCGCCTTGCTGACGCTGCGGTTGGCGATGATCATCCGTCCGATGCCGCGGCGCTGGAGATGCCGGGCGGTCAGCTCGATGGTCTCGCCCGCGCCCACCAGCAGCGCGCAATGCTTGTTGAACGAAGAGAAGATCTGCCGCGCCAGGCTGACAGCCGCATAGGCTACCGACACGGCGCTGACGCCGATATCCGTGTCGGTGCGCACGGTCTTGGCCACGGAGAAGGCCTGCTGGAACAGCGGGTGCAGGACCGGACCGGCGGTGCCGGCATCCCGCGCCACCCGATAGGCGTCCTTCATCTGACCGAGGATCTGCGGCTCGCCGAGGATGGCCGAGTCCAGCCCGCATGCGACGCTGAAGGTATGGGTGATGGCCCGGCTGCGATCCAGGGTATACAGGCAGTCGTCCAGCTGGCCCTGCAGCCGGTGGTATTCCATCAGCCATTCGCGCACGAGCTTGCTGCTGCCCGGGCCGCATTCGCCGTAGAGCTCGGTGCGGTTACAGGTCGAGACGATGACCATCTCATCGATGGCCGGCAGCCCGACCAGCTCGCGCAAGGCCTCGTCCAGCTGCTCACGACCAAACGCCACCTTCTCCCGTATGTCGACGGGGGCGGTCCGGTGGTTAATTCCCATGATCTTCAAGGGCATAAGCGAGCAGAAGCCGATTCCGGAGCTTGAACAATTGTCCGGCAATGGAGTCGTACAGACAAGACGCGATTGCTTCCCGCGCCGCGGCAATCAGTTATAGTGCCAGTCCACCGAGCCTCCCTGCCTGCATGAAGACATACCTCCCTGTCCTGCTGACCCTGGGTCTGTTGATCACCGCCTGCGCTCAATCCGGTCCGCAGCCGGACGCTGGCGCCGACGATGAGCAGACTGCGGAACAGCACATCCTGATGGCCGAACTGGCCGTCCAGCAGCACGATTTTGCCGAGGCGGCGCGCCAGTACGCCCTGGCCCTGGATCAGAGCGACGACCCGGATCTGGCGGCCCGGGCTGCGCCCATGGTGTTCGACTACGGCAGCTACGACGAGGCCCTGAATGCCGCTCGCCGCTGGATCAAGCTGGACCCCGACGCGGTGCCGCCGCGCCGGCAGCTGGCCAGCCTGTACCTGCAACGTAACCGGGTGGGCAAGGCCATGCCGGAGCTGGAGTGGCTCTACCAGCTGGTGAGCAAGGAGACCGACCAGGGCTTTGTCGCCCTGCTGCCGGTCCTCACCGAGAACGGCAACCAGGTGGCGGGCTACCAGGCCATGCAGCGCCTTGCCCGGGATCACGACGACGACGCCACCGCCCACTACGCCCTCGCTTTCATGGCCCTGGGCAGAGGCGACCTGGAGACCGCCCTGGCCGGGTCGGATCGCGCTCTGGCGCTGCGGCCGGATTGGGACGAGGCTGCGGTGCTGCGCGCCCGGGCCATGATGACCGACGGCCGCGCCGAGGAGGCCATGGATTCCCTGCGGGACTGGCCCGATTTCCGCGAAAATCCGCGTCTGCGCCTGGAATTCGCGATCCTGCAGCTGGCAGCCGACCGGGTGGAGGAGGCGCGTCTGGAACTGGAGCTGTTGCTGGCGGATTATCCGCGGCTGCCCGGCGCGCTGCGCACCCTCGGCCTGCTGGAGTTCCAGAGCGGCAACTACGAACTGGCCGAGCGGTATCTGATCGAGTTGATCGGGACCGGTCGTTATGTCAACGACGCCATGTTCTATCTGGGCAGCATCGCCGAGATCGAGAAGGACCTGGACGGTGCTGCCAGTTTCTACGCCCGCGTCTCCAGCGGGGATAACCTGGCCGCAGCGCGGGTCCGTCTGGCGCTGATCCTCTATCGTCTGGGCGACCCGGAGAACGCGCTGCGAAGTCTGGAGCTGGTGCCGGGGATGGATCGCGCTTCCAGCCTTCAGATCATCGGCGCCCGCGGTGAATTGCTGATGCGGATGGAGCGCTACGAGGAAGCGCTGGCGATGTACAACCAGGAGCTCGATCGCCATCCGGACGAGCAGAGTCTTCGATACTCCCGGGCGTTCCTGTACGACCGCATGGGTCGTCTCGATGACGCCCTGGACGAGTTGCGGAAGTTGCTGAAGGAGAACCCGGACGATCCCATCGCCATGAATGCGCTCGGTTATACCCTGGCCGACCGCACCACCGACTACGATGAGGCCTACCAATACATTGCCGCGGCTCTGGAGCGCTCGCCGGACAGCCCGGCGATCATCGACAGCATGGGCTGGGTCCAGTACCGCATGGGCAATCTGGAGGAGGCGGAGCGCTATCTGCGCCGGGCCTGGACTCTGGACGGAGACCCGGAGATCGCCGCCCATCTTGGTGAAGTGCTCTGGGTCATGGGGGATAAGGAAGCGGCTGAAGAAATCTGGTTCGATGCGCTGTCCGAAAATCCCGATAGCCGCATCTTGCAGGAAGTGATAAACCGGCTGCAGCAATGAATCGGGCTATAATCCTGCTCCTGGTGCTTTCGATGGTGGGAGGTTGCGTGGCGCCGCGAGATCGAATCGGGGAATCGGTGGATGTTGACTGGCTGGATCGCCGGGATTTGCTGCGCAGCCTCGACGACTGGCGGATGGAAGGCCGCATCGCCCTGAAGACCGGCCGCGACGGCTACAACGGCACCCTGTCCTGGGAGCAGCTGGAAGACGCTCTGGATTTTCGCTTCCGTGGCCCGTTCGGATTCGGCGGCTTCCGCATCCATGGCGACCTGGAACGGCTGCGCGTGAAGACCACCGGCGGTGACGAGTTCTATCTGAACGATCCCGAGATCGAGATGCGGGAGCGCTTCGGCTGGAGCGTGCCTGTCCACAGCATGCGTTTCTGGATCGTCGGCGTGTCGGACCCGGCCATCGAAGGGGACGAGGTGGTGGACGAGGACGGGTATCTGCTGGAGCTGGAGCAGGGCGGCTGGGACGTCAGCTATGACGGTTACCGCAGTCACGAAGGCTTCGACCTGCCCCGCAAGATCGTGATGGTCAACGGCGATGTGCAGATCAAGGTGGTCGCCGATCGCTGGCGGCTGGAGCCACCGGAGCTGGACGAAGACCTGTTATGAGTCGGCCCGCCCGGCCGGGCCCGGATTGGGGCGCGGTCTGGCCGGCCCCGGCAAAACTCAATCTGATGCTCCGTATCCTCGGCCGCCGGGCGGACGGTTACCATGAGCTGCAGACCGCTTTCCAATTCCTCGATTACTGCGACGAACTGCGGTTCCTTCCCCGGGATGACGGGCGTATCACCCGTCCGCTCGGGCTGGCGGGTCTGCCCGAGGACGAGGACCTGGTGGTGCGGGCCGCTGCGCTGCTGAGAAAGGAGACAGGCTGCAGGCGCGGGGCCGAGATCCATGTCGCCAAGCGTATCCCCGAGGGTGGCGGTCTGGGCGGGGGCAGTTCGGACGCCGCTACCACCCTGGTGGCCCTTGATCACTATTGGGACACCGGTCTCGGGCGGGAACGGCTCCAGGAACTCGGCGCCAGCCTCGGTGCGGACTTGCCGGTGTTCGTGGGCGGGCAGGCCTCATGGGCCGAGGGCATCGGCGATCGCCTGACGCCGCTGACCCTGGAGGAGCCCTGGTATCTGGTGATCGCGCCGGGCTGCCGGGTGCCCACGGCCGAGGTGTTCCGGGACCCCGGTTTGACACGAAATTCAGCCCCAATCACAATATCCCGTTTCCTTGCCCAAGGGGGCGGGAACGACTGTACCGAGGTGGTGAGGCGCCGATACCCGGCGGTGGCCGAAGCGCTGGATTGGCTGGGGCGGTTCGCTCCGGCGCGGCTGACGGGCACCGGCGCATGCGTATTCGCGGCGTTCGATGACGAAAAAGGGGCCCGCGATGCCGGCGCACAAGTGCCGTCGAAGTGGCTGGCGTTGGTGGCCGCGGGTCGCAATCGCTCGCCCCTGCTGGACTTTACATAATCG
>JASFJM010000030.1:0-15611 GCA_050122055.1 Gammaproteobacteria bacterium | reverse complement strand
GGGACTGTGGACGATGCGCCCGCCGAGGGCCTGGGCGATGCTCTGGTGACCGAGGCAGACACCCAGGATCGGCATTTCTCCTGCGAACGCGGAGACCGCGGCCAGTGAGATGCCGGCGTCATCCGGGGTGCCCGGGCCCGGCGAGATCACGAGCCGGTCGGGACGGAGGCGGCGGATGCCGTCCAGGGTGATGCGATCGTTGCGGAATACCCGGACGTCACAGCCCAGTTCGCCAAGGTATTGCACCAGGTTGTAGGTGAACGAATCGTAATTGTCGATCACCAGGATCAAGCGCAGGCTCCGTCTGCAGGATCAGGCGGCGGCAAGCTCGCGTCGCATGGCCTCGATCGTGGCCCTGTAGTCATCGCTGCCGAAGATGGCTGAACCGGCGACGAAGGTATCGGCGCCGGCCCGCGCGATTTCGCCGATGTTGTCGACTTTCACGCCGCCGTCCACTTCCAGCCGGATGTCCTGGCCGCTGGCGTCTATCAGCCGCCTTGCTTCTGCCAGCTTGTCCAGCGCCGCCGGGATGAATGCCTGACCGCCGAAGCCCGGATTGACCGACATGATCAGCACCATGTCGAGCTTGTCCATCACATGCTGCAGCCAGCTCAGGGGCGTGGCCGGATTGAACACCAGACCGGCCTTGCAGCCGCTGTCCCGGATCAGCTGCAGGCTGCGGTCCACGTGATCACTGGCCTCCGGATGGAAAGTGATATAGCTGGCGCCCGCCGCGGCGAAATCTTCGATCAATCGGTCTACCGGGCTCACCATCAGGTGCACATCCAGCGGCGCCTTGATGCCGTAGTTCTTCAGCGCCTTGCACACCGCAGGGCCGAAGGTGAGATTCGGCACATAGTGATTGTCCATGACGTCGAAGTGGACGATGTCGGCGCCGGCCTCGAGCACTGCATCCACATCCTGGCCCAGGCGCGCCAGGTCCGCCGACAGGATGGAGGGGGCGATGAGATGGTCTTTCATTCTATTTCCGGGTCGCGGCCGAGGCCGCCAACTCTACCCCAAGGCTGCCCGCCCTGCAGCCCGCTTCAACGCGTCCCCCGGGTCTCCCGGATGTTGTCGTAGGCGGCGCGGATCTCCCGGGTCTTCTCTTCGGCCACCGGGATCATGGAGTCGGGCATGCCCCGGGCCCGCAGCTTGTCCGGATGATGCTGGTTCATCAGGCGACGATATGCGGTCTTGACCTCCCGGTCGCTGGCCGTGGGCTCCACACCCAGCACTTTGTAGCTCTCCGCCACCCGACTGCCGCCGGGCCGGCCCGCCGGTCGCTGGGCCCGCGCGGTTTGGAGGCGGATCAGGGCCTCGATCTGGGCCAGCTCGACGCGACCGACGCCCAGCTGGCTGGCCACCTCCCATAACACCCCGCGGGCCGCCGGATGCACCGGTCCCGCCGAAAGCATGGCCTGCATCTGGATCTCGACGAAGGCCCGCCCCAGGTTGTGGCTGCCACCGGCGAGCCTGGACAATCGCGCCAGGGTGTCCCCGATGGGATAGTCCGGGCGCTTGCCCTCATTGAACAGCCGGATCGCCTCGCTCACCTGTTCCGGCCGCAGCTGCATGTGATGCATGACCGAGCGCGCCGAGCGGATTTCGTCCTCCGACACCCGGCCATCCGCCTTGGCGATATTTCCCATGACCGCGAAGGTGGCCGAGAAGAAGGCATCCTGTACTTCAGGCGGCGGCCGCCGCGCCGTTTCGCCGAAGCCGCGGTCGAACTGGTGTCCGAGCAAGGCGCCCAGCACCGCTCCCACGGGTCCGCCCGCCATGGCGCCGACTGCGGCGCCGATAAGCTTACCGCCCCAGCCCATCGACGTCGCTGGGTGGAGCCGGGCGGGTTCCGGTCGGTGGCCGGGGCGGGAATTGACGGAGACTCATGGCTGCTGCAAGAATGTCGGGTTTCCTGGCTTCCGCAGCCAGTCCAGTGGTAAGGCCGGGCTAATTCGACGGGGAGAGTCGCTCGCATGGTATCAGGACAGGACAGTACGGGCACGGAGGATCCGCGCCTGGAGGCGATCGCCATCGCCGCCCGGCAGACGCTGCTGTTCGGAGAGTTCTCCGCCAAGGCCGCCGGTGCCGAACACTTCGAGGATCCCGTGATGCACACCTATTTCCTCCACTACGTGTTCGGCGCCCTGGAGAGCATCAGCCAGCACGCGTCGCTGCCGCAGCAACTCGACGAAGACGCGCGCGTCAATGCCATGGGCCACGCCCTGATGACCTTCGAGGGCAGCAACCGGGAGGAAGTGATAGGCACCCTGAAGATGCTCTACCGCGCCTCCGACGAGGCAGCGCTCAGGATCCGCGACGAAGGGCGCAGGGCGGCAGAAGCATGGGACCTGGGGAGCAACGAAGACGCCACCCGGCGCTTCGCCGAACTGCTCGGGGATCCCGACAACTTCCCGCGCCAGGTCGAGCCATCGCCGCCCCTCGACAGCAGCCCTGGCGGCTTCTGACCACGCCGCCGATAACAGCCGCACTGAGAAGATCGTGAGCATCGTTTTCGAATCCCGCATCCCGGGCCTTGAGCTGATCCATCAGGGCAAAGTCCGGGACGTCTATGCTATCGATGAGCGACGCATGCTGATCGTCGCCAGCGACCGGCTGTCGGCTTTCGATGTGGTGCTGCCGGATCCGATCCCCGGCAAGGGCGAGGTGCTCACCAGGATCTCGAACTTCTGGTTCGAGCGGACCCGGGAGATAATCCCCAACCACCTGCTGGAGGACAGTCTCGACTCGGTGCTCCCGGCGGGCGTGGATCCGACGCCGCTGGCCAGCCGCAGCGTCGTGACCCGCCGCCTGCAGCCGCTGCCGATCGAAGCGGTGGTGCGCGGTTATCTGATCGGTTCGGGCTGGAAGGACTATCAGCAAAGCGGCGCGGTGTGCGGCATCCCTTTGCCCACTGATCTGCAGCTGGCCGATCACCTGCCACAGCCGATCTTCACGCCGGCGACCAAGGCCGCCAAGGGCGCGCACGACGAAAACATAAGCTTCGAGCAGGCGGCCGCCATGGTCGGTACCGACCTGGCCAGGCGGGTGCGTGAAATCTCGCTCGCTCTCTATGATGCGGCCGCGAAATATGCGCGGACCCGCGGCATCATCGTCGCCGACACCAAGTTCGAGTTCGGTCTCGACGAAGACGATCGCCTGTTCCTGATCGATGAGATCCTGACGCCGGATTCTTCTCGATTCTGGCCCGCCCGGTCCTACCGGCCCGGCATCAGCCCGCCCAGCTTCGACAAGCAGTTCGTGCGGGATTATCTGGAGACCCTGGACTGGGACAAGAAGGCGCCGGGGCCGAGATTGCCCCGGGAGATCATCGATCGCACGGCGGAGAAATACCGCGAAGCCCTGCGCTTGATCACCGGGCAACCTCGCGACTGATTTGCTGCGCCATCTGGCTGACGCCGTCGGCCAGCAGCACGATGCGCAGCGGACGTCTGTCCATCTCAGCCTCTGAATTGCGGCGTTCCGCCCGGCGATCACCATCCCGGATCGGTGGCTGTTTCCTTGCCAGCCATGGCCAGTTCTGCAAGGCTTTAAGCTGCCTGGAGCCACAGAGCAACGGCATGCAAGACTCGCTGCAGACGATAGTGGAACGATTCCTGTGGGAGCCGCCGCCCTTCCTGAACGATGGGCCTGGCCGGCTCCTGCTGGGACCGATGCGCGCGATCTACGCCCTCGGCCGGGACATCGCGACCGGGCAGCTGACCCTGCGCGCCATGAGCCTGGTCTACACCACGCTGCTGTCCGTCGTGCCGCTGATCGCGTTCAGTTTCTCGGTGCTCAAGGGCTTCGGTTTCCACCGGGAACTGCAGCCGTTGTTGTATACGGCCCTTGAGCCCCTCGGACCGAAGGGTGTCGAACTGACCGACCAGGTGATCGGGTTCGTCGACAATGTCCAGGGCCGGGTGCTCGGCGGCATCGGTCTCGCTCTGCTGATATTCACCGTGATATCGATGGTGCAGAAGGTCGAACACAGCGTGAACTGGATCTGGCAGGTCAAGCATTCCCGGTCCCTGGCCCGGCGGTTCAGCGACTATCTGAGCGTGCTGCTGATCGGGCCGGTGCTGATGTTCACCGCCATGGGCATGATCGCTTCGATCTCCTCCCACGCGCTGGTGCAGAGATTGAGCGCAATAGAGCCCTTCGGCAGCGGCCTCCTGCTGGCCGGCAAGCTGCTGCCCATCGTCCTGGTCTCCTTCGTCTTCGCCTTTATCTATATCTTCGTTATCAACACCCGGGTGAAGGTGCTGGCTGCTATCGTCGGCGGCACCAGCGCCGGCGTATTGTGGGCCACCGCCGGCAAGGTGTTCGCCGCGTTCGTGGTCGGATCGACCAAGTACGCGGCCATCTACTCGAGCTTTGCGATCGTGATCATCGCGCTGATCTGGCTGTACATCAATTGGCTGATCCTGCTGCTCGGTGCTCAGATCGCCTTCTATTTCCAGCATCCCAAAGCCCTCAGGATGGGACGGAGGAGGATAGAGGTCCGCGGCCGGCGCCGGGAAGCGCTCGCGGTGGATCTCATGATGCGGGTGGCCGGTCAGTTCATGCGCGGACCGCCCGCACCGAAACTGGGAGAGCTGGCAGATGTCATGGGGGTGCCCGCGGATACCCTGGCGAACATCGCCGATGCGCTGCACCGGGGCGGCATGCTCGATTACGAAGAGGGCGGCGGGCTGCTGCCGGGACGTGACCTGGGCGCGATCCGGGTTTCGGATCTGCTGCGGACCGTCCGGGATTCTTCGGCAGGGACGAGACGGCTCCCGCATGCGCAGCCGGCCGCCGAGGAACTCCTCGACGAGATCGAGGGACAGATCGACAACCAGCTCGGCGGATTGACGCTGCGGGAGCTGGTCATCAGCCAGGACACCCCTGCAACACTCGACAGTCCCGCCGCGGTCGCCTGACCGGGCATCGGACGGAGTTTCAGTCGCCGGCGATCTTCATGGTGTCGATCAGGATCGACCCGGTGCGCACTGCACCCCGGGTATCGATATCGTCACCCACGCGGGCGATGCCGGCGAGCATGGTCTTCAGATTGCCGGCGATCGTGACTTCGCTGACCGGATACTGGATCTCGCCATCCTCGACCCAGAAGCCCGCGGCGCCGCGTGAATAGTCTCCGGTCACGGTGTTGACACCCTGGCCGATCAACTCGTTGACCAGGAACCCGGTGTCCATCTCGGTCATCAATTCAGACAGGCTGCCCGCGCCCGGCGCGACGATCAGATTGTGGATGCCGCCGGCGTTGCCGGTGCTCTTCAGCCCGAGGCGACGCGCCGAATAGCTGCTCAGGACGTAGGACTCGAGCTTGCCGTCGGCGACCAGGGCGCGATCCCGGGTGGCCACGCCCTCGGAATCGAAGGGCACGCTGGCCATCGCCGCCGGGATATGGGGACGCTCATCGATGCCCAGGCCTTCCGGGAACACCTGCTGACCGACCGCGTCCAGCAGGAACGATGCCCTGCGGTATTGAGCGGTACCGCGGATGGCCGAGACAAAATGCCCGATCAGACCCCGCGCCAGTTCTGCCGGGAACAACACGGGCGCGTCCCGGGTGGCGAGCTTGCGCGCACCGAGCCGCGCCACCGCCCGCTCCGCGGCGCGCCGGCCCACGTTGGGGACCGGATCCAGACCGGCCGGATCGCGGCCGGCGGTGTACCAGTAGTCGCGTTCCATGCTGCCGTCTTGACCCGCCGCCACCAGTACGCAACTGACCCCGTGGTTGCTGGATGAATAGCCACCGGTAAAGCCATGGGAATTGCCATAGACGCGCAGGCCGCGATGACTGTTGAGGGTACCGCCCTCGGAATTCGTGATGCGGGGGTCGAAATCCAAACCCGCAGCCTCGCATTCCGCAGCGATGCGGATGGCCTCGTCCGGACTCAGGGGCCAGGGGTGGTCGAGATCCAGATCCGGCACTCGATCAGGCATCAGATCCGGATCGGCCAGACCCGAGAGCGGATCTTCGGCGGTGAAACGCGCGATGCTGCAGGCCTTCTCCACGGTCTCGCGGATCGCCTGGGGAGTCAGATCCGAGGTGCTGGCGCTGCCTTTTTTCGGCCCGAAAAAGACCGTGAGGGAAAATCCCCGATCGCGCTGATACTCCAGCGTCTCTACCTCGCCACGGCGCACCATCACCGACAGGCCGGTGCCGAGGCTGGCGGCCGCCTCCGCCTGACCGGCACCTGCGGCGGCGGCCTGCGCGAGCGCCTCCTCGATCAGCGTCTGCAAGTCAGAGCGGGTCATCCCGAATTCAAATGCGGGGTCATTGTCCACGGCGTCATCCTGTTCCTTCGGCGCCGGGATTCTAGCACCCGGATGGCGGGGCCCGGCAGGCATCGGATGGTATGATCGCCGCCTTTGCCACGCCAGGGTCCAACCGATGCCTCCGCAAGCCGTCCGCTCAACCCCGCTGCCCATGGATTGGGTGCGCGCCCGGTTCCCGGCGCTGGCGACGGATTGGGTGCTGATGGATAACGCCGGCGGCTCGGTGCCGCTGGGCCGGGTGATCGATCGGATCAGCGAATACATGGCCCGCTGGCCGGTCCAGCTCGGAGCCAGCTATGCGCTTTCGGCGGAGGCCGGTGAGCTGCTCGAGCAGGCGCGCGAGTCTCTGGCGTCGATGATGAGCGTGCCGGGCGGCGCAAGGCCCGGCGCCGACGAACTGGTGATCGGCAGCTCGACCTCCAGCCTGGTCTCCAGGCTCGCCCGGGCGATCGCCCCCGGGCTGTCACCGGGCGACGAGATCATCGTCACTGACGCGGATCATGAGGCCAATATCACCCCCTGGCGCCGGCTCGCCGAGCGCGGCATCACGCTGCGAACCTGGCACCTCAACCGGGATACCCGCCGGCTGGAGATCGACGATCTGTTGCCGCTGCTCAACGACCGCAGCCGTCTGGTCTGTTTCACCCATGCTTCCAACCTGCTGGGCGAGGCTACGCCGCTGGCGGAAATCACTGCGCTGGCCCATCGGCATGGCGCCCGGGTATGCGTCGACGGCGTCGCCTATGCGCCGCATCGGCCCCTGCCCGTCAGGGATTGGGACGTGGATTTCTACGTATTCAGCCTGTACAAGGTCTACGGTCCCCACTGCGCGGTGATGTTCGCCCGCCGCGACCGGCTGGCGGAACTGCGCAATATCAATCACGAATTCATGGACGCCATGGACGGGCCGGGCAAGCTGGAACCGGGAGGCTTTCCCTATGAGCTGCTCTACGGAGCCGCGGCGGTGCCGGAATATTTTTCCGCGCTTGCCCGGCAGCTGGGCGAGACCCAGCCGTGGCCGGCGATCGCCGCCCAGGAGGCCGCACTCGGAACGCGCCTGCTCGACTATCTGAACGGTCGACCAGAGATCGAGATAATGGGCAGCCCCGAACCCTCGCCGGCTCGTCTGCCGACCATCTCTTTCGTCGCAAGGGGTCATCGTTCGTCTGAGATCCCGCCTCTGTGCGAGCCGGATCGCATCGGTATCCGCTGGGGCCATTTCTATGCCCCGCGGCTGGTAGAGCGGCTCGGACTGACCGGGCAGGACGGCGTGGTCCGGGTCTCCCTGGTCCACTACAACACGGCCGCGGAGGTCGATGCGCTCATCGGCTCCCTTGACCGGGGCCTCGATAGTCTCGGCTCATGAACGCCCATTCCGGGTTAAAGCCCAGCAAGACCCGGCGCAAGCGCGAGAGCGAGGCGCTGCAGAGCCTGGGCGAAGCTCTGATCGGGCTGCCAGCGGCGGCTCTGGCGGAAGCGCCGATCCCGGAAAAGCTGCGGGAGGCAGTGGAACTCGCGCGCCGGCTCACCAAACACGGCGCATTACGCCGCCAGCGGCAATATATCGGCAAGCTGATGCGAGAGATCGAACCCGAAGCACTCGAGGGGTTCCTCGCGCGGCGGGCCGATCTGGCCCAGCGCGAACGCCGGCGCTTCCATGCTCTGGAACGCTGGCGGGACCGGATCCTGAAAGAAGGCGATGCCGCCATCGATGCCTGCGTGGACGCGCTCGGTGCCGATGCAGCCGAGCTTCGGAAGCTGGCTGCGGCGGCCGGGGGCCCGTTGGACGAAGCTCGACGCAAGCGGGCGGGACGCGCTCTGTTCCGTTACCTGGACAGCATCGTGCCCGCAGACGGGGACAGGGCGGGCGAGCTCTGATCGTGCCGCGCCCGGAACTGCGCTGCTAGAATAGTCCAATGAAACCTCTCGTCGGCGTCATCATGGGCTCGAAATCGGATTGGGACACGATGTCCCACGCCGTCGAGGCCCTGGACAGACTCTCGGTCCCTTACGAAGTCCGCGTGGTTTCGGCGCACCGGACGCCGGATCTTCTGTTCGAGTACTGCAGCGCCGCCCGCGAGCGCGGGCTCAAGGTCCTCATCGCCGGCGCCGGCGGCGCGGCGCACCTGCCGGGGATGGCCGCTGCCAAGACCCCGCTGCCGGTGCTGGGAGTGCCGGTCCAGTCGCGCACTCTGAACGGTCTCGACTCCCTGCTCTCCATCGCGCAGATGCCCGCGGGCATCCCGGTAGCCACGCTCGCCATCGGCAAGGCCGGAGCCACCAATGCGGGCCTGCTCGCCGCGGCCATCCTTGCTATCGACGACGCCGATATCGCGGCAAATCTGGACCGCTTCCGTGCGGCACAGACCGAGGCCGTCCTGCAGCGACCGGACCCGCGGACGGACGACACCGGGCAGCCATGAAGATCGGCATCATCGGCGCGGGCCAGCTCGGCAGGATGCTGGCCCTGGCGGGCTATCCCCTCGGTCTGCGATTCGTGTTTGTCGATCAGAGCGCCGAGGCTCCGGGCGGCCAGGTGGGCGAGATCATCACTGGCGCCTTTGACGACCCGGCGGCCCTTGCCGCCCTGGCCGATCGTGTGGACGTGGTCACCTTCGATGTGGAGAACGTGCCCGAGTCGGCAGTCCGCGGCATCGCCGGGACCAGGCCGTTCCTGCCACCGGTCGAAGCCCTGGCCACGGCCCAGGACCGTCTGAGCGAGAAGCGTGTCTTCACCAGCCTCGGCATCCCCACGCCCCGTTTCGCCGCGGTATCGAGCCGGGACGAACTGGACGAGGCCATCGAGTTGATCGGGCTGCCGGCGGTGCTGAAGACCCGGCGACTGGGCTACGACGGCCGCGGCCAGGCGTTCCTCCGCCGGGAAGACGACGTCGCACCGGCCTGGGAACGCTTCGGCGATTATCCGCTGATCCTGGAACAACTGGTGGAATTCGATCGCGAGGTGTCCCTGATCGGCGTCCGACGTCCGGGCGGCGAAACCCGCTGCTATCCGCTGGCGGAAAACGTCCATGTGGACGGCATCCTCTCCCATACCCGGGCCCCCCTGGCCGCACCGGCGCTGCAGACCACCGCCGAACGCTATATCGGTCGCCTGATGCAGCACCTGGATTATGCGGGGGTGCTGACGGTGGAGTTCTTCGTCGAAGGAGATCGTCTGCTGGCCAACGAGATGGCGCCACGGGTCCACAATTCCGGACACTGGACCATCGAGGGCGCCGTCTGCAGCCAGTTCGAGAATCATGTCCGGGCCATCCTCGATCTGCCTTTGGGCGAGACCCGCGCCGTCGGCCACGCCGGCATGGTCAATTTGCTCGGCGAATTACCAGCCCTCGAAGACGTCCTGGCAATCCCGGGGGCCCATTTCCACGGCTACGGCAAGACGCCACGCCCGATGCGGAAACTGGGCCACTGCACGGTGGTGCGCGACGACCCGGCGGAGCGTGACCACGGCCTCCGCGGACTATTGGCGCTGGCCGGCCGCGATCAGGATTGATCGGGCGGATGCCCGGGCCGACTGCCGGCTTCCCAGTATTTCATCGCCGCGACTTAACCGATATAGTTGCAAACCCGGCCGGAGGTGGAAAACTGCCCGGCTGATCCCAGGATGCCTTGCAGCAACGGATGTACCTTTCACTCTTCCAACTCCAGGAACACCCGTTCCGGCTGAGCCCGGACCCGAATTTCCTGTTCTTGAGCAAGCAGCACGCTCGTGCGTTGGCTTATGTTGAGTCGACCCTCTGGTTCACGGACGGGTTCGTGGTCATCACCGGCGAAATCGGCTGCGGCAAGACGACACTGATCGAAAAGTTCGTCTCGGAGCTGGACGATACCGTCACGGTGGCGCGTCTGTCCCAGACCCAGGTGACGGCGGTCCAGTTCCTGCAGGGTCTGCTGTCCCAATTCGGCTACCGGCCGTTCAAGATGGGCAAGGCCGAACTGCTGGACACCATCGAGCGCCATCTCGAAGACCTTCTCTCCCGGGACCACAAGGTCCTGATCGTGGTGGATGAAGCGCAGAATCTGGATCGCTCGGTGCTGGAGGAAATCCGCCTGCTCTCGGGCGTGGGCGGCGGCAGAGAGAAGGTCCTGAGCATCATCCTCGCGGGTCAGCCCGAACTCAACGAGACGCTGGATGCCCCTGACTTCGAGCAGCTCGCCCAGCGTACCCGCCTGCGTTATCACCTCAAGCCTCTGAGCGAGGAAGAAACCGGCGAATACATCGGCCACCGCCTGGCAGTCGCCGGCGCCGGCGACCGTGAGATCTTCGAGCCCGGCACCTACGACTTGGTGTTCAAGTACACTGGTGGCGTCCCGCGTCTGATCAACACCCTATGCGACACGGCGATGCTCTCGGCCTTTGCCGAAAACAAGGATCAAATCGGAGAGGACGAGATCCTGGCGGCTGTGGACGAGCTACAGTGGACCGATTATCGGAGCCGCACCAATCGGCTGTCGGTCCTGCGGCCGCGCAAGAAGCGGAGCTTCACCGAGGGTCAGCCCATCGCCAAGCTGATGGTGGCGCACGCCGACGAAGAGTCGATCGAGTTCCCGATCATCCAGGGCCGGCTGATCCTCGGGCGGACCGAGGATAACGATCTACAGATAGACAGCAAATTCGTGAGCCGTCATCACGCCCAGATCCTGACCTACAACAAGGACTCCATCCTGCAGGATCTGAACAGCACCAACGGCATCTACATGAATGGCCAACGGATCAAGAAGCGCCGGCTGCGGGATGGCGATGTGTTCGTCATCGGTGAGCACGAATTGCTCTATGTGCGCGAGGGCAGCACCGAAGCAGCCGTGACGGCCGCGGCGGAGACCACGGAATCGGAGAACGCCCGGGCGGAATGACGCCGTCCGGATCCTGCGGATCCATCATCCGACGATAAAGAAGGCCCGGAACCTGCGCGGCTTCCGGGCCCGAGGGGGACGGCGTACTCCTGTACCGATCTGCTGTCCGTGCAGCCGTCGACTGAATATTAACTATCGACCGCTGGATGTCAATATATGCTCGATGCGGACCACATGGGCGCCTGATGGGCCCGCGATTTACCCCTCAGCCGGTGCCGCCCACGGTCAGATTATCGATCTTCAGGGTCGGCTGACCCACACCGACCGGCACGCTCTGCCCCTCTTTGCCGCAGATCCCGACGCCGGCGTCGAGCTCCAGGTCGTTGCCCACCATGCTGACCCGGGTCAGCACATCCGGTCCATTGCCGATCAGGGTCGCACCCTTGACCGGCCGGGTGACCTGCCCGTTTTCGATCAGGTAGGCCTCACTGGCTGAAAACACGAATTTGCCGGAGGTGATGTCGACCTGGCCGCCGCCAAAGTTGGGCGCGTACAAACCGCGCTCCACGCTGGCGATGATCTCGGCCGGCTCGTGGGGACCCGCCAGCATGTAGGTGTTGGTCATCCGCGGCATCGGCAGATGGGCGAACGACTCGCGCCGCCCGTTCCCGGTCGGGGTCGCGCCCATGAGCCGGGCATTGTGCTTGTCCTGCATAAATCCCTTGAGCACGCCGTTCTCGATCAGCGTGGTGCATTGGCTGCGCGTGCCCTCGTCGTCCACATTGAGCGAGCCGCGACGGCCCGGGAGGGTACCGTCGTCCACTACCGTACACAGGTCCGAGGCGACCTTCTGGCCGACCCGGCCGGCAAAGGCCGAGGTGCCGCGGCGATTGAAGTCCCCCTCCAACCCGTGGCCGATGGCCTCGTGCAGCAGTACTCCGGGCCAGCCGGGTCCGAGCACCACGGGCATAGTGCCGGCCGGCGCGTCTTCGGCCTCCAGATTCACCATCGCCTGGCGCACCGCCTCGCGGCCGAACTCCATATAGCGCTCGTCCTGCAACAGCCAGTCGTAGCTGTGGCGGCCACCGCCGCCGGAATAGCCCTGCTCCCGGCGACCGTTCTGCTCGGCGATGACCGAGACGTTCATACGGATCAGAGGCCGCACATCGGCAGCCAGGGTGCCGTCAGAGGCAGCCACCAGGATCACGTCGTGGACCGCCGCCATGGTCACGATCACCTGTTCGATCCTCGGATCCATGGCACGCACGGCCTTGTCGACGCGCTCCAGCAGCGCCACCTTGTCCTGGTCGGCCATGCTGCCCAGGGGATCTACCGGGGCATACAGCTGCCCGGCGCCAGCCGCCTGCCATGCCTGGATCTCGCCGCTCTGACCCTGTCGGGCGATCGACCGGGCGGCTCGCGACGCCTGGGTCAGGGCCGGCATGACGATCTCGTCGGAGTAGGCGAAACCGGTCTTCTCACCGCTGATGGCCCGGATGCCCGCCCCCTGATCGACGCTGTGGCCGCCCTCGCGGACGATACCGTCCTCCAGACTCCATGATTCATGGCGGCTGTACTGGAAATAGACGTCCGCGGCATCGACCGAGCGCGCCATCACGCTACCCAGCAGACGACCAATATCGGCATCGTCGATGCCCGCCGGATGGAATATGCGCTCGCGCGCGATCTGCAGGGCCTGTTCGCTCATCTGGATCTCAATGCTCCTCGAATCGTGTTGGCGACAGACGATGGTCCAGCGCCGGGAACGTCCGGCGGATCTCTCTCTGCCGATGAAAATCGATATCCGCGATCACGACCCCGGGACCCTTGTCCAGTCGGTCGACGATCTTGCCCCACGGGTCCACTACCATGCTGGCGCCCCAGGTCTCGCGGCCGTTGGCGTGGCGGCCACCCTGGGCGGCGGCGATCACCCAGCTCAGGTTCTCGATCGCCCGCGCGCGCAGCAAGGTCTCCCAGTGGGCCCGGCCTGTCACCGCGGTAAACGCGGCCGGGAGCGCGATGGTCTGCAAGCCCCGGTCCAGCATGCCGCGGAACAATTCCGGGAATCGCACATCGTAACAGACCGAAAGACCCAGACGACCCGCTGGCGAATCCAACACGACGGGCGCGCGACCGGGCGCGGCGAAGGCGGACTCGGCGTAGCGCTCCGACCCGGAAGGCAGGCTGACATCGAACAGGTAGATCTTGTCGTAACGGGCCTTTAGCTCGCCATCGGCGTCGTACACCAGACTGGCTGAGAACGGCAGCGCCCCGGTATCCCGCAAGGGCAGCGTGCCACCGATGATCCACAATGAGAGTTCCCGGGCCCGGCTGGCGAGAAATGTCTGGATCGGCCCTTGGCCCTCAGGCTCGGCAATCTCGATCCGGTCCGCCTCCCGGATGGGCATGCAGGCGAAATTTTCCGGCAGCACCGCCAGTCGTGCGCCTGCCGCCGCCGCTTCCTCCAGCAGCGCCGAAGCCGTTTCGAGATTGGCCTCGACATGGGGCCCGGACACCATCTGCAAGGCAGCGATCCGGCATGGCCCCGATGGCCCGACATCGCCGGTGCTCATGAACCCTCCTGATCAGCCGTGTCCGCTGGCGTGGGTGGTGAATCTCCGTCGGCCGGGGCCGTCTCTCCTCCAGCTTCCCCCAGCGCCACTCGTTCGACCCGGGGATCGTCCCAGGGGCCGGTGATGGTGTACTGGGCCCGGATGATGCCGCTGAGCGAGTCCTTGAACAATTCCTTGAGTACGAACAGTCCGGCGCCCACGGCCGGCCCGCCGGCGATGGCCCCGACCACTGGCAGCGTATTGCCGACTTCGGCGCTGACGACGGCGACCTGGTCATAACTCCTGCCCACCAGGTCGACGGTGCCGACGATGCCGATATCTGCAGCGCGACCCTTCAGCACGAGGTTGTCGGAATAGGCCTGGCCGTCAGCGATACGGAACTCGCCGCGAAAGCGCTCGAAGAAGAAGCCCTTCTGGAAAATATCGCGGAAATCCAGCACCAGACGGCGGGGCAGCGCCTGGATACTGAGCAGACCGAAAACGCGTCCGGTACCCGGCTCCACGTCGGTCAGGCTGCCCTGTTCGATGTTGATCTTGGCCGTGCCCTCGGCGACCGCCAGGATCGAAGCCGGCATCCCGCCGCTCCAGCTCAGATCCGCCTCGAAGCGGCCTTTTTCCGCATCGATGCCGCTGGCGAAACCCATGAATTCCAGCGCGCCGCCCACATCCCTGCTGTCGGCCACCAGGGTGAACCGGCTCTGGTCCAGCTGCCCGGACAGCCGCGAACTGCCAGCGAGCTCCAACTCGAAACCATCGCCACGCATGCGCAATCCGTCGGTCCGGAAGCCGTCCGGCAGGCGTTCGATCGACCCGTCCAGGCTTCCGAGCCGGATGGACTCCAGCGAGAATTCGACGATGCTGATGCTGGCGGCCGGGACCAGCTTCGGATCCAGCCTGTCTCCGCTGCCGTCGGCGTCCTCGTCGTCGATGGCCAGCCGCTGCATGTCGACGATCACGGGATCGCTGGCGTAGAGCTCGAACGGGATCGTGATCACGCCACTGGCACTCTGGCTGTCGATCTCGGCCTGCCAGGCGCCACTCGCCTGGGTCAGCTGCACCGATGCGTCGCTGATGTGCTGGTTGACGACCCTGAGATCGGTCACGAACAGATCCACGGCGGTCAGGACCTGCTCAGGACCGGGCCCGTCGCCCTCCCCGAACTCGACCTCCAGCCAATCATCGACGGACAGGGTGCCCGTATAGCCGGCGATGACCAGACCCGGCCGAGCCGACGACGGCGATTCCTGGCTGCCGATCTGTACCGTTGCGCCATCGAATTCCAGGCCCTGTTCCAGCAGATCGAAACGCAAGGTGGCCGCCAGGCGGTCGCCCAGGACAGCGTCCCACTCGGTGACCCGGGCATCAGGGAAACGAAAATCGATACTCAACGGTAGTTGGGCTGGCGCTTCCTTCGCCAGGGGCGCAGGCAATCCGATCGCCATGCCCTGGAGCTGGCTGTCGAGATGAATATAGAAGCGGTCATCCGGCTGTGGACTGGGGAAATGCACGAATCCCTGCCAGTCGCTGGCGCCCCGCAGGTATGACGCCAGCGGGATGCCCACCGGGTCGGCGAGACTCGCAGCAGTGACAGTGCCGCTGGCGTAAGCCCGAGTCGAGCCGTCTTCCCGGGGCTCTACGTCGATGCGCACCGGCTCGCCGAACAGCGTGCCAGCGAGCGCCTGTCCGGAAAAACGCGGGCCACGCATGATCAGCGTCCCGTTGACCGCCGAAAGCGTATGCGGAATATATCCGTAGCCCAGCACCGCATCGCTGATATCGATCTCGGCATTGACCCGGGTCGAGGCAAGATCCTTTAGCGGCAACAGCAGATCCACACGTGTTTCGGTCTGACCCGCTTCGGCCCGGAGCCGGGCAAATCCCTCGCCCAGTCTCGGCGCCACCGGACTATCCAGCAGATAGCGTTGCAGGTCG
>JASFJM010000029.1:0-15710 GCA_050122055.1 Gammaproteobacteria bacterium | reverse complement strand
CGCTTTGACGTTGTGGCAATATCACCAGGTGGTGGTGACAATGAACTCCGCTGGATAGAAGCCGCATTCAGCGCCTGATCGCGCGTTCGGATGCTTTCCGGTGGCGTACGGGCGCGACAGCGGAGATGGCAGGAACTCCATGGATCTCGAGCAACGGGTAAGGCAGCACTTCCAGGCCAGCATCGACGCCAAGCAGGCTGCCAGCCATCTGGCGCCCGCCATCGTCCTGGCCGCCCGGACCATGACGGATTGCCTCCAGGGCAACGGCAAGATCCTGGCCTGCGGGAACGGCGGCTCGGCCGCGGACGCCCAACACTTCTCCTCGGAATTGCTGAACCGCTTCGAGATCACGCGGCCCGGGTTGCCGGCGCTTGCGCTCACCACTGACAGCTCGACTCTGACCTCCATCGCCAACGACGACGGCTACGCCGAGGTATTCGGCCGCCAGATCCGTGCCCTGGGCCAGCCCGGGGATGTCCTGCTGGCGATCAGCACATCAGGCCAATCGGCGAATATCTGCCGGGCGGCGGCGGCTGCCATCGAACGCGGTCTGCGGATCGTGGTGCTGGGAGGCCGGGATGGAGGCCCTCTGGCCGGACTGCTGAGCCCGGACGACGTCGAGATCCGGGTGCCCGGCGAACGCACGGCGCGGATCCAGGAAGTGCATCTGCTGATCATCCACTGCCTGTGCGACCTTATCGATACCGCCCTGCTCGAACCCGGTGACGCCAGCGGGCCGGACGGTCGCTGATCCCGTGTCGACGAACGATGACCGCCGTACCGAGCTGATCGCCCGGCTGCATGAGGAGCTTGGCCCGACCCGGGTGCTGACCGATGCCGCGGATCGATGGGCGTATGGATACGACAACAGCCGCCGGCAGACCCTGCCTGCCGCGGTGGTGATGGCCGAGGACCACGACAGTGTCGTGCTGGCAGTCCGGGCCTGTAACGAGCACCAGATCCCGCTCACGGTGCGCGGCCGGGGCACCGGCACCGCCGGCGCGGCGGTGCCGTCCGAAGACGGGATCGTGCTATCCACCGAACGCATGTCGCGGACCCTGGCTATCGATCCCGACAACCGCGTGGCGGTCGTGCAATGCGGGGTGATCAACGGCGATCTGCAACGGGCAGCTGGCGAGCAGGGGTTCTTCTGGCCCCCGGATCCGACCTCCGCGGATTACTGCACGATAGGCGGCAATCTGGGATGCAACTCGGCCGGCCCCCGCGCGGTCAAGTACGGCACTCCGCGGGAAAACACTCTGGGTCTGCGTGCGGTCACCGGCGACGGGCGCAGCCTGCGCACCGGCTGTTACACCACCAAGGGTGTGGTCGGCTACGACCTGACCCGTCTGCTGATCGGGTCCGAGGGCACCCTGGCCGTCATCACTGAAGCCACCCTCAAGCTGACACCGCTGCCGCAGGCCATCGTGACCCTGCGCGCCCTGTATCGGGACATGGCCGCCGCGGCCTCGGCGGTATCCCGCATCATGGCCCGACCCGTGGTGCCGCGATCGCTGGAATTCATGGATGGCAACGCCATCGGGCTGGTGCGGAGGTCCGGAGCCCCGGACCTTCCGGAAGACGCGGGGGCCATGCTTCTGATCGAGGTGGACGGCGCAGCCGGCGCCCTGCAGCTGGCCGCGGATGCGGTCCGCGACGCAGCCGCGGGCGATGGCCTGATCTGCCTCGATACGGCGCGGGACGCGGCCGAGGTGGCGGCTCTCTGGGCCAGCCGCAAGGCCCTGTCGCCGGCGCTACGGGAGATCGCCCCGAAAAAGATCAACGAAGACGTGGTGGTCCCGGTGTCGCGGATGGCCGACCTCATCGCCGCCCTCGGCACGATGGAGAAGGAATTCGCGGTCACCATCGTCAGCTTCGGCCACGCCGGAAACGGCAACATCCACGTCAACATCCTGGGTGATCCGGCCGTCGCCGGAGAAAGCGAACGCATGGTGCGCTGCATGGATGCCATGTTCCGCAAAGTGCTGGAGCTCGGCGGCACCCTCTCGGGCGAGCACGGGATCGGTTTTGAAAAGCGCGAGGCGGTGGCGCTGGAGATCGAGCCGGAGACCCTGGAACTGATGCGACGGATCAAGCGGGATTTCGACCCGCTCGGCATCCTCAATCCGGGAAAACTCTTTCCGGACGTTCCCGTTTCTACTTGACGACGCGCAGATGGGGGCGGCCACCGTTGTCGGGTCCGTCCTTATCGGGATCCGGCTCCGGGCTCTCGTCCTCGGCGCCGAAGATCATGCCCTGTCCCGTCTCCCGGGCATAGATGCCCAGGATCGCCGTGCTGGGCACGCTCACATGGAACGGCTGACCGCCGAAGCGGGCGTCGAATTCCAGCAGGTCATTGCTGATGATGAGATCGCTGGTGGCATCGTAGCTCAGGTTGAGCACGATCTTGCCGTCGCGTATGTGTTCCGACGGCACGCAGACACCTTCGATCGCCGCGTCGACCACGACGTGGGGGGTCTGACCGTTGTCGATAATCCACTCATGCATGGCCCGTAACAGATAGGGCCGGCGAGGATTCACCCGGTGGCTCGCGAACCAGGGCCGTCAGGGCCTCAGCTCGGCCTCCAGTTCCGTCAGGCTGGCGCGGAAGGAGGGCCGCTCGAACATAGCCTCGGCGTATTTGGCCACCGGCTTGGCTTCGGCGGCGGAAAGATCGATCTCGTAATGGGGAAGACGCCACAGGATGGGCGCGATGGTGCAGTCCACCAGCGAAAATTCGTCGCTGAGAAAATATGGCTTGGCCCTGAATACCTCGGCACTGGCCATGATGCTCTCGCGCAGGATCTTGCGCGCACGATTCGCCGTCTTGCGGTCGCGGGCTTCCTCAATCTCGATGGCGAGCGTGTACCAGTCCTTCTCGATCCGGTAGAGCGCCAGCCGGAACTGTGCCCGGGTCACCGGGTCTACCGGCATCAGCGGCGGGTGCGGGAAGCGCTCATCCAGATACTCGATAATGACCCGCGAGTCGTAGAGTACCAGGTCGCGATCCACCAGGGTCGGCACGCTGTGGTAGGGATTGAGATCGAGAAGATCCTCGGGGAGGGTCGGACCGTCCACGTCGACGATGTCGACATTGATACTCTTCTCAGACAACACCAGCCGCACCCGATGGCTGTGAGGATCGGTCGGGTGCGAAAAAAGCGTCATCACGGACCGCCGGTTGGCAATCAACGCCATTCGAAGTCTCCAGGTCATTTCTCGCCGCGCCCGACGGGCACGGCTCGCTAAGTCAGTGGACGTCCTTCCAGATTTCCTTCTTGAGGAGAACCGCAAACAGGAGGAAGACCAGCAAGAACAGAATCACCTTGATCCCGAGCGAGCGGCGCTCCAGCTGCACCGGCTCACCGATGTAGCTCAGGAAGGTCACCAGATCCCGGACCATCGTGTCGTACTGCTGCGGGTCCATGCTGCCGGGCGTGACGATCTCGAAGCGATCGAATACCTCGTGGTCGCCACCCTGAGCATCCGTCTCCTGACGGAATACGGCTCGCTGGACGCCCTGAAGCTCCCACAGGACGTGAGGCATGCTGGCTCCGCTCAAGACCAGGTTGTTGGTGCCGGTCGGCTTGGACGGGTCCACATAGAAGGACTTGAGAAAACTGTATATCCAGCTTTCGCCGCGGGCCCGCGCGACCAGTGACAGATCCGGCGGCGTGCGCCCGAACCAGTTGGCCGACTCCTGGGCCGGCATCGCGATCTCCATGGTGTCGAACGGCCGCTCGCCCGTGAACATCAGGTTCTCCACCAGCTGTTCCTCGGTCAGACCGAGATCCATCGCCAGGCGGTTGTAGCGCACATACTGGGCGGAATGGCAGCCGAGGCAGTAATTGACGAAATACTTGGCCCCCCGCTGCAGCGCCGCCTCGTTGGAGATGTCGACGCTGACCGGCTGCAGATGAGCGGCGCCACCGGCCGCCGCGGCGATACCGGGTAGCAGGGCCAGCAGGCAGGCGATGAGCTTCCTAGCCATGATGACTCACCCTCTCCGGCACCGGCTTGACCGCATCGTGCCTGGTATAAAACGGCATCAGCAGGAAGTAGGCGAAATAGATCACCGTGAACACCCGGGCAGCCACGGTGTAGGCGCCGGTCGCCGGTTGCGTGCCCAGGTACCCGAGCGCGATGAAACTGATGACGAAGGCCGCCAGAGCGGTCTTGGACATCCAGCCCCGATAGCGCATGGACTTGACCGGGCTCCGGTCCAGCCAGGGGAGGAAGAACAGCACCAGCATGGCCCCGCCCATCAGGATCACGCCGCCCAGCTTGTCCGGCACCGCCCGCAGCACCGCGTAGAACGGAGTGAAGTACCAGACCGGGGCGATGTGCTCCGGCGTCTTCAGCGGATCCGCCGGCTCGAAGTTCGCGTGCTCGAGGAAGTAGCCGCCCATCTCCGGAGCGAAGAACACGATCGCCGAGAAGACGATCAGGAACACGATCATCGCGATCAGATCCTTGGCGGTGTCGTAGGGATGGAACGGAACGCCGTCCAGCGGCTTGCCGTCGGGGCCCTTCTTCTCCTTGATCTCGACGCCGTCAGGGTTGTTGGAGCCGACTTCGTGCAGAGCCAGGATGTGGACCACGACCAGACCGACCAGGATCAGCGGTACCGCGATGACATGCAGGGCGAAAAACCGGTTTAGGGTGATGTCGGAGATAAAGAAGTCGCCGCGCACCCATTCCACCAGGCTCTCACCGACCAGGGGGATGGCGCCGGCCAGGGAGACGATCACCTGGGCGCCCCAGTAGGACATCTGGCCCCAGGGCAGCAGATAGCCGAAGAAAGCCTCAGCCGCCAGCGCCAGATAGATGAACATGCCGATCACCCACAACAGTTCCCGCGGACTCTTGTACGAGCCATACATCAGGGCGCGGAACATGTGAATGTAGACCACGACGAAAAACAGCGAGGCGCCGGTGGAATGCATATAGCGCAGCAGCCAGCCCCACTCCACATCGCGCATGATGTACTCGACCGAGGCGAAGGCCTCGGTCGCCGACGGCTTGTAGCTCATAGTCAGGAAGATGCCGGTGAGCAGCTGGATCACCAGCACCAGCATGGACAGGAACCCGAACACATACCACCAGTTCAGATTCTTCGGCGCGTAGTACTCGGTCACGTGCTCCTTGAGCATCCGGTCGAGTGGGAAACGCTTGTTGATCCAGGCGTAGAAGCCGCTCTGACGGCCGGCCACGGCGCTGCCCGTATCGTGTGCAGAACTGCTCATCACGCCACCCCCGAATCCGCACCGATGAGCACCACGGAATCGCTGAGATACCGGTGCGGCGGCACGGCCAGGTTCAGCGGCGCCGGCACACCCTTGTAGACTCTTCCGGCCAGGTCGAATGTGGAGCCATGACAGGGGCAATAGAAGCCGCCCTCCCAATCAGCACCCAGATCCGCCGGCGCCACGTCGAAACGCTCGATCGGCGAACACCCCAGGTGGGTGCAGCTACCGACGACCACCAGGATTTCCGGTTTGATCGAGCGGAATTCGTTCTTGGCGTACTCGGGCTGCTGCGGCTGCTCGGAATCCGGATCCCGTAACTGATCACCGGATTTCCCCACCCGCTCCAGCATGTCGTCGGAGCGGCGCAGGAGCCAGACCGGTTTGCCGCGCCATTCCACTTTGACCATGGCGCCGGGCTCCAGCTTGCCGATGTCGACCTCCACGGGCGCGCCGAGGGCCTGGGCACGGGCGCTCGGCTGCCAGGAGGCCAGGAAGGGGACCGCGGCGAAAACCGCACCGACACCGCCGGTGACGGCCGTGGCCACGCCCAGGAAATGACGTCTGCTCAGATCAACGTCGTCGCTCATCTAAAGGAATCTCCAGGGCAAACCGACAGGATTTTATTGGGCCCGCCGGCAAGCGGCGTCTGTCGTTACCGTACCGCGGGCTCGCAATCCCGCCATTATACACGCCGGTTTGTTGCGCTGCCTACACGCCGACCCGGCGCGGACTACAGGGCAAATTGTTTCCGGCGATGGGCCATCGCATAATCCGTCGACCCCTGGTCCGAGGCGTTTATCCAGAGATATGTCTGGGCTGAGCACCGCATTGGCATTCTTCCTGCGATCCGCAACCGTCGGTCTGGCGGCGGCATTCGTAGTGGTCTATCTGTTCCCGGAGCTGCTGCCCGGCAGCGGCGGACAGCCCGCAAGCGGTCCCGCGTCCTACGCCAGCGCCGTGACCTCGACGGCACCGGCAGTGGTGAACCTGATCGGCACCAGGCGCGACGCCCCGGCGGCCGGCCGCGCAGCCGGCGGCGAGAGCCTCGGCTCCGGGGTGATCCTCAGCCCGGAGGGCCACATCATCACCAACGACCATGTCATCGCCGGCGCCGACGCGATCGATGTCGTGCTCAATGATGGCCGGGTGGCCCCGGCGACGCGGGTCGGCACCGACCCGGATACCGACCTGGCCCTGCTCAAGATCGAACTGGAAGACCTGCCACGGATCCGGCTGGGACGCTCGGACATGCTGCGCGTGGGCGACGTGGTACTGGCCATCGGCAATCCCTTCAGTATCGGCCAGACGGTGACCCAGGGGATCGTCAGCGGCACCCGGCGTGGCCAGCTCGGGCTATCGCCGTTCGAGAATTTCATCCAGACCGACGCCGCCATCAATCTCGGCAACTCCGGCGGCGCGCTGGTCAATGCAGACGGCGAACTGGTCGGCATCAATACCGCCTTCTTCTCCCGCCGCCTGGACTCGGAAGGGATCGGCTTCGCCATCCCGGTCAATCTGGTGCGCGGCGTGATGGCGGATCTGATCGAGCATGGCCGGGTCATCCGTGGCTGGCTCGGCGTGGGCACGGAGACGCTGACAGCCGAACAGGCCCGCTCGCTGGGTCTGAACGATCCGTTCGGTATCATCCTTACCAGCGTCCAGCCGGGGAGCCCGGCGGATGTTGCGGGACTGAGGCCCGCCGACGTCATCACCCACATCAACGATCAGCCGGTGGTCGTCTGGCAGGACGCCCTGCGGCAGGTCGCGAGGATGGCGCCCGGGACTCGCATCGTGCTGAGCGGGAGCCGCCTGGGCCGGGGCTTCCGGGTCGCCGCCGAGGTCGCCGAACGGCCTTCCCCCGGGCGCGGATAGGGGTCCGGATTCAGCCCGGTACGCGGCGGATGTCGGCGCCGAGCGGCCGTAACTTGTCCTCGATACGCTCGTAGCCGCGATCCAGATGGTAGATACGCTCGATCGGGGTATCGCCGCTCGCCACCAGCGCCGCCAGCACCAGGCTGGCCGAAGCCCGCAGGTCGGTGGCCATGACCGGGGCAGCCTGCAGGCGCTCCACGCCCTCGCTGATGGCGGTGTTGCCCTCGAGCCGGATCCGCGCACCCATCCGCTGCATCTCCTGGACATGCATGAAGCGGTTTTCGAATACGGTCTCGGTGATCGTGCCCACGCCTTCGGCGACGGCATTCAGGGCCGAGAACTGCGCCTGCATGTCGGTCGGGAAACCCGGATAGGGCGAGGTCCGGAGGTCCACGGCCTTTGGCCTTCGGCCCTGCATGTCCAGCTCGATCCAGTCGTCTCCGGCGCTGATCCGGCCGCCCGCCTCCTCCAGCTTGGCGAGCACCGCATCGAGATTGTCCGGACGGGTACCCAGGGTCCTTACCCGGCCCCGGGTGATGGCGCCCGCGACCAGGAACGTTCCCGTCTCGATGCGATCGGGGAGCACCTCGTAGCGGGTCCCGGTCAGATTTTCGACCCCCTGGATGTGGATGGTGTCGGTGCCGTCACCCTCGATGATCGCTCCCATGCCGCGCAGGCAGGCGGCCAGGTCTCCGACTTCGGGCTCCCGGGCGGCGTTTTCGATGACTGTCTCGCCCCGGGCCAGGGTCGCCGCCATCATCAGGTTCTCGGTGCCGGTCACGGTGACGGTCTCGAGCACGATGCGGGCACCCTGCAGCCGTTCCGCGCGAGCCTTGATATACCCGTCCTCTATCCGCACCTCCGCACCCATGGCACGGAGGCCGGATACGTGGAGATTCACCGGCCGCGCGCCGATGGCGCAGCCTCCGGGCAGTGAGACGTCCGCCCTGCCGAAACGCGCTACCAGCGGCCCCAGCACCAGCACGGATGCCCGCATGGTCTTGACCAGTTCGTAGGGAGCAAAGAAGTTGTCGGTGCCGCCCGCGTCGGCGCGGACCCGGCCGGAATGATCCAGGTCCAGCCGCGCGCCCATTCGTCGCAGCAGTTCGGCCGTGGTGTTGACGTCCCGCAGCCGCGGCACATTGCCGATATCCATGGGGCCATCAGCCAGCAGCGTAGCGGCGAGTATGGGCAGGGCGGCATTTTTCGCCCCGGAGACCCGTACCTCCCCGTCGAGAGGCCCGCCGCCGCTTACGATGAGCTTGTCCAACTCTGACCGCGCGCCGCTCTCAGCCGGCGGCGCCCAGCCGCTCGGCCGGGGTCAGCGCCCGGATCGACATGGCGTGGATCTCCCTGCCCATGCGCTCGCCCAGGGCCCTGTAGACCAGCTGATGGCGCTGGAGCTGGCGCAGACCCTCGAACTCGGGAGAGACCACCAGGGCGGTGAAGTGGACGCCGTCTTCGGACCGGATCTCGAGTTCGGCGATCTCGACCGTGGCCCGGATCAGGGCTTCGATCTCTTCTGTCTTCATGAATCGGGATCCTTCTCAGGCTGGATCGATAGCGCGCTTCGCGACGGGCCGGGATTCTACTGGAAGCGGCGGTCGACCGGAAATCGGGGGCCGGCCGGGCCGGTCGATCATTCACCGGCCCAGCGTGTATCATTGGCGCCCCGCAGGCGGCCCCACGGCCCGCTCGGCCAGGGGGCCTCGTATTCATGCTGCTTTATTCCGCTGCGACATTTGCCGGTTTCGCCCTGCTGATCTGGGGCGCGGATCGTTTTGTCATAGGCGCCGCCGGGACCGCCCGAAACCTGGGCGTCCCCGCCCTGCTCATCGGCCTCACCGTCGTCGCGCTGGCGACGTCGGCCCCCGAGATCCTGGTCTCCATCAGTGCCTCGCTGGACGGCAATGCCGATCTGGCGCTGGGCAACGCCATCGGCTCCAATATCGCCAATGTCGCCCTGGTGCTGGGGGCGGCGGCCCTGCTCCGCCCGCTCAGCGTCCGCTCTTCGGTATTGCAGCGCGAAATGCCGGCCCTGCTGGCGGTCACGCTCCTGTGCGTGATGCTGCTGCTGGATAACGAACTCAGCCGTCTGGACGGCGCCCTGCTGCTCGCCGGCCTGTTCGTGGTCATGCACTGGCTGGTGCGGCTGGCCACGGTGCCGTCCGAATCGGACACCCTGACCGCCGAGATCGAAGCGGAGATCCCAGCCGTCATCACGATGCCCAGGGCCGTGTTCTGGCTGGTCGTCGGGCTCGGGGTGCTGCTGGGGGGCGCGGAGATGCTGGTGTGGGGAGCCCACAATCTGGCCCTGGCGCTGTCGGTCAGCGACTTGGTCATCGGTCTGACGGTGGTCGCGGTCGGCACCAGCCTGCCGGAACTCGCGGTGTCCATGGTGAGCGCCCTGAAGAAAGAACACGACATCGCCCTGGGCAATATCGTCGGCTCGAACATGTTCAACTGCCTTGCCGTCATCGGCCCGGCCGGGCTGATCGATCCCATGGCCTTCGACCCGTCTTTGCTGCAGTTGCACCTGCCGATGATGATCGCGGTGACCCTGGTGTTGTTCGGTTTGACCTACAATTTCACCGGTAGCGGCCATATTTCCCGCTGGCACGGGCTGGGACTGCTGCTCGTTTTCATCGGCTACGAGGGTCACATACTTGGCTTCTTCTGAACCTCTCCGTCGCGCGGCGCGGGCGCGCGATCTGGATGACAACCGCGTGCTGGACCTGGCCAGGGAAGTCCTGGAGATAGAAGCCGCGGCAGTCTCCGGCCTGATCGACAATCTGGCCGGTGATTTCCTCAAGGCCTGCGATATTTGCCTGAACTGCCGCGGTCGCATCGTAGTCACGGGCATGGGCAAGTCCGGCCACATCGCGAGCAAGATCGCCGCGACCCTGGCCAGCACCGGCAGCCCGGCCTTCTTCGTCCATCCCGGGGAGGCGAGCCACGGCGACCTGGGCATGATCACTGGCGAAGACGTGGTGCTGGCCGTCTCCAACTCGGGTGGCACCAACGAGATCGTCCTAATCCTGCCGTTGATCAAGCGACTGAGCGTGCCCTTGATCACCATGACCGGTCGCCCGGAGTCGGTCCTCGCCCAGGCCGCGGACTGCAATCTGCACATAGCGGTGGACAAAGAGGCCTGCCCGCTGAATCTCGCGCCGACCGCCAGTACGACGGCCACCCTGGCGATGGGTGATGCGCTGGCGGTCGCGCTGCTGGAGTGCCGCGGCTTTACCAAGGAAGATTTCGCCCGATCTCACCCCGGCGGCACCCTGGGCCGGCGACTGCTGCTCAAGGTCTCCGATTTCATGCGCACCGACGAGCGGGTGCCGAAGGTGAAGGCCGAGACGCCGGTCATCGAAGGGCTGTTGGAGATGACGCGGACCGGCCTCGGCATGACCGCCATCGTCGATGAGGACGACACGGTCATCGGCATCTTTACCGACGGCGACCTGCGGCGCGCCCTCGATGTCGGCTGCGACCTGCAGTCCACGGCCATGGACTCGGTGATGACCACCGACTGCAAGACTATCGGCCCGGATGTGATCGCCGAAGAAGCGGTGCGCATGATGGAAGACCATTCCATCACCGCGCTCCTCGTCACCGAGGACCAGACCCGTCTGATCGGCGCTTTCAATATCCACGACCTGCTGCACGCGGGCGTGCTTTGATGGATCCCGCCAGCCGGGCAAGGGCGCTACGCCTGGCTGTTTTCGATGTGGATGGCGTATTCACGGATGGACGACTGATCTACTCGCCGGCCGGCGAAGAGACCAAGGTCTTCCATGTCCGTGACGGGCTCGGAATCAAGCGGCTGCAAGCGAACGGGGTGGAGGTCGCCATCATCTCCGGACGCGCTTCTGACGCCGTCAGCCTGCGCATGGAGGAGCTGGGCGTCCGCCATGTCTTCCAGGGCGATCATGACAAGCTGCCCCTGTTCGAGCGTCTGCTGGCCCAACTCGGATGCTCCGCCCGGCAGACCGCCTTCATGGGTGACGATCTGCCCGACCTGGCAGTCATGCGGGAGGTCGGCCTGGCCGCCTGTCCCGCCGACGCCGTCGACGCCGTCGCCGAACTGTGTCACTGGCAGGCCCGGTCCTGCGGCGGGCGTGGCGCCGTCCGCGAATTCTGCGAGTTCGTCATCCAGGCCAGGTCCCCGGGGCCGTGACCGGACGGACCTTCGCCGGGCTGATGCTGGCGGGCATGGCGGCGTTCGGCGCCTGGCGCTGGCAGCTCTACCTCCAGGACCGCGAGGACATCGATCCCTCCATCAGCGTGGAGGTCCAGGGTGTCTACCTGCGCGACGCCATCGTGGTCTCGCCCGGACCGGATGGGCGGCCCCTGTACCGCCTGGTCGCCGCCGAGATGACACAGCCGCTGGATGCGACCACCCTGGGGATCAGGGACGTCTATCTGGAGTACGAGAGCTCGGGCCCCGGCCGCTGGACCGTACACTCGGATCGCGGCGACGTGGCCCTGGACTGGCGCGACATCCGGCTCAGCGGGAACGTGTCGGTCGCCTGGGCGGGCGAACTCGCGCCGCCGACCGTTCTGGAGACCGGCACCCTCAAGCTCGACGCAATCGCCCACCGGGCTTCCACCAGCGAGCGCGTCATACTCCATCGTGGCGGCGGCCAGATCGAAGGCACCGGGATGTCGGTCGATTTGATGGCGGGGACCGTGGCGCTAGAATCGCGGGTCAATGGCTATTTCGCGCCCTAATGTCCGGCCATGGCTGCTCCTGCTGGCGCTGCTGCCGTGGGCCGCGGCAGACGCGATCTTCCCCGACTCCAGAGAACCCATCGCCCTGGAAGCCGCCTCGTCACAGTTTGACGCTGAAGCCGGGCTGTTGGTATTCCGGGGCATACGCATCAGCCAGGGGCCGTTCTCGATCTCGGCGGATACGGCCGAGGCGACGGAACTGGACTTTTCCGACAGTACCTGGGACTTCAGCGGCGCGGTGATCATCGCCGGCGAGGGAGCGAGCATCCTCGCGGATAGTGCCCGGTTGCGCTTCCGGGATCATCAGCTTAGAAATACGGTCGCCCGGGGCGATCCGGCAACCTTCGAACGCGAACGGACGGAAGATTTCCGCGCCATCAGTGGCGATGCCCGTACCATAGAGTACGATCATCAACAGCAGGAGCTGGTGCTCTCGGGCGATGCCCGGCTGCTGGACGGCACCAACGAAGTGTCCGGCAGCCGGCTGATCTACCGGGTGGCCGACGGCCGGGTCATGGCCGGCTCGGACGAGGGGGACGAGGAGCGGGTGCGGATAACGATTACCCCGCCCACCGATGCGGAAAACCCGGAAGCGGCCGGGGAAGCCGGCAGCTCGCCTAGCGAGGAATTGACCAGGTGACGACCCTGATCGCAGAAAAAATCAGCAAGAGCTTCCGCTCCCGTAAAGTGGTCGACGGGCTCTCGCTGGAAATCTCCGGCGGCGAGGTCGTCGGGCTACTGGGCCCCAACGGCGCCGGGAAGACGACCGCTTTTTACATGATCGTCGGCCTGATCGGCTGTGACGGCGGGCGCATCCTCCTCGACGGCAAGGACATTACCAATCTGCCGATGCATCGACGTGCCCGACTGGGGCTCGGTTATCTCCCTCAGGAGGCGTCGGTATTCCGTCACCTTACCGTGGAACAGAACATCCTCGCCGTGCTGGAGACGCGCCGGGACATCAAACGGCCGGACCGGGAGCGATTGCTGGAAGAACTGCTGGAAGAGCTGCATATCTCGCATATCCGGAGCGGCCAGGGCCTGAGCCTGTCCGGCGGCGAACGACGTCGGGTGGAGATTGCCCGGGCGCTGGCCGCCGATCCGGCGTTTATCCTCCTCGACGAGCCCTTTGCTGGCGTGGATCCCATATCGGTACTGGATATCCAGCGGATCATCGCCCATCTGCGGGATCGTGGCATCGGCGTACTGATCACGGATCATAATGTGAGGGAGACCCTTGGCATTTGCAGCCACGCGTATATCCTCAGCGGCGGAGAGGTTATCGCCGCCGGCGATGCCGATGAGATCCTGCAGAACAAACAGGTCAGAGAGGTATATCTCGGAGAAGATTTCCGGCTCTAGGCGTTGACCGCTGCGGCGCGGCGCCGATCCGCGTCAACCCAAAACCCGCCCATGCTCAAACCCAGCCTGCAACTCCGCCTCGGCCAGCAGCTCACGATGACGCCGCAGCTGCAGCAGGCTATCCGTCTGCTCCAGCTTCCGGTGCTCGATCTCCAGGCCGAAATCCAGGCCGCCCTGGAGAGCAACGTCATGCTCGAGCAGGACGAGCCGGAGGAATCCGAGGCGGCCGAACCGCTCGCCGCGGAAGACGATGCGCCCGCCGCCACCGCTGAAGAGATGGAGGTGGAGTACGCCGAGATCTCGACCCTCGGCCAATCCAGCGGCTCGACCTTGCCCGACGATCTGCGGAACAACTTCGATTATCCGGACCGCAGCCGCGACAACCTGCAGGACCATCTGCTCTGGCAGCTGCAGATGGACCGCTTCAGCGATCGCGAACGGAGCGTCGGGGAAGCACTGATCGACGCCATCAACGAGGACGGTTATCTGAGCGCCAGCCTGGCGGAGATCGAGGACCTCCTGCGCGCGGATTTTGACGCCGACGAAGCGGAGATCGAGCGGGTACTGATCCGCATCCAGCGCTTCGATCCGGTGGGTGTCGGCGCAAGGGACCTGAGCGAATGCCTCGGCTGTCAGCTGGAGCAGTTCGCCGATGACACGCCAGGCCTGGAACTGGCCCGCGCGATCGCCGCCGAACACCTGGAACTGGTAGCCCAGCAGCAGCTGGCGCAGCTGCGGCGGCGGCTGGGAGCCGATCAGGAACTCATCGACGAAGCCTTGTGCCTGTTGCGCTCACTCAACCCCAGGCCCGGCGGCGCGGTACCCAGTGGGACCCCCGAGTACATCGTGCCCGACGTGTTCGTCCGCCGGCAGGAAGGTCGCTGGGTGGTAGAGGCCAATCCGAGCATCGCCCCGCGGCTGCGGGTGAATCAGGCCTATGCGAGGCTGATCAGCAGGGAGAGCGAATACGAAGCCCTGCGGACCCAGCTGCAGGAGGCTCGCTGGCTGGTCAAGAGTCTCGAAATACGGAATGACACCCTGCTGCGCGTCGCCCGGACCATCGTCGAACGTCAAGAGGATTTCCTCGAGCAGGGCGAGGAATCCATGAAACCCATGATCCTCAAGGACATTGCCGAGGCGATCGAGATGCACGAATCGACGATCTCGCGAGCCACCACCGGGAAATACATGCATACGCCCCGAGGCGTGTTCGAATTCCGGTTCTTCTTCTCCAGCCACGTCTCGAGCACGGACGGCGGCGAGATCTCCTCTACTGCCATCCGCGCCAGAATCCGGAAGCTGGTGGGGGACGAGCCGCCCGAAAAACCGCTCAGCGACAGCAAAATCGCGAGTCTGCTCGAGCGCGAGGGTATCAAGGTGGCCCGACGCACCGTCGCCAAGTATCGGGAATCCTTGGGAATACCGTCCTCCAGCGATCGCCGTAAGCTGGCCGCGATCTAGTCACAGCGGCGGCGCTAGGCAGAGACGCGAGATAGCTCTAGAATTGAATCAGGGACGGTCAGCGGGCCGCCCGGCGGAGAAAACAATCAAATATCAGCCGCATTCACACCGCATCGAATATCCAGATCCGATCGCGGTCCATTCCAGGAGAGGCCGAACGCTGCCCTCTGCGGCCACCGCAATCTCCATCCATCCGGAACAGGAGGCGCCATGCAACTGATCATCACCGGCCGTCACGTCGAAGTTACCCCGGCCCTGCGCGACTATGTCAAAGGCAAGATGGAGCGGATCACCCGCCACTGTGATCAGCTGACCGAGGCGCGCTGTATCCTCGAGGTCGAGAAGCTGCGACATAAAGCGGAAGGGACCCTGTTTGTCAGCGGCGGCACCATATTTGCGGAGGCAGTGGCCGAGGACATGTATGCCGCCATCGACGGCCTGGTCGATCGTCTGGACCGCCGGGTGAAGAAGCACAAGGACAAGCAGAACGACCACCACGCCAGGGACGCCCACAGGCAACGGCTAGCCTAGGCAGAGGGAGCTATGGACGTCTCACCGCATGGCGGCACCGATATGGCATCGGTCATCGAGCCGAGCCGGGTGTTGTGCAACGTCGAGGCCCGCAGCAAGAAACACTCGCTGGATATCCTCAGCGAGCTGCTGGCGACGGCGGTACCCGAGCTTTCGCAAGGCACGGTATTCGACAGCCTGATCCAGAGAGAGAAGGTGGGTTCGACCGCGCTGGAGGGAGGCATCGCGATACCCCATGGCTGTATCGACGGCATCGACCGGATCTACGCCGGGTTCGTCAAGCTGAGCGAAGCCGTGGACTACGACACCGTGGACGGTGCGCCGGTGGATCTCCTGTGTGGCCTGCTGCTGCCGAAAGGCGAGGGGCCGGAATGTAGCCACCATCTGCAGGAGGTGGCGCAGCTCTTCCGCGAGCCGGGTTTCCTGGACATGTTGCGCGGCGCGAGCAGCAGCCGCAGCCTCTACGAGATGCTGACCCGGTCCCGCAGCGAAATTCCGGCC